>NZ_JBNPEN010000006.1:0-210685 GCF_050490295.1 Pseudarthrobacter sp. J1763 | reverse complement strand
AGCTCGCCGCCGGGATCCTGAGCCTGTCCTGAAAAACGGGCAACACCATTGGCACTTAGGACAGTCATCGTGCAGCGGCCACTTCCCGACCGAGCAGTCCGCGTTGAAGTGCGTCTACCTGGCTATCATGAGCCTGGACCCCACCGGCAAGGGCCGGAAACGCTGGAGCAACCGCTGGAAGGCCACTCTCAACGCCTCCGAGATCACCTTTGACGGCCGCCTGTCCGCCGGCAGGAGCTAGAGAAGACAACCCCAGTTACACCGAATAATTGACAGACCCCTAGCCGGGACTGTGGAATTAACGGTGTATCCGGCTCGACACGCCAGGCGGTCTGCTTGGCAGGAATGAGCTGGATATGCCGGTGACACTGGATGCCGTGAAGACTGCGGACACCACTGGGAAACCGAAGGAAGATTCGGAGGCTGAGGCCGCCCGTGAGCTGGTGAGGATGGCCCGTGAACAGGGATTGTCTCTGACTGGTCCGGACGGGCTGCTCAAACAGCTGACCAAGACGGTCATAGAGACCGCGTTGGATGAGGAGCTCACGGAGCACCTCGGTTATGAGAAGCACGACGCGGCCGGGAAAGAGACGGGCAATGCCCGCAACGGGACCCGGTCCAAGACTGTGCTGACGGAGACCACCGGGCCGGTGGGCATCGACGTTCCGCGGGACCGGGCGGGCACGTTTGAGCCGGTCATTGTCCGGAAGCGCCAGCGCCGGCTGAATGGGGTGGACGAGATGGTCCTCTCGCTGTACGCGAAGGGCCTGACAACAGGCGAGATCAGTGCGCACTTCGCCGAGATCTACGGGGCTTCCGTTTCCAAGGAGACCATCTCGCGGATCACGGACAGGGTCCTCGAGGAGATGAACGAGTGGCAGAACCGGCCGCTTGATGAGGTCTACGCGGCGATCTTCATCGACGCCATTGTGGTCAAGATCCGCGATGGTCAGGTCGCCAACCGGCCGATCTACGCCGCCATTGGCGTCACCCTGGACGGGGAGAAGGACATTCTGGGCCTGTGGGCCGGGACCGGCGGCGAGGGCGCGAAGTTCTGGATGAGCGTTCTCACTGACATCAAGAACCGTGGTGTGAAAGACAGCTTCTTCCTGGTCTGCGACGGACTCAAGGGCCTGCCGGAAGTGGTGGGCAATGTCTGGCCGCTGACGACGGTGCAGACCTGCATCATCCACCTGATCCGCAACACCTTCCGACTGGCCTCGAAAAAGGACTGGGACGCGCTCAAACGCGATGTGAAGCCCATCTACACAGCCCCGAACGCCGCGGCCGCCCGGACGGCACTCGAGGAGCTCACGGAGCGGTGGGGCAGGAAATACGGGGCGATCGTCCGGCTCTGGGAGAACGCGTGGGAAGAGTTCATCCCGTTCCTGGACTACGACGTGGAAATCCGGCGCGTGATCTGCTCGACCAACGCCATCGAATCGCTCAACGCCCGGTACCGGCGGGCCGTGAAGGCACGCGGTCATTTCCCAACCGAGCAGGCCGCGCTAAAGTGCCTGTATCTCGTCACCAGATCCCTCGATCCGACCGGTGCCGGCAGGACCCGATGGGCCGTGCGTTGGAAGCCCGCTTTGAACGCCTTCGCCATCACCTTCAGCGACCGATTCCCGGCAGCTGAAAACTACTAAAGGAAACCGCCGGATACACCGTTAATGAGATAGTCCCGGCGGTTTCAGCCCGGCGAGGAGAATCACGAGGCAAGGCCCCTGAGCTCGCCGCCGGGATCCTGAGCCTGTCCTGAAAAACGGGCAACACCATTGGCACTTAGGACATTCATCGTGCAGGCGCTGGCATAGACACGCTCCCCCGTGAACGAGCATTTCGCTCCACCTCGGCCAAGCGCGTCAGCATCTTCAGGTCTCTCTTGATGACGATGCCATCCTCATGCCCCGACTTGCCCCGCAACTTCCGGAAGCGGAGGTACTTACAGAACACAGCCGTAACGGTAACGATCGTTCGCAAGACACTCCAAGTGGAGTTCGAAGAGGCGCGGAAGTACGGGGCCTCATTTGTAATGCTTCGCGTGTACTCTCCTATGTAACGCCCATCCGGGTTACTGATACGTTTTGGGAATGCGAATCGGATACGGGCGGGTTTCAACCCATGACCAGCACCCCGAAGCCCAGCACGACGCCCTGACAGCGGCCGACTGCGAGCAGATCTTCATTGATACGGCCTCCGGAAAACTCGCCCGCAGACCCGAACTCGACAAAGCGCTGCTCTCGACCAACCGGGCGGGTGATCAGCTTGTCGTCACCAAACTCGACCGGCTCGGCCGGTCGTTGGAGAACCTTATCGAGCTCTCCAACACGCTGCAGGTGCGCGGCGTGGACCTGGTCGTCCTGGACCAGGGCATCGACACCTCCACCGCCATCGGCCGGATGTTTTTCCAGATCCTCGGCTCGATCGCCGAGTTCGAACACGCCCTGATGTCCGAACGAACCCGCGACGGCCTCGCCGCTGCCCGTGCTCGCGGCCGGACCGGCGGCCAGAAACCCAAGCTCGGCCCGCGCCAGGTCAGGCTGGCCCGGGAAATGTATGAAGAGAAGGGCCCCGACGGGAAGCGGGCCCACACGGTCGAGCACATCGCCCAGGAGTTCGGCGTCACCCGGCCCACAATCTACCGGCACCTCGCCAAACCATGAACGACGGGCCTTGCGCGCCACAGCAGAACGACGGCATGCCTGTGAGGCCCGGCCGTTTAGTAGATAAGGACTTCTGACGTGGCTCTGCGCTCTTTACTCACACCTGCAGAGCGTAGCCAGATCGTGGCAATACCCACACGAGCAGAGGACCTTGCAGCCCACTACACGCTCAGTGATGCTGATATGTCGTTGATCCGCCAGCGTCGCGGAGACACGAACAGGCTGGGCTTCGCCGCCCAGCTGGCTCTGCTGCGTCACCCAGGGATCGCGCTGGCCGAAGACACCGAGGTCCCGCCTGAACTGCTTTCTTGGCTGGCCTCCCGCTTGGTCGTCCCCGCCGATGCATGGACAGACTACGGGGAACGCGAGGAAACGCGGCAAGAACACGGAAGAGAGATCCGCGCGTATCTGGGGATGTCTTCGTTTGGCATCGCGGATTTCCGCCAGCTCGTGGAGCACGTTGCCGGCGTGGCTGCCCAAACAGACATGGGCCTGCTCCTGGTTGAAAGCGCGCGAGACTTCCTCCATGCAAAGAAGATCGCTCTGCCTGGCGTCAGCGTCATTGAACGGGCCTGCGCCCAGGCCCTGACCAAGGCGAACCGGAACATTTACGCCACCGTGTGTGAGCAGCTGTCCGTGGACCACTGCAAACGACTGGACGGGCTGCTTCTCCGTCGCCCTGAGAGTTCATCGACCGAAATCGGCTGGCTGCGGCAGGCACCCCTGCGCGCCAACGCACGCGCGATGAACGAGCACATCGACCGGCTCACTACCTGGCGTGCCCTTGATCTCCCGTGGCCAGCGAGCCGGCTGGTTCACCGGAACAGGTTGCTGAAGCTTGCCCGTGAGGGTGCCTCCATGACCGCGGCCGATCTGTCCAAGTTCGAACCCGCACGCCGGTACGCGACCCTCTTTGCCATGGCAGTGGAAAGCATGGCAACGGTCACCGACGAAATTATCGATCTGCACGATCGCATCATTGGCCGGCTTATCCGGACCGCGCAGAACAAACAAAACCAGCACACGCTGGCGTCCCGCTCCACCGTCACAGCCATGATGCGTATGCACTCACGGCTCGGTGATGCCCTCTTCGCGGCAAAGGAAAACGGTGAAGATCCCTTCGCCGCGATCGAAACAGCTATCGGCTGGGAATCCCTGGCCGAAAGCATCGCTCAGGCCAAGGAAATGACCAGGCCGGCCTTCGAAGATCACCTGGCCCTCGTCAGCGCACACTTCACCACGCTGCGCCGCTACACCCCGGCGTTCCTTGCCGTCCTTGACCTCCATGCAGCCCCCGCAGCACAAGACCTCCTGGCCGCGATCAACGTCCTCCGCGCCCTGAACACCACCGGCGCCCGAAGGATCCCGGACGATGCACCGGTCTCTTTCATCAGGCCCCGATGGAAACCGCTGGTCTTCACCGACGACGGCTTCCACCGGGGCTTTTACGAGTTCTGCGCCCTCACGGAACTGAAGAATGCGCTGCGTTCCGGAGACATGTGGGTCACCGGATCACGCCAATTCCGCGACTTCGACGACTACCTTCTTGCCCGTCCCGACTACACGGTCATGAAAACTGCCGGGAAGCTGCCTCTGATCACGACAGACGGCGGCGAACACTATCTCCAGGACCGCCTGGCCCTGCTCAGCGAACAGCTGCACCAGGTCAACAGGCTTGCGTCCCGCGACGAACTGCCCGGGGTACTGGTCACGGACAAGGGCGTGAAAATCACCCCGCTCGAGACGATCGTCCCCGCGCACGCCCAACCACTGATCGACCAGGCCAGTGCCATGTTCCCGCGGATCCGCATCACCGACCTGCTGATGGAAGTGGATACATGGACCGGATTCACCCGCCACTTCACCAGCCTTAAATCCGGCCAACCTTCCAAGGACAGGCAGCTCCTGCTCACCGCGATCCTCGCGGACGGAATCAACCTGGGACTGACCAAGATGGCAGAGTCTTGCACCGGCGTCACCTACGCCCAGCTGGACCGCCACCAGGCGGCGTACATCCGGGATGAAACCTACAGCGCCGCGCTGGCGGAACTGGTGAACACCCAGCACGGTCACCCCTTCGCCGCGCAATGGGGCGACGGGACCACCTCGTCCTCTGACGGGCAGCGTTTCCGGGCCGGCAGCAAAGCCGAATCCACCGGGCATGTGAACCCCAAATACGGTGCCGAGCCGGGCCGGCTCGTCTATACGCACGTCTCGGACCAGTACTCGCCCTTCCACAGCCAACTCATCAACGTCGGGGACCGCGACGCGACCTATGTCCTGGACGGGCTGCTCTACCATGAGTCCGACCTGGCGATCCAGGAGCACTACACCGACACGGCTGGATTCACCGACCATCTCTTCGCCCTCATGCACCTGCTCGGCTACCGGTTTGCGCCACGGATCCGCAATATCGGCGACACCCGCCTTTACACACCCACGAACGATCCGGGACTCTCTGGCTTGGCGCCGCTGATCGGCGGAACGATCAACACGACAACGATCGCCTTGCACTGGGACGAGATCCTACGCCTTGCAACGTCCATCAAAACCGGCACCGTGACTGCGTCCCTCATGATGCGCAAACTTGGCGCCTACCCCCGCCAGAACGGACTCGCCCTCGCCCTACGGGAACTGGGCAGACTCGAACGGACGCTGTTCCTGCTGGACTGGCTCCAAGATCCCGGCCTGCGCCGCAAGGTCACCGCCGGCCTGAACAAGGGCGAGGCCCGGAACACCCTCGCCCGGGCCGTGTTCTTCAACCGGCTCGGCGAAATCCGCGACCGCTCCTTCGAGCAGCAGCGCTACCGTGCCAGCGGACTGAACCTTCTCACCGCAGCCATCGTTCTCTGGAACACGGTCTACCTTGACCGCACCGTCTCCACCCTGGCCAGCAACGGCGGTGATATTGACCCGGACCTCCTGCGGTTCCTCTCACCCCTGGGCTGGGAACACATCAACCTCACCGGCGACTACACCTGGCCGCACGCCAACCACATCAAACCCGGCAAATACAGGCCACTACGACGCCCGGCAAAACCTTAGCGTCGGATATTTCACTTTTTCACAAGCCACCCCTTGTTACCCGTGGACGTTATGCGACTACTGCGCTACTGGATTGCGACTGTTTTGATACCACCGCGATACCGTCTATTTCCGGGTTCGGGCTGCGCGTCGTCGTTCCAGCTCGGGCCAGATGATCGATTCAAGGAGCTTTTGCTGGCTGCGCCTATCGGCTTCAGCCTCTTCTTTGAGCAGCTGCTTCTGGTAGTCGTTGAACCGGAACAGGATGCCCTGCGGGCCAACAGGCGCATTCGGGTCCAGGGAAGGCGCCTGCACCTCCGGCGCGTAGCCACCACGACCGAATTCCTCGGCCTTCTTCGCTATGACGTCCTCGTCAGCCGTCGCGGGGGACGTCGATTGTGCGGCGCGCTTCTTTATAGCCATCCTTGGATCTCCTTTACCAGTACCTGAACTTCTGCTTTTGCCTTAGCATTCCCCAGCTCGATGACCCCTCGGCCTGTCGGGATGCTGTCGCGGTAGGCCTTCCTGATCTTCAGCGCAGCATCAATGAGTGGGAGCTGTGGGTAATCCCTTAGGTACTCCTTTGCTTCATCCTGTTCCGTGGCGTTCGAGTCCGTGGGGACTTGTGTCAGGAGGACGAATGCTTTGAGTTTGGGGTTCAGATCCCGAGCGACTTCGATCAGTCCGGCCAAGCCGGGTAGGGTGTCCAGATCGAACTGGGACGGTCGGGTAGGAATGACCATCAGGTCTGCCACGGTCATGGCTGTGCGCATTTCCTGGCTGTCATGGCCGGGGGCGTCAACGATTACGTAGTCGTACCGGGCAGCGAGGTCCTTCAGGGCCTCGCGAACATTCCCGGTCTTTTGGATGGCGTGGACGCGGGGGAGTGAGTCGTCTTGGGCGCGGTCTTGCGCCCATGTGGAGGATGACTCGGTGCTTTTATCGCAGTCTGCAATCAGGACATCGTGGCCCAAGCGGGCAAGTTCGGCTGCGACATTGACTGTTGTCGTTGTTTTGCCTGTCCCGCCTTTCTGGCAAGCGACAAGGATTACTGGCATGTCTTCCTCTCCAAGAGATTGAATGCTACTGCCCTGATATCAAGGCGATCTGGTTTTAGTCACGTGACGATACTGCAACAGTATAATTTCGGAACTGTTTTGATACTAGCATCAAAACAGTATCACCATGATACTAGTTAGGGGCCGGCTATGTCCCGGCTAAAAAACCCATCCCAAGACAAATGGGAGAGACGGACGCATGAGGCGTGGATGCTTCTATGATCCGTCAACCCGGCGGTGAAGTTATGTAGTGACGCTGGATGCGATAACGGGGCTCCGCCCCGGGAACTCGGACAGCGAAGGAGGCTCGGTGATGGCTTGTTCCGGTTAAGTTCCCGTGCGTGGTCCATTGCCTGCTGGCCGGCCTGAACGAGTTGTTGGCGGTGTTCTGTGCTGCGGTACCAGTAGAGAAGCAGCCCTCCGGTGAGAGTCCGTCGGGCTGCTTCTCTACTCATTCAGTTGTCCCCTGGGGGTTGTATTAACTATGCCGTCGGGGTGCGGATCTCTTCAGGTTCACGGGAGGCAACGGAGGCAGTAGGCGGAGCCTTGAGTTCCAGGCGCTGCCCCCACATTGTTCCAGCAAGCACAAGCACAACACCGAAGATTCCGATTGGGCCTAGGACGTCGCCTGCCAGCGTAACGCCGATGATTGCTGCCCAAACCGGTTCAGTTCCAAGCAAGAGACTCACTCTAGTCGGGGAGGTCTTGCGAACCGCCCACATTTGAATAAAGAACGGGAAAACGGTGCATACGATCACCAGATACGCCATCTGGAGTGCCGCGGACCAGTCCATGCCTCCTGTATAGGCCGGAACCGGCATGCCCCAGAGGCTGGACAGGATGAGGAACACCAGTGCGCAGGTGGCCATCTGGACGAAGGTCAGATTTAGCGAATCAATGCTGCGTCCTGCCGAGAGCCTGTGCATCCCCGTCACATGGACCGCACGTGCCACTGCGGCCAGCAGGATTAGCAGATCGCCGAACCCGAAGGATGCTGCGGCACCGCCCGTAGCGAGGAAGTAGACCCCAGCAACCGCGATCACCGCGGCCAGGTAAAACAGCCGGCTGAGCTTCCGCTTTCCGACCAACGTTTCCAGTACTGGGGTCATCACGATGGTGAGGCTGATGATGAGCCCGGCGTTGGTCGCGCTGGTTGCGGCAATGCCGAAGGTTTCGAACGTAAAGACGGTGGACAGCAACAGGCCGAGGATACAGCCGATCGCTGCCTCCGTCTTCTGTAGCCGCTTGCGCATCAAGACGAGAATCAGGCCCAGCGCGGCGGCGGTCAGCGTCATCCTGACGCCAAGAACCGCCAGCACGGTGTCCTGACTGACCAGTTCCTTGGCAACCCAGTAAGTCGAGCCCCAAGCCACAGCGACGGCAAGCAGCAAAGCATCGACAACCGAGGCCCGCTTGGCCGCGGACCGGAGAGAAGTTGGATCAGACACTGTTCAGCCCGGCCAGGACCAGTCCATCAGAACGCATAGCGTAGCCTTCCTTTTCGTTATTCACGGATTCCGCTTCCCAGGCTTCGCGGTCACGAAGGTACAGGGCGTCCGGCGCGTGAATGCTTACTGTATCCACTGAACGTTGGTTCATAGCCC
This sequence comes from Pseudarthrobacter sp. J1763, assembly GCF_050490295.1. NCBI lineage: Bacteria > Bacillati > Actinomycetota > Actinomycetes > Micrococcales > Micrococcaceae > Pseudarthrobacter > Pseudarthrobacter sp. J1763. The sequence continues at coordinate 202,333 of NZ_JBNPEN010000006.1, read as the reverse complement.
AAGTGACAGTGCCGGTAACCCGGCTGGTCGAGGACTCAATGAAAGCCTGGGCCGCGGACCTTAGTCCGCCAAACCAGCGCCCTTCCACAGCTTCCGTCACCCAGGTCTGTTCTATATCCATTTTTTCCCGGATCAGCCGTTCACTGAGGCAAGCCGTTTCCAGATGCCGCAAAGTTCTCAGGAGGATCCAGGCCGCCGGCATCTCACGTACCTCGAGTACCTTTTCACCGCGGTCGAGATGCTCCAGCCCGCTATAGCGTCCATAGCCGAATTTTCCAACGCGGTGATTGAGCTCCTCAATAATCGCAGCCAGCTCCAAAGCACGGCCGTCCACGTTCACGGGGAGTCCGTTCGCGAAGCCGATGCTCATCAGTTCTTCGGGGTAGCTGCCGGTGTTGGCCGTCCACTGGTACAGGTCCTGTTCCATTGCGTGGTTTTCCGGGTCGTCCAAGAATCCGGATTCGTATTCCCGGCACCACAGATTAGAGTCTCCGCTGACGACGCGCTGCGCCATACTGGTCAAGCCAGCAGCAGCAAGGTGTTCGATTTTCGTTGAGCGATCGACCGGTTCGAGGTCGTACGGACTTCCGTAGCGGCCGGTGAATTTCAGGGCGCTGATCGACCCGTTCAACCGCCGCAAGGAGTTTTGCGAGCGGTTCGCCGTATGCAGAAGCATGCGTGCACCTGTTTTCTCCGCAAGCTCCACGGCGACTTTTGCGAGCAGAGGCCGGGACAGAGACGAGCTAATTGGATGTGTCCCTAGGTACACCGCATGAGCCCTAATGGCGGGGGCCACGTGGTGGCTGATGAATTCGTTCCTGGCGTCGACAGAATGGAACGTCGCGCCGAGGTGAGTGGCGATTTCGCGTTTTCCTGTGTGCGATTCAACATCACCAACATCGATGGAAACTGCGTGAATGTTCTGCATCCCCAGTTTTTGAAGGCGGTACAGCAGATAGGTGCTGTCCAGGCCGCCGCTGAACAGTGTCACCACCGGGTCAGTGCGGTCAAGAATTGCGTTTTCGAGCTGACCGAAGGAACGAATTAGCTGCGACAATTTCGGTGCTTCCTTACGCTGAAGTATCGGTGAACATCGCGATGAGAACATCGCGGTGTCCCTGGTCGTGACCAGGCTTGAGAGATAGACCAGTCACGTCGTGCAGCAGCTTGTGGTCGTCCACGAAAAGATACTCACCCGGTTCGCTGAGCTGGGTGGAGGCCAGCTTGCTGCGGTCCGACGCGAGATAGGCGCTGCTCTCGCCGCCATCCGCGCCGACCCGGTCCACGAACAGGGTCAGAACGTAGTCAACTCCATCGCGGTGCACACCTTCAGGTGCCGGCTGCCCAACTTCATCTTGGCTGGTCAGGATACGGTTCTGGAAGCACTGGGCCTTCCAAGTGCGCCCCGGACGCACTGCCTCCAGATAGTGGGAGACGGTCCGGAAAACGGACGAAAGACTGGAACTTTCAACAACACTGTCCTCAAAGGGTTCATACATCCGGTCGATGCCGCCATTGAGGTGATTGACCGATTTTTCCTGCTTGTAGGGCACGTGGGGGAGCAATTCCGACGCCCCTGTCGTCCCCTCAACCGAAAACTCCGAGTACCGCCGAAAGCGGTATTTTCCACCATCTGCCATATAAGTATCGGGCCGCAGGTTGGACCAGCTCGAGGCAAAGTCTTGCCAGTCTCCATCAAGCGCGTCGGATGAAACGGCTGCAAGATTAGTGTGAACAAATCCAGTTGTTTTAAGACCATCGATATTCAATGAATCGACAAGAGTTTTCATGAATCCCCCAAAATTAAGATGTGGTTAGGCATCCGTTCATGCTCCCAGTGGGCTATGGAACGGAGCCGGGCCAGAACCGCCTTCAGGCCTAGGACCAACGATAGACGATCGATTTTATGAATCAACTTTTTGTCCGATGGGACGTAATGAAGCTTGTATGTTTCGTCATTTTTTCCATGAATTGTGCTTGACTTTTTCCTGTTCCCAAAAAGGTGTATGCGGAACTGGGCAGGTCAACGCGCCGATTATGAGGCCAGTGACGTCCGGCGAACCCCGCTGGTCATCGTGCAAGTCGCGCACCTCGCAACCCGCACTGCCGGCACCTCTGAACATCAACGTCTTCGTGTAGACCGCGCGCATGCACGCTGAGGGGATGCTGACCCGCGGCCAGAACGATCCCGAGCAGATTCGGCGTTGTTTTGAGGCGGAGGACTGGCGCTTCAGTCAGCAGGGCGTGCCCGAGACCCTGATGATTCCGCGAGCCTGGAGCAAGCGCTATCCTCGATCAGACCCGGCGACGGCTTGGAAGCAACCAAACCACTGCCGCGGCAGCGCGCCTTGTTAAAAACCACGTCGTCGGATTAGCCAGTGGCGGGTACTACTCCAAGGTTTCCGTTCACGGAACCTTTGCTGTTGAGGTGTCTAAAGATCTGGCGGGTTATGTAGCGCTTGAGGCTTCGGATGATTTCCTTTTTGGTTCTGCCCTGGCTTATCCGTTTGGCGACGTAGTCTCTGGTGGCCTGGTCCCTATTCATTCTGATGAGAGCGATGGTGTAGATGGCTTTGTTGAGTTGACGGTCGCCGCCGCGGTTCAGGCGGAATCTGGTGTTGCTGCCGGAGGATGCTGGGACGGGGCAGGTACCGGCCAAGGCAGCGAATGCGGCCTCGGAGCGCACCCTCCCAGTGTGTGACCAAGCTGTGAGGATGATTGCAGCCAGCACCGGACCAATGCCGTAGACATTCAGAAGAGCCGGCTGAACTTGCTGCACAAGGGTCTCGAGTTCTTTGTGGTTTTTGGCCATTTGCTCCTGCAAGGTCAGGATCTGTTTCGCAAGGCGTGTGGCTTCGCGGCGGCAGGTTTGGACTCCGAATTCTTCGTCCCTTTCCCGCCATCCTGCGATGGTCTGGATCTGGGTGACGGTCAACGGTTTCCGGGCATCCATGTCGAGGTCTACGACGCGCAGGAGAGCAGTGAGAGCGTTGATGGCTGCGGTGCGTTCCCGTGCCATGGTGCGGCGTGCGTTGGAGAGGATCCGTAGTGCCATGTGGTTCTGCCCGGACCGGGGTTCCCGGAGCCGGTCCATAGGGATGCTGAGAATAGCTCGTGCTGCCCGGGTGGCATCAATGGAATCGGACTTACCCTGATACCTGCCCAACCGTTGGTTGGGGACAGGAGCTTCAGTGACCTGGAAGCCGGCGTCGGAGGCTTGTTGCCGAAGTTTCGCGCCGTACGACCCTGTTCCCTCCATGGAGAGCAGGACCTGCTCAGGAGAAGCTTCGGTGCGGCGCAGAATCCAGGACAGGGCGCGATTGCCTCCGGTTGCGTTGGCAGGGAATGTTTCGTTCGCTATTTCTCCACCAGTTGCGGTGTCGACGATGGCTAGTGTGTGAGTTTTTGCGTGCGTATCAATGCCTACGACGAAGCAGAAGTGCTCTGCCACAATCATCTTTTTCCTCCTGAGTTCCGGGAATGGAAGCGCGTCGGTGGGTTACGGCGTGGCAGGTCTGTAATGGGCCACACCCGCTGCGTGGGTGGGCATGCTTCTAATCAGGCCAGCGCTGTAGACAGAACCGATGCCGGACCCGGCCAGGGCGGACATATCCAAGCAAGCGCACTCCGGAAAGCTCCGTGCGGAGGCAATACCATGGGCGAGTCACACCCCAGCCAGGTCACAGCACCAGACTGCCAGCCGCTCACAGAGCAACCGGGTAAAGACTTACAGACCATGGGGACTTGCCCGGTCGAGGGCTAAACGCGCAATCCTGTTCCATTACTACTCAGACCCCGTGATCTTGAGGGCTGTGGTCCGGTGGATGGTGACGGCGCCATCTAGCGACCGGGCCGTACGCCGAAAAAACCATTCAAGGTATTGGCTTTGCAACTGTCGCGACGGGAAGCTGGTGCCGGTGAGTTGACGCAATTGTTTCCAAAGATCGGACGTGAAATCCGGGACGTCAATGATGGAAGCGTCCAGAACACCGGCGGCCCACTCAAGCAGGCCGGGGCCAGGGTTAACCGGTCCGGCGCACTCCACCGAATCGTCAGTGAACATGGTGATGTCCGCAGCCATGGAGTTCAGCAGTAAGCCTGGGTCTTGGTTGTAACGCCAAATCCTGCCCGAGCCGGGGACATAAGGCTCCACCACATGGATCCGTGGGGGGCCAGCCCCGAGTTCGGCCCGGTTCACGGCGATCCGTTCAAGAACTCCCGCCGTGCGCGGACCACCACCAATAAAAACGATCGCCGGAATCTTCTCAGGCATACACGCTCCTTGGGGTGGGCCTGGCGCCGGTGGTGCCAGAAAGTGAACCGGCGGCTGAAGAGCCGCTGAAGTGCCCATGCTAGGCACCGAAAACGGCGCCCGTACAGCAAATAGTCACTGCGCTTAACTGCACGTCATGAGGCGTCAGAAAGGGCAACAAATGGTCATGTGACGCCCCGCGAAGCCCCGTGACCTCATGCAACAGAGACCCTTGCTGGCCACTTGAAAACGGTCCTATGTTTGCAGCCAACCCGATATTGACAGCACTACAGAAACGAGGTGGCTGATGAGTGCAGCAGTTAAGACCGCGGCGGCCAAGCCCACACCAGCGGCGCCGAATACTGGCCCCGGCCACGTACCAGAGCAACCCAACTCCTCTGGTTCCATCCGCGTAGACACCGACTACTCCGCCTACCGTGTGGTGGCTGCAAAGCATCCTTGGCGTTGGGTGGGTACCGCGGTTGTGGCACTTGGTGTCTTGGCTGTGGCATGGTCGCTGGCAACAAACCCCCGCTGGGAGTGGGGCGTGGTGGCCCAATGGTTTACGGCCCAGTCAGTCATCAACGGTTTACTCGAGACCCTCAAACTTACCGTGATCTCCGGGGTGCTGGGCTTTGTGCTCGGTTTTGTCCTGGCACTGATGCGGCTCTCCGCTTCACCCTTGCTACTGACGGTGTCTTGGACGTTCTCCTGGATTTTCCGGTCCACACCGCTGCTGGTGCAGATGCTCCTCTGGTACAACCTCGGGTACCTGTACGAGAAGATCAGCCTGGGCATTCCGTTTACCGATGTGCGCTTCTTTGAAATGCAAACCACCACGTTGATTAGCCAATTTGCAGCAGCAGTTTTGGGGCTGACTCTAAACCAGGCCGCGTATTCGGCGGAGATCATCCGCGGCGGCATTCTCTCCGTGGATCACGGTCAGCTGGAAGCAGCAGCCGCTTTGGGAATCCCGGCCTGGCGCCGTTCCACCCGGATTGTGCTGCCGCAAGCCATGCGGGCCATCCTGCCCACCGCCTTCAATGAGGTTATTGGCCTGGTCAAGGGCACCTCGATTGTGTACGTCCTGGCGTATTCGGAGCTGTTCTACACGGTTCAGGTGATATACAACCGCACCCAACAAGTGCTGCCGCTGCTTCTTGTGGCCACCCTCTGGTACATCGTGATCACCTCCGTGCTGAGCGTTTTCCAGTACTACATTGAGCGCCACTACTCCAAGGGTGCGGTGCGCAACCTGCCTCTCACACCCCTGCAAAAGGCCAAAAAGTTCTTCGCCACCCACGCGGCAGTACCCTCCCGGAGGAACCTCTGATGAGCACAACAACTCTTTCTTCAACACCCACCAAAACGCTCGGTCTGGTCCAGATCAACGGGGTCCGGAAATCGTTCGGAACCACCGAAGTACTCAAAGGCGTCAGTCTGACGGTTGAACCAGGCGGTGTTGCGGTGATTGTAGGGCCCTCGGGTTCCGGGAAGTCCACACTTTTGCGGACCATCAATCACCTAGAAAAGGTCGACGGCGGTCACATCACCATCGACGGCGAGCTAGTCGGCTACCAAATTCGTGGGGACAAGCTCCACGAACTGCGCGAGAAGGACATTCTGAAGCAGCGCACCGAAATCGGCATGGTGTTTCAGAACTTCAATCTGTTCCCGCACCTGACCGCACTGGAAAACGTGGCCGAAGCACCCGTCGTGGCACGTCAGCCCGGGAAGGCACGCCGGAGCAAAGAAGAAGCGCGCCGCCGTGGCCTGGAACTCTTGGACCGAGTGGGACTAAAAGATCGCGCAAACGCCTACCCCCGCCAACTCTCCGGCGGGCAACAACAACGTGTGGCAATAGCCCGGGCGCTGGCCCTCGATCCCAAAATCTTGCTGTTTGATGAGCCCACTTCAGCGCTGGATCCCGAACTGGTCAACGAGGTGCTGGACGTGATCCGGGAACTCGCCACCTCCGGAACCACACTCATCATCGTCACCCACGAAATGGGGTTCGCCAAGGATGTGGCGGACACCGTGGTGTTTATGGACCAAGGCCAGATCGTGGAGCAGGGCACTCCCCAACAAATTTTCGGTAATCCCCAAGAACCACGCACCAGGAGTTTTCTCTCCAAGGTGCTCGAACCGGCATTCAACATCTAAGGAATTCTTATGGCTCTCAACCGCACCCGCGCACTCACGCTACTGCCCGCCGTCGTACTTCTTGGCACCGCCGCGCTCACTGGCTGCTCTGACCCTGGCGCTGCGGCCGCCGGAAACGGCGCCGGCGGTTCTACCGCCACCGCAGCCAGCAACGGCATTGTGTACAACACTTCGCCCGACCAGAAGCGCATCCGCGAGGAAAAGGACACAGCGCTCGCAGCCAAAGTTCCGGAGAAGATCGGCAAGGACGGCAAACTGACAGTTGCCACCACCGCCGGTTCCATCCCGCTGTCCTTCCACGCCACGGATGACAAAACACCCATTGGTGTTGAGGTGGACCTCGCGCAGCTGGTGGCGGACAAACTGGGCTTGGAACTGGATGTGCAGGTCACGTCCTGGGAGAACTGGCCGCTGAAAACCCAATCTGGCGACTTCGAAGCAGTGTTCTCCAATGTCGGTGTGAACAAGGACCGGGTGAAGCTGTTCGACTTCTCTAGCTACCGTGCAGCGTTTATGGGGTTTGAGGCCAAAAAGTCGTCAAACTACACCATCAAGAGCGCTGAAGACATCTCTGGGCTGAAGGTCTCAGTGGGCTCCGGTACTAACCAGGAGAAGATCCTGCTGGCCTGGAACAAGGAGCTAGAAGCGAAGGGCAAAGCGCCTGCAACACTGCAGTACTACTCCTCCGACGCAGACACGATCCTGGCGCTGTCCTCCGGCCGGACAGACCTGAACATTGCTCCCTACCCGTCTGTCACTTACCGGCAAAACACCCGGCAGGACTTGAAAGTGGTGGGCAAAATCAACGCCGGCTGGCCGTCCGAAACCCTTGTTGCAGCCACCACCTTGCGCGGCAATGGGCTGGCCCCGGTGATCACCGACGCCATCAACTCGGCCATCAAAGACGGCTCCTACGCCAAGGTTCTCCAGCGTTGGGGCCTGAGTGAAGAAGCAGTGCCGGAATCCAAAACCATCACACAAGAGAACTTCGCAGCCACCCAGGCCGCAGCCACCGCAACCGCTTCAGGGAAGGCATCATGACCGCCGTTGAGACTGAAACCACCACCTCCTTCGCTGCCGAATGGAACCACTGGCACGCAGCGCACGAACAGAACCGAACCCACCCCTATGGTTTCCTGGCCGTAACTCACCTGCACTGGTTAGGCGACTCGCCTGCAGTTCTGGAGGGTGCTCCCGGGGTGTGGAGCGTTCAGGATGATGCCGTCCGGGTGATTTTAGAACCCGGCGAAAGCCTGTTGCAGGACGGCAAGGAACTCAACCAAGGTGCCGGCACAAGCGTCACGTTTGGGCCGATTCCCGAACGTGACGGCATCAACCTGACCTCCGGCGAGAGCGTGCTTGAGCTGGCAAAGCGGGGCGGTGAGTACGTGCTGCGCCCGCGGCATCCGGAGAATGAGCTCCTTCAGCATTACCAAGGAACACCCGCCTACGCGCCCAACGAAGCGTTCGCCATCCCGGCAAAGTTCGTCCCGTATCAGACGCCGCGCCCCACCACGGTGGGTGCCGCCGTCGAAGGCATTCACCACGTTTATGAGGCGCCGGGACACATCCACTTTGAACTGGACGGCCAAGAACTGGCACTGACAGCCTTCAACGGCCACGAAGCCGGAGCACTTTTGGTGCTCTTCACCGATGCCACCTCCGGCAAAACCACCTATGCGGCCAACCGCTCCTTGTCAGTGACCCCCGCTGCGGACGGCACGGTGTTGCTGGACTTCAACCGGGCGGTGAACTTGCCCTGCGCCTATACGGATCTTGCCACGTGCCCGCTACCGCCGGCCGAAAACCGTTTGCCCGTTGCCATTGAAGCAGGCGAAAAGATTCCCTACGAACGTCAGGAACAGAAGTGAGTACCGCTAAGAACAAGCCAGGATTTCTTGCCATAGAGCTCGACGGCGCGGGCTGGGACAGCGCCCAGCTCACCCGCGCGGTGCTCGCCGCAGAGCAGGCCGGCTTCCACGCCGCCACCTTCACCGACGCCCCGGCACCGGGACGGGCTAACGCTTTGCTTCGTGCCGCGTTTGCGGGTCCGGTGACCCGCAACATCGCCGTGATCCCCGAAGTGGACACTGTATATACGGAGCCGTTTCACATCTCCACCCAGTTGGCCAGCCTGGACTATGTCTCCCGTGGCCGGGCCGGGTGGATTGTGACGGCCGCCGAATCAGCTGAGGCGGCTGCCGCCGTCGGGCGTTCCGCGGTGACCGGTGCAGCGCTGGGACAGGAAGCTGCAGCGTCGGTGGAGGTATCCCGGCGGTTGTGGGATTCCTGGGAAGACGACGCTGTGATCCGTGACGTGGCCACCGGGCGTTACATCGACGTGGACAAACTGCACTATGCGGACTTTGAGACTGGTGACAAGTTTGCCGGTGACGCGTATGCGGTCAAGGGTCCGTCCATCATTCCCCGCCCGCTCCAGGGTCAATTGCCCGTGCTGGCAGCGGCAGACTTGGTGGGCGAGGGCTCGATTCCTGTGGAGTCTGTGGATGCCGTGCTGGTGACAGCACCCACGCCGGAGTTGTTGGTTGGTGAGGTGCGGGACGTCAAAGCGCGGCTCGCCGGTGCTAACGGTGACGCGGTTGCCGTAGTTGCGGAGTTGGACGTTGTACTGGACTCGCGCGGTCAAGCGGCCGCGGAGCGCGTGGCCGGTACTAGATCTGGCCGGGCTCGGTTTGTTGGCTCGCCTGCCGAACTGACTGATTTCCTCGCAGAGCTGTTGACAGCTGCTGACGGGGTTCGCCTGCACCCGCTGGATCTTTTTGTTGATCTTCAGGAGCTGAGCCTCCTAGTTCTGCCCGAACTTCGGCGCCGCGGCGCACTGCGGGACGTCATTCAGGACGGGACCTTTCGTGAGGTGCTGGGCCTTGAACGCCCAGTGAACCGCTACGCATCTGCTTTATCCGCCGCCGCGCCCGCTGGCGCTGGAAAGTAAGGGAAAACCATGACACAGCACAGCCAGAACGACGCCGGAACTTTTGTTCCGTCCGGAAAAATCCAGTTTGGTGTTTTCTTCCAAGGCGTGAACTCCGGGACCATTTGGAAGGCTGAAGAATCAGGGTCCCAAACCGACTTTGAATCCTTCCGACGAATCGCTCAGACCGCCGAGCGCGGTCTATTTGCAGCATTCTTTTTGGGTGAGGGTCTGCGTTTACGTGAGCACTTGGGCCGTCCGCACGCCCTCGATGTGGTGGGCCGTCCGGATGCGCAGACCGCTCTTGCGGCGCTCGCAGGAGTCACCAAGAACATTGGTTTGGTGGCCACACAGAACACCACCTACAACGATCCCGCCGACTTGGCGCACCGTTTGGCGTCGCTTGATCTGATCTCTGGTGGGCGTGCGGCCTGGAACATTGTGACAACTGACAACGCGTGGACTGGTGCCAATTTCCGGCGCGGCGGGTACCTGAATCACGCTGACAGGTACAAGCATGCCGAGGCGTTCGTTGAGACGGCTAAGCGGATCTGGGATTCGTGGGAGACCGCTGACGGCCCGGCCCGGCGAGTACTGCACGAAGGCCAGCATTACACGGTGGACGTCACGCCACGTTTGCCGCGCAGCGCCCAGTACCGACCGGTGCTGTTCCAGGCAGGTGATTCCCCGGAAGGCCGCGACTTTGCTGCCCGCCAAGCGGACGTGATCTTCTCCGCGCACCCCAAGTTTGAGGCAGCGGTGAAATTCCGTGAGGACCTGGTGGAGCGCTCTCTTAAGGCTGGCCGTGGGGCGAACGCGCTGCAGATCATGCCGGCGAGCGAGTTCATTTTGGCGCCGACGTCTGCTGAAGCTGCCGAGAAGAAGGCATGGGTGCGGAGTTTGCAGATTGGCCCGCAGCAAGCCATTGCGTACCTCGAGCAGTTCTGGGGCCGGGAATTGTCTAGCTACGATCCGGATGGTCCGTTGCCGGACATTGACCCTGTGGTTGAGGAGACCTCGGAGACTCGCGGTAGCGGTTTCCATGGTGCTAAGGCGCGGCAGCTGGCTGATCAGTGGCGGGCAGAGGCGAAGGATAAGAACCTGAGCATTCGGGAGTTTGTTTCGTCCCGGACAGCTCGGATTGATTCGACCTTCACCGGTTCGTACTCGGAGATTGCTGACCAGCTGGCGGAGTTCGCTCGCGTGGGGGCGGTGGATGGGTTCAACATTTCACCGTGGCTGGTGCCCAGCGGATTGGACGACATCGTGAACCACCTGGTCCCGGAGCTGCAGGAGCGCGGCGTGTACCCCACCGAGTATGCGGGGTCCACGTTGCGCGAGAACCTGGGCTTGGCCACCCCGGTCCGTTCGGCTGATGTGGTTGAGACGGTTCGTGCCTAATGTCTTGGGCTGATTTCTTCGGAAGGTTCGACGACGGCGGCGAAGTAAGTGCCGTCGTCGACCTTTCCGCGGGTGACGCTTTAGCCGGGGATCCGTACGCGGGGGTGGCGCGACTTGAGCTGGCCGTGTGGGAGCAGTGGTTGTAATTTGGCTTAGTCTCAATAGTGACAGCAGTTTTTGAGAGAAGGAATCCCATGCCTGAAAAATCCCAACCGCTACACAAGCTTGGATTCCTGACCATCGGGTTGTTTGATCCGGCGGACCCGGCGGCTGGGCACGAATCGACCTTGCAGATTATTGAACTGGGCGAGAAGCTTGGCTTCGACAGCGCATGGTTGCGTCACCGGCACCTGCAATTTGGGATCTCGTCCCCTGTGGCTGTGATGGCTGCGGCGAGTCAGCGGACCTCCCGCATCGAGCTGGGCACCGCGGTGACGCCTTTGGGTTGGGAGAACCCGCTGCGGCTCGCAGAGGATTTGGCCACTGTGGACGTGCTGTCCGGCGGCCGGATCAATCCCGGGGTGAGTGTGGGGGAGCCGATGCAGTTCGACACCCTTAAGCATGAGCTCTACCCGGACACCGCCGACGTCGAAGATTTCAGTTACGCCCGGGTTGAACGCTTTGCGCGGTTGGTCGCCGGAGAACCGGTCCGCGAATTCTCCGGCAAACAAGGTGTAGTGGAGGAGTTTTCGCGCCGGGTTGAGCCGCACTCCGCAGGTTTGCGTGAGCGGCTTTGGTACGGGGCTGGCAGTTTGAAGTCCGCCGTATGGGCTGGGGCCAACGGGTTCAATTTGCTCTCCAGTAGCGTGATCTTCCCCAGCCCTGATCAGGAACCTGACTTTGCTCTGGTGCAGCAATCGCAGGTCCGGGCGTTCCGGAAGGCTGCGGCCGATGCTGGGCATTCCGGCGCTCGAGTATCACAAGGCCTGGTGGTCATTCTTACCGATTCTGCATCCCCGGAACAGCGCGAGAAGTACCAGCGGTACGTTGACGAAAGAACCCCGCGAACCCTGACGCCTCAGGGCCCACGGGGCATGATGTTCGCAGCCGATCTGATCGGCACGTCTGCCGAGATCGCGGAGCAGCTTTACGCGCACGCCGGCTTCCGGGAAGTAGACGAGGTGGCGTTTGCGTTGCCATTCAGTTTTGAGCACGAGGATTACGTGCAGATCCTGACGGACATTGCTGAGAAGTTAGGTCCGGCGTTGGGGTGGGTAGCGCCACCGACTACCTCCGGGTCACCGTCGACCGTTTGAAGTACGCCGGTTCTATTCTTCGACTGCGTTCGCTGGTTCTTGGCTGAGTGCCTCGATATAGTCGAGGGTTTTGGGGCTGACATGCATCACGGCTCCCATGGCCTCGCGGAGGTCCGCGCCTTTGGCGTCGTCGTCAAAGGCTGCGCGGAGTTCGGCGACAGTCTCAATTCTTTGGCTCTCCAGTACGGCCGTCATGTCATCTACTTGTGCCAGCCGGCCGGGTGATGGCCAGTCGATAACCTCGGAGAGTGTCCCGCCATCGAGGTGTGCCCTGAATCCGCTGGTGGTGGCAGCGTCCGGCCATGCCTCGATCAGGGTAAGAACGCGGGGCCGGACCGTTGCGTGATAGTTCTGCCGCCGCTGCAAGGCGGCATCGAGAATGATGGCGCCGATGTGATCCCAATTTCGGGCAGTGGCCTCAGTTTCAACGGGAGCATCCTGTGGCGTTGGAACATTGGCAACATCATTATCGAAAGTCATATGTGAATACTTCCACGCCGCACCCCCCGTCGTAGCACATGGACACACATCGCATCGCGCCCACCACCACACGTAACCTGTTGGCATGCCTCGTTTTGCGCTAGACATCGATACTGTTCCCCGCCCGGCCCGCGCCCAGGCCCTGCTTGATGCGGTGAACACCCGGGTGGTTATTGCCGATGGCGCCATGGGCACCATGCTCCAAGCCCGTGATCTGAAGCTGGAAACGGACTTCCAAAACCTTGAGGGCTGCAACGAGATCCTCAACGAGACCCGCCCGGACGTCATCGGCGACATTCACGACGCCTACTTCGCCACCGGCATCGACGCCGTGGAGACCAACACCTTTGGCGCCAACTGGTCCAACCTTTCGGACTACGGCATCGAGGACCGCATCGAGGAACTCGCCCAAAAGGGCGCCCGGATTGCCCGCGAACGTGCGGAAGCTGCCGAAGACAAAGACGGCCGCATGCGCTGGGTCCTCGGTTCCATGGGCCCCGGCACCAAACTCCCCAGCCTGGGCCACACGAGTTACGCCAATCTCAAAGAGACCTTCGCGCTGCAAGCGGCGGGCCTGATCGACGGCGGCGCGGACGCTTTCCTGATCGAAACCAGCCAAGACCTTCTCCAAACTAAGGCTGCAGTTAACGGTTGCAAGCAAGCGATCGTCACCCGCGGCGTCCGCCTGCCGATCTTCGTTGAAGTCACGGTTGAAACCACCGGAACCATGCTTATGGGCTCGGAAATCGGCGCCGCCCTCACCGCGCTGGAACCCCTCGGCGTGGACGCGATCGGCCTGAACTGCGCCACCGGCCCGGCCGAGATGAGCGAACACCTCCGCCACCTCTCCAAGCAGTCCTCCGTAGCGATCGCCTGTATGCCCAACGCCGGACTCCCGGTCCTAGGCCCCAACGGCGCGCACTACCCGCTCTCACCCGCGGAACTGGCCACCGCCCACGAACAGTTCGTCCGCGAATTCGGTATCGGTTTGGTGGGTGGCTGTTGCGGTACGACGCCGGAACACCTGGCCGCCGTCGTCGAACGTTTGGAACCCTTCCGGACGCAGTCCGGGACACCCAAGGAGGGGCCGGCCCGCGTTCCTGCTGAACGGGAAGCTGGCGTTTCTTCGCTCTACCAGCACGTGAATTTCAAGCAGGACGCCTCCTACCTGGCTATCGGGGAGCGGACCAACGCTAACGGATCCAAGGCATTCCGGCAGGCCATGCTTGAGGAACGCTGGGATGACTGCGTGGACATTGCGCGCGAACAAATTCGCGTTGGTGCGCACCTTTTGGACGTCTGCATTGACTATGTGGGCCGCGACGGTGTTGCAGACGTCAAGTCAATCGTTTCCCGTTTCGCTTCAGCATCCACCCTCCCGCTGGTTATCGACTCCACCGAACCTCCCGTACTGCAAGCCGGATTGGAACTCATCGGCGGACGCCCGGTGGTCAACTCGGTGAACTACGAGGACGGTGACGGACCCAATAGTCGCTTTGCCCGGATCATGCCGCTGGTCAAAGAGCACGGCACCGCGGTGATCGCCCTGACCATCGACGAATCCGGCCAGGCCCGCACCACGGACGGCAAAGTGGCCATCGCTTCGCGCCTGATCGACGCCTTGGTGGGTGAATGGGGCATGCGGGTTGAGGACATCATCGTTGACTGCCTCACCTTCCCGGTGGCCACCGGCCAAGAGGAAACCCGCCGCGACGGCATCGAAACTATCGAAGCGATCCGCCAAATCACTGCAAAATACCCCGGAATCAACACCACCCTCGGTGTCTCCAACGTGTCCTTCGGCCTCAACCCGGCGGCCCGCGTGGTCCTGAACTCCGTCTTCCTGCACGAAGCCGTCCAAGCCGGGCTTTCTAGCGGAATTATCGACGCCGCCAAGATCGTCCCGCTCGCATCCCTCCCCGAAGAGCAGCGCAAGGTTGCCCTAGACCTGGTCTATGACCGCCGCGAATACGACGCTGACGGCAACACCACTTACGATCCGCTGGCCATCATGCTGGACATGTTCGCCGGCGTGGACACTGCAGCGCTGAAGGATCAGCGAGCCGCGGAACTCGCCGCGCTGCCCACCGGTGCCCGGCTTGAGCGCCGGATCATCGATGGCGAAGGTAAGGGCCTGGAAGCGGACCTGGACTTGGCCCGCAGCGAAGGCCTCACCCCGCTGGGCATCATCAATGATCACCTCCTTGAAGGGATGAAGGTGGTGGGTGAGCGCTTCGGCGCCGGCGAAATGCAGTTGCCGTTTGTGCTGCAATCCGCTGAGGTGATGAAGAACGCCGTGGCGCTTTTGGAACCGCACATGGAGAAGTCTGACTCTTCCGGCAAAGGCACTATGGTGATTGCCACGGTTCGCGGCGACGTCCACGATATCGGCAAAAACCTTGTGGACATCATCCTGACCAACAACGGTTACAAGGTCATCAACATCGGCATCAAGCAGGGCATCGCCGAGATCATGGCCGCCGCCGAGGAACACAACGCGGACGTCATTGGTATGTCCGGCCTGTTGGTGAAATCTACAGTGGTGATGAAGGAAAACCTCGCCGAGCTGCAATCCCGCGGCCTCGCCAAAAAGTGGCCAGTCATTTTGGGTGGCGCCGCCCTGACGCGCGCCTACGTTGAGCAGGATCTCGCCGAACAGTTTGAGGGCACCGTCCGGTACGCGAAGGACGCCTTTGAGGGGCTTGCGCTCATGGAACCGCTCGTGGCGATCGCGCGGGGCGCTCATCCTGACGAGGTTGGCCTGCCGCCTTTGAAGAAACGCATCCACCGCTCTGGTCCGTCGTTTACGGTCACCGAGCCGGAGGCGATGCCCGGCCGGTCCGACGTCGTTGTGGACAATGTGGTGCCCGCGCCACCGTTCTGGGGAACCCGGATTGTGCGCGGCATTGCGCTCAACGACTACTCTGCTTTCTTAGATGAGCGCGCCACGTTTATGGGCCAGTGGGGTCTGAAACCCGGCCGCGGCGAGGACGGCGCTTCCTATGAGGAACTCGTAGAGACCGAAGGCCGCCCGCGTCTGCGCTACTGGCTGGACCGGATTCTGGCCGAGGGAATGTTGGACGCCTCCGTGGCGTACGGCTACTTCCCCGTGGTGGCCGAAGGGGAAGATGTGGTGGTTTTGCATCACGGTGAAGACCCCGACGGCGTACTCGGCACTCCCGGTCTGCTCGCCCCCGATGGTGGTTCCGAAGGGCTTATTGGCACCGAGCGTTTGCGCTTTAACTTCCCGCGTCAGCGCCGCGACCGGCACTTGTGCTTGGCCGACTTTGTGCGGTCCCGCGAGTCCGGGCAGATTGATGTTCTGCCGGTTCAGCTGGTCACCGCCGGTTCGAAGATCGAAGAGTTCACCTCCAAGATGTTCGCCGCCAACCAGTACCGGGATTACTACGAGCTCAATGGTCTGGTGATGCAACTGACCGAGTCGCTGGCCGAATTCTGGCACGCGCGTATTCGCAAAGAGCTGGGCTTCGGCGCCGAGGAACCCAAGGAAACCGCCGGATACTTCAAACTCGACTACCGGGGTGCCCGTTTCTCGCTGGGTTACCCGGCCTGCCCGGACATGGAGGACCGCCGCAAAGTCACCGAACTCCTCAAGCCGGAGCGCATGGGCGTGGTGCTGAGCAACGAGCTAATGCTCCACCCCGAGCAGTCCACTGACGCCTTTGTGTTCCACCACCCGGAGGCCAAGTACTTCAAGGTGTAGGGCGCTGCGCGCCGCTACGCCGTGACGGGTTTGGCCCGCCGCAGCGCGGCCAGTACGGCGCGGCCCACCACGGCGACGCCGATCACCGTGGTGACGGCGCGCAGGGTGTCCCATCCCGCCGTCGAAGTTAAGAGTGAATACAGCAGGAAACTGCTCAGATTAGTGCTCAGCGGTGCGCCCGCAACGTAAGAAATCCCGGTTCCGGTGCCCACCGCGAACGGCCAAAACCACAGGTTGGTGAGCAGCCCGAACAGGTACGACGCCACAATCCCGTACCCGGCCAGCATCCACAGTTCGGCCTTGCCGCGCACCTGCCGGGGGAGTAAACCAGCGCCGGCGCCGACCCACGCGCACGCGAAAATTTGGAACGGCGTCCACGGCCCCAACCCACCCCACAGGGCACTCGAAAGCGCGATCGTCGCGGCCCCCAGCAGCAGACCAAAACGCGCACCAAAAGCCCGTCCGGCCAGGATCAGCAGGATAAACACAGCCTCCACACCGCCAACGCCGGTACTCGCCACCCGCACCGCGGAACCCACCGCGGCCAACACTCCCAGCAGCGCCACGGTATGCGCGGACCGCACCGAACCATCGAGTGAAACGACGACGGCGATCGCCGCCACGGGCGCGATGGCCAAGGCCGCGAAAGGCAGCGCAGCTGTGGCATCGTCCGGGAGCGCGGCGGCCAGCAGCGGCCAACAAAACGCGGCTAGAGCCACGAGATTGGCGGCGGCGAGGACCGCGAATTGCGCACCGCGGGGGAGCGCCAAGCTGGTTCCTGACAAGCCGGTACGTGCTGGCCGTGGCGTTGCTGGGAGTCGAGTTGCTGGCGCGGCTAGAGCAGGGGTGCACGGGGCGGGGATCTCAACTTCAGCCGGCACGGTGGCGACCATCCCCGGTAATGCCGGGACCACGCCGTCGTGCATGTGCAGAACCCTGGCCCCCAGAGCGGCGGCGAAGTCAGCATCATGGGTGGCCATCAGAACGGCTGCGCCGTCTGCGGCGGCCGTGCGAAGGGCGCCCGCAACAGCGGCCTGGGCCGTGGGGTCCAAACCGCGCGTGGGCTCATCGATCAACAAAACCTGCGGGGAATCCAAGCATTGCAAGGCAACAGCCAGCACGCGACGTTCTCCCGCAGAAAGGTCCCGGGGATGCTGCGAACCCAGCGGAATGGACGCGTTTCCGCGCAGACGCTGAAGGTGTGCTGCGGCGAAACCTGGCTCGCGCGGGGAGTCTTTGGAGCGGCGATTGAGGCGCCGTTCGGCCGCCTGGAGCTCCCCTGCCACCGTGTCCCGCGTGAAGAGATCGTCCGAAGCATCCGGGACCAAGGCCACGCGCGCGCTGGAATGAGAGCCGAGCGCCAGCTCGACCAGCAGCGATGATTTTCCGGCGCCATTGGGCCCCACGAGCGCCACGATCTCGCCCGCGTTCAGACTCAGCGCGGCGTCCCGAACCAGCCGGGCGCCCTTGTGCTCCACGCTCAGGCCGGCCACGGTCAACACTGGGGAAGCCAAGGGGGCCGGAGGAACAGTAGGGGAAACTGCAGCCGTGGCAGCAACATCAGGCGCCTCACCCGGTACCAGCGAACCGCCCTCCATCCGCCACCACGCATCGGCTACTGGAATCAGCGCGTGAGCCCGGTGCTCCGCCACCACCACACAAACGCCGTGCTCCCGCGCCAAGGACGCCAACACCGCAATCACTCGCGCCCGCGCCGCGGTGTCCAAATCGGCAAGCGGCTCGTCCGCCAACAACAATTCCGGCCCATTCACGACGGCGGCTGCAATAGCCACAAGTGTTGCCTCGCCCGCCGAAAGAGTAGAGACATCCCGGTCCAAGAGATGCGTAACGCCGATACCGGAGGCCACCTCGAGAACCCGGGCCCG
This sequence comes from Pseudarthrobacter sp. J1763, assembly GCF_050490295.1. Lineage (NCBI taxonomy): Bacteria > Bacillati > Actinomycetota > Actinomycetes > Micrococcales > Micrococcaceae > Pseudarthrobacter > Pseudarthrobacter sp. J1763. The sequence continues at coordinate 184,239 of NZ_JBNPEN010000006.1, read as the reverse complement.
CGACTCAGCGGCTGGCACGTGCCGCAACTCAAGCGCCAAACCAATCTCATCCCGCACCTGAGTAGTGGCGAAAGCGGCCCGCGGATTTTGAAGCACGACGCCGACACTTCCGGCAGTCTCTCGCGGCGGCGCGGCTACCCGGTCCTGTCCGGCGATGAGGACCTCGCCGGAGAGGGAACCACCGTCAACGTGCGTCAGCAACCCTGAAATTCCGCGCAGAATCGTTGATTTTCCTGAACCTGTGGGCCCAGTGATGACCGTGACGGTACCGCGGGGCGGCACAAAGCCGGCCACGCTGATGCTTGCTGAACTGATCCGGAACTCAGCATTACGAACCAGAACTGGCTCAACGCCGTCGTACGTATTTTGTCCTGAAAAGCGGGCACCAAAGCCGCGCAGTTCCAGTGCGGCGGCCACCCTGCTGGCGTGTTCAAGGGTGCGTTCAAGAATCGGCACCAGGGCGCGCGGGCCAAAACGTTCACCGCGCAAACGAAACGCCAACCGCACCGAAGCAACGGCGCTGGCCAAAGCCGGCAACGCAGCCCACGCCACCACCAGCATCCGCGCCATACCCTGCAAGGGTCCGCCGCGGGCCAGCCAAACAAAGCCCCGCGAGATGTCCACTACGGAGTTCAGCACACCAAAAGCGAGGATCATCAACGCAATCGGCAACGCGGACAACACCGCCTGCCAGAGTCCCTGTGCAGTGACTGGGCCCAGAAAAATTACGTGCGCATACGGGGCGGGAAGCCGGAACGCCGGAAGGTCCAGCAAAACCGGTGTCCCCAAACCGGCGCCGAGCCCAGCCCCATTAAAGAGGACACGGTAGACGACCCGCGCCGCAATGAAAACGGCAGCTAGCGCCGCAGCGGCTCGTAACGGCGCGGGCCGGAACATCATGCCGCGGGGGCGGCCGGTTCGTTATCTACCGTGTAGAGCAGTTCGAGGCTCTGACCGGTGGTGAGCTTGAGAGTATCCAGACCCTCTTGGGCGTAACCCCACTTGCCGTCCGCGGGCTTCACCCACAGTGCCCAGTAGGAGACGGTGTTCTTGTCGTCGCACGCTTCGCGGATGGTGCCGCCCTTGTGCTTAATGTCCAGATCCGCGGCAGGTACACCGTTGACGCGGCAGGCAAAACTCGTGGGGTATTTCGCGGTGCCCTCGATCTTCACCTGCGCTTGGCTCAACACTGCCGAGGCTAGGACGGGGCCATCTGCCGGGACGCACACGGAGGTGTTAGCGGCGGACTGCTTCAACGAAGCGGAATCCACAATCACCTTCACACCGGTGCAGGGACCGTCAGCTGCGGCAGTGCTGGTGGCGGTGGCTGTGGCCGATGCTGCCGGGGAGGTTGAGGTGGCGGTGCTGGTGGCAGAACCGGAACAACCAGCAAGAGCAATCAAAACACCGGCGGCGGCAAACGTAGTCGCGGCGGCGGTGCGAATCTTAGTCAAAGTCACGTGGTTAAGGGTAGGGGCTGGGGAGCCCCTACCCTTAGTGCGTGCCCTTATGTGACGCGGAATGCCTACATCCTTAGGATTTCGGCAGTCCCGGCGGATTCAGCTCAGACTTCTGGATCGCTTCGGAGCCCAAGCCCCAGCGGTCCAAAATCTGGGTGTACGTCCCGTCTTGGATCAGGTGATTCAACGCAGCCTCAGCGGCCCCTGCCAAACCATTGCCCTTCTTAGTGGTGAACGCGATCTGAGCTGTCAGCGGCCACCCGCCATTGAGGGTGCCCACCTCTTTCGTTTTTCCGTCCTTCGCCGCTTTGTAAGCGGCGGCCGCGTTGGGACCGAAGGTCAGGTCCGCACGTCCGGACTGGAGGGCCAAACTTGAGGCCGAGTCGTCGTCGTAATACTGGAACTGAACCGGAGCCAAACCGTTCTTTTTGTTCTCCTCATCCCAGCGGATCAAGATGGCTTCCTGGTTGGTTCCGGAGCCCACGATGATCTTTTTGCCGGCCACATCCTTGGCTTCTTTGATGATGCCGATGGTGGAATCTGACTTGGCGTAGAAGCCCAACAGGTCGTTGCGGTAGGAGGCGAAATCGAACTTTTCCTTCCGCGCCTCGGTGACAGTCACGTTAGACAGAACCGCCTCATACTTGCCTGATTCCACGCCCAGCGGCCAGTCGGCCCAGGCTACCGGCAGGACTTCAACCTTCAGCCCCAGCGCCTCACCCACGGCGTAGGCAATGTCTACCTCGGAGCCGATGAGAGTTTTGTTGTCCGTAGCGAACAGGCTCAGCGGTGCCGTACCGCCGGTGGTCACCACGGTGAGTTTGCCGTCGGCCTTAATCGCGGCCGGCACCAATGCTGCGGCTGCCGGATCGACCCTCACGGCTGGACGGTTTTGCTCGGGACTTAGGTTGAATGTTTTGCCGGCTGCCGTGACGGCCTGCGACGACGCCGGGCTAGCCGCCGACGCGCCAGGATCAGAGCAGGCAGTCAGCCCCACAAGGGCTGCGATTGCGATGGAAATAAAAGCGGTGGGCTTGGACTCGATAGCCATAACTCCTCCTCAGAAGTTTGCAGTGATAAGTGGGAAACGTGCGCGTTGCAGCAACTATCCGTTAGCGGTGCGGGGCGAATCAATGGGCCCGCAACCCGGCGATACGCGGAGTCATGGCAGTTCACCTCAGGACGCGGACAGTCACATTCTTCGACGCATTCGGAAATAAGAATGGCGGCTGTGGGGTTATGCCTTCCGTGGCTGCCGGAACTGGTTGGCGACTTATTCAACGTGTTTTTGAAAGGCTTGTGCCGTGACTTTGCCGATATCCATCCTGGACCTTGCAACCATTGGGAAGGGCCAGACGGCGCGGGAGAGTTTGGCCGGAAGCGTCGCCATGGCGCAGCTCGCAGAGACACTGGGCTACAAGCGTATTTGGTACGCGGAGCACCACAACATGTCGTCCATTGCCTCCTCCGCTACGAGCGTGCTCATTGCTCACGTGGCCGCGAATACTTCCACAATTCGCTTGGGCGCCGGTGGGATTATGTTGCCCAATCACTCGCCGCTGACCATTGCCGAGCAGTTCGGAACCTTGGAGACCCTGCACCCGGGGCGTATTGATCTGGGACTGGGCCGTGCGCCGGGCAGCGATCAGAACACCATGCGTGCGCTGCGCCGCGACCCCATGTCCGCCGACTCTTTCCCGCAGGATGTTCAAGAACTGCAGGGCTACCTGACCGGTCCAACTCTGATCAAGGGGGTAGAAGCCACCCCGGGTAAGGGCACCAATGTGCCGCTGTACATTCTTGGATCCTCGCTCTTTGGCGCAAAGCTGGCCGCCGCGCTGGGTTTGCCCTATGCCTTTGCCTCCCACTTTGCACCAAACGCTTTGCAGGATGCGGTGGCCGCGTACCGTCGCGAGTTCAAACCGTCAGAGCACTTGGCCGAACCGTACGTTATTGCCGGGGCGAACGTGGTTGCAGCCGACGAGGCAAGCTACGCGCACCAGCTGATTCAGGCCACCATGCGCGCCCGGGTGTCATTGTTCTTCGGTGCTGGACGCGAATTCACCGATGACGAGGCGGACATGGTTTTGGATTCCCCGCAGGGTCAACACATCAAGCAAATGATGACTTATTCGGCAGTGGGAACACCGGAAACCGTGGTGGAGTACCTCGAAGGATTCGCCAAGCACGCCAACGCCGACGAGCTCATTGTGGCTCATCAGGCCAACACCACTGAGGACCGTTTGCGTTCGGTGGAGTTGCTAGCCAAGGCTGCAGGGCTGGGTGCTTAGCCTGCCTAACCGAGTAGCCCGCTTAACCGAGTAACGCCGCGATGCCCAGCATCGCGGGAACGGCGAGGACGGTGGTGATCAGGACAACGTCCTTCGCCACCGTCACTCCCTTTTGGTACCTGGTAGCTGCCACAAAAACGTTTTGCGCAGTCGGCAAACTTGCTGCCACCACTGCGGCGAAGAGTGCGTGACCTTCGAGGTTCAAAGCGAAGCGGGCAAACACCAACGCAAGCAGCGGGTGCAGAAAAAGTTTGAACGCACTGGCCACCAGGGTGTCTGTGCGTCGCCCCTCGGACGCCTGAAGCGGTTTGGTCCCGTTGAGCGACATACCAAACGACAAGAGCATGGCTGGCACGGCCGCCCCGCCAATGAGGTGGATGGGCTCCAGGATCAGTTCCGGCGGCGTCCATTTGTAAGCCGCCGCAAGTAGTCCCAGAGCGGAACCGATGATCATCGGGTTGCGGACAATGATCAACAAAAACATCAGCGGTGTGGAGCGCAGCGCGCTTCGGCGAGTACCAGCGCTGTCCGTTGTAGCTCGTGAACGGGCCATTTCCGCATTGGTTGCCGCGTCCAAAACCATCAAGTAAACCGGCGTAAAAAAGGCCAACTGGAAAATGAGCAGCGGCGCCACGTAGCTGGCATCACCCAAAACAAACACGGCGATGGGGATGCCTAAGTTGGCCGAGTTGGCTAGCGAAGAAGACATGGAGCCGATGAGAGTCTCTGGAAGGCTCCGCTTGAAAAATAGTCTGCTGACCAGCAGAAACAGAAGTGCCGTGCCCACGGCACTGACTGCAGCCACCAAAAGCGGTTGGGCAAATACAGCTTTGAGATCTGCCTTGCTGAGTGTCTCAAACAGCAATGCGGGGCTTCCCACAAAAAACGCCAGGCGGCTTAACACCTGCCCGGCGTTGTTGCCTAGGACGTTCCGGCGCCCAATGAAGTAGCCCACGCCAATAATGGCCCAGACGATGAAAAAGCCGGAGAGTACCTGCAGCACCTCTTTACCCTAGCTAGCGCAGGGCCAGTGCGTTAAATCTGATTAGTTCAGTGAAGCGTTGTTGAGCGCGTGCGGAGGGCGCAGTAGGTCCGGGGTGATGCTCTCGGCAGGGTCATTGCCTAGCTGGACAATCTTGTTGTCCTTGTCCACATGCACCACTTTGGGCTGATACGCCGTGGCTTCTTCGGTGGTCATGGCCGCGTAGGTAATGAGGATAACCAGATCGTTCTCATGAATCAGGTGGGCGGCCGCGCCATTGATCCCGATCACTCCAGAACCGCGCTCGCCAGCAATGGTGTAGGTCTCGAGGCGAGCGCCATTGGTGATGTCTACGATCGAGACCAGCTCGCCGGGGAGGATGTCCGCCGCTTCCAACAGGTCCAAGTCAACAGTGACTGACCCAACGTAGTGAAGGTCTGCGTGGGTGACCGTTGCGCGGTGGATCTTGGACTTGAACATTGTGCGATTCATAACGCATCAAGTCTAACCCTCCGGGCATCAACGCGTCTGTGAGATGGCAGACAGCCCGGTGACGCTTAGGTGAGCGCCGAGGCCCAAAGTTGCGCGAGTGCATAGGCTCGCCACGGGCTCCACGCTTCCGCGCGTTTGGTGGCGGCTGGCACAGTAATGTTTCCGAGCGCCCGCCGCAGCACCAAATCACCCGGCGTAAACGCGTCCGGGTCACCCATCACGCGCAGCGCCAAGCAATCAGCTGTCCAGGGTCCGACGCCGGGAATCGCCAAAAGTTGTTCGCGTACCTCTTGCTGGGCTGCTTTTGTAGGCCCCGGGCTGGTGTTCGGGCTGGTGTTCGGCTCCGGGCGGGCGAGCTGAAGCCCACTCGCGAAGGCGCGAGCCACGGCCGTTACCGTCCGCGCACGCGAACCGGTGATGCCAAGGATTGCCCGCAGTTCGTCCTCCGGTATCGCCGCCAGTGTGTCCGGTTTCGGAAACGCCATCAGCGTCATCCCGGTGGGGCTTGTAAAGGGCGTGCCGTATGCGGCGAGCAGCCTGCCACCAAAAGTCCGGCACGCCGCCAAGGACACTTGCTGACCTAAAACGGTGACAATCGCTGCTTCAAAACCGTTGACGTAGCGCATGATCCTAATGCCTGGCCGCTGCTCGATCAGGGCGGCGAGCAGGGGATCCTCGCTCAGATACCGCTCAATGCTTGTCACATCGGTGTCCACATCCAGCCACCAGCGTACGGCTTGCTCTACCTCTATGGGGTTGAGCCCTTGCTTTGGAGCAGGCTGCGCCAGTTCGGCCTGGAATTCAACCTCGCGAGGGCTCAGGCGTACGCTGACGTGCGCCATGGAAGTTCCCACCGGCAGCATTCGGGTGTGCTGAGCTGAGCCGGGATCACAGATCTCCCCGCTCGGCAGCGCGTGATTGCTCAGCGACTGCATCATGGCGGCAACGTCCATTCGCCCGTTGATCGGCAAGGTCGCAGTGAAAACTGAACTCACACCAGCCACACGCCAGAGCTGCCACGCCGATGGCTATCCATCAGGTGTGTGTCCACCATTCCCACCGCTTCCATCAACGCGTACATAGTGGTGGGGCCAACAAAAGCGAAGCCCTTTTTGCGCAGTGCCTTAGACAATGCAATGGACTCCGGAGACTGTGTTGGAATCTCGGAAGCATGCTTGGGCTGCGGAGTTTCCGCGGGTTGGAAGGACCACACAAAATCCACCAAACCACCCTCCTCGCGCAGGGCAATGGTGGCTTTCGCATTAGTGATGGCCGCCAAAATCTTAAGCCGATTACGGACAATGGAGGCGTCTTGCAAAAGCCGCTGGACGTCGTCGTCCGTGTATTTTGCCACCACTTCCGGGTTGAAATCAGCGAAAGCCGCCCGGAACGCTGGGCGTTTGCGCAAGATCGTTGCCCACGAAAGCCCCGCCTGGAACGCTTCCAAACTCAGCCGCTCAAACATGCCCTGCTCGTCCCGGACGGGCATGCCCCATTCGGCGTCGTAATACTCGCGCAGTAGCGGGTCGGTGGCAGCCCATGGCGGGCGGGCCAATCCGTCCTCGCCCATGATGGTGCCGTTCAGATCGCTCATAGTGTCCATTGTCTCCAGTGGAGGAGTAGTTAGTGGCTGCGGTTCAGCGTACGGCCCAAAATGGCGCGGCCCAGGGCGTCCACAACATCCTTATTGGCGTGCGGATTGCTGATGAGGGTGAAATCCACGTCTCCCACCGGCGGGAGTTCAAAGCGTTGGGTGATGATGCGCAGATCGTCCGGAACCAACGACGACGGCATTACAGTCACACCCAAGCCTGCCCGCACAGCAGCCAAGACGCCGCTGATTTGTTTAGTGGTGCACGTGATCCGCCACGTGCGGCCAGCTTGTTCAAGCGCATCGATGGCAAGTTTTCTGCTCAAACTCGGTGCCGGGTAAGTGATCATGGGAACGGGCCGGCCCGGCTCAAGCTGTGTTTGTTCAAGCCCCACCCAAGTGAAGGAATCATGTTTCACAGCGGCGCCTTCTTTGGCCCCGGCTACCCATTTCACAAACACCAAATCCAGCTGACCAGCCTTGAGCCGCCGGTACAACTGGTTGCTTTGGCCCACCGTGAGCTCCAAGTTGATCTCTGGGTACAGCTGGCGGAAATCCCGTAGGATGCGCGGGAGGCCGGTGATCGCGAGGTCATCCGCTGTGCCAAAACGTAACCGCCCACGCATGGCAGATCCCGTGAAATAGCGGGCAGCGTTTTCATGCGCCGCCAGAATGGTGCGGGCAAAACCAACCATGGCATCACCGTTATCAGTGAGCCGGACATCACGCGTATCCCGCACCACCAGATTGCGGCCGGCGGCTTGCTCGAGTTTGCGCACATGTTGGCTCACGGTGGGCTGGGCCAGGCCTAACTTCTCAGCCGCCCGGGTGAAACTCAGTGTTTCCGCCACGGTCAAAAAACTCTTGAGCTGAGCCGGATCATATAACTGCTCACTCATGCGCTTCCCCGTCCCATCAGTACCCCACAACGTTGTGCGGGACTTATTGCGATTCTTTATGAGTCTTATACGGTGAATAAGCCTACGCAATTACTCCGGCTATAACTAGCCTTGAATTGTCCCCAAAAATTTCCACCAGAGGAACCCCTGTGGCACCCCCGCAGCCCGCAACGGCATCCCTGACCCAGCCCATCGCCGTCGTTACTGAACGCCTCCCATGGCGTCAAACCTTCAACTCGCTTAAAGTCCCCAACTTCAAGCTCTTCGCAATCGCCCACTTTGTATCGGTCATTGCACTGTGGATGCAGCGCATTTCTCAGGACTGGCTGGTGTTGCAGCTCTCCGGGTCCGTCACCGCAGTGGGTATTACCGTTGCCCTACAATTCTTGCCGTCATTGGTCCTAGGCCCATGGGGTGGGATGATTGCCGACCGTTTCCCTAAACGGAAAATTCTCATCCTGTGCCAAGTGGTGGCCGGGTTCTTGGCTGCCGCTCTTGCAGTTCTGGCCCTGACTGGGAACCTGCAGGTCTGGCACATTTACGTGATTGCCCTGATACTCGGCTTTGTCACAGTGCTTGATCAGCCAGCCCGTCAAGTGTTTGTCAATGAACTGGTTGGCCCCAAGTATTTGCGAAACGCGATTTCGGTGAATTCCACAATTTTTCAGCTCGGCGGCCTGATTGGGCCCGCACTGGCTGGCTGGCTGCTCCTAGCAGTGGGTGGCGGCTGGGCCTTTGTAGCCAACGCCGCAGCATGTGCGTTCACCGTGGTGATGCTCAGCTCCTTGCGGCGGGATCAGTTGATGATTGCGGTGCCCGCCCCCAAACGCAAAGGCATGCTCAAAGAAGGTCTCCGCTACGCCTTGTCCAAACCCACCATCTATTGGCCGTGGTTGATGGCTGGTTTCGTCTCAGTATTCGCCATGAGCCTGCCGGTACTGCTCGCCGCCTTCGCTAACAACGTCTTCGCTTTCGGTGCAGGTGGTTACGGCCTGCTGAACGCCTTGGTTGCCGCTGGCGCCTTGGTGGGTGCGGTGATGAGCGCACGACGCCGGCACTTACGTTTACGCTCAGTGGTGGTAGCCGCCGGGGCCTACGGTTTGGCCCTGTTGCTGGCCGCAGCTGCACCGTCCATGCCGTTCTTCGGTGTGGTGATGGCGCTTTCCGGGTTCTGCTGCTTGATGTTCCTCACCGCGGCCAACCAGCTGGTACAAATCAGTGCCAACATGATGATTCGAGGCCGGGTGATGAGCCTATACATTATGGTCCTCATCGGCGGTCAGGCCATTGGTGGGCCCATGATGGGTTGGCTCGCCGAGCACTTTGGCCCGCACCTGGCCCTAGCTATTGCTGGCGGGGTTCCCGCGCTCGCAGCTTTGGTGATCGGAGTGTTGCTGGCGCGTCGCGGCGAGCTGAAACTGAGTGTTGAATTCACTCGACGCCCGCGGATCCGAATTGTTCAGCGGAGGGTTAGCGGGAGCGTTCCGACGGCTTCGGCGCACTAGTGCCCGCGCGCAACGGTTGGTACGAGCCCAGTCTGGGCACGCCGTCGGCCGTTCTCTGCTGACCTTCCGGCCCAGTTGCTGTCCCTCCCGCCCAAAGTGCGACGGCGTGTTGCCACGACACGCCGGGGAACCGTCGAGGCCTCTGGGAGCAACTGGGCTGGAAGGCCGGGGCAGATGCTCGGTCACGGGGTGCCTGCAGGTTTTTGGGTTGGGAAAGGGCGACTCTGTGCTTCGAAGTGGTGGCGAGGGCCGCAAAAAATGGGCCGGACCGGGAAAAATTGGAGCGGGCGACGGGAATCGAACCCGCGTATCAAGCTTGGGAAGCTAGCGCTCTACCATTGAGCTACGCCCGCATCGCTACCAAGCCGAGCATTGCTCAGCCGGAGCAGAACTCAGCTTAGCGCAGTTCTACCCCAGCCAAGAACCTGCCTAAGAATCAACCAAATGATGTACGGATTCAGTGCCGGCGGCTATTCGGGCCCGAATACTCTTGAGATATGCAATCGTTCAAGATCATCGGGATGGACCTCGACAAGCTCGCTGGCGGCCGGCACGGGCATTACACAGTGGATCCGCAGAAGCTGGCTCACCCCAAAACGCAATCAGCGTTCAAATGGGTGTTCGGAATTCTGGCCGCGGAGGTTGTGGTGGGTCTTGCCGCGATCGGGATCGCTCTGGTGCAACAGCTCAACGGAATCAACGTGCCGTTTGCCGTGTGGTTCCGTGGCCTGGTGGTACTCCTTATGACAGTGACTCTGTTTTTCTTCGGCTGGCGGGCCAAAAACGGCTTCTACTACGGCTACCAACGCCTGCGCTTGTTCAGCCAAATTTTCCCAGTGATCACCCTTGTGGTGGCAACCATCCCCGGCTTATACCCCTATTGGATGGTGGTGGAGCAGATCATTTTTGCCGTCCTCATGATTGGTGTGGCCGACTTCCTCACCAGCGATCACATGCGCGATGCTTTTCCCTCGCCCAAGCGCAAAGCTGAGCTAGAAGCGGCAACTACCGCCAAGTAAGTGCGGTAACTCTTCGGTAAAGCCCGGGCGATTCTCTAGGTGCATGAAGTGGTGAAACGTATCCTGAATCGGGCGGCCAGCGTTGTGGGGGACTGAGGCGGCTAGCCAACTTCCACCGAAAGGTCTCCAACCGTGTCAACCGCCGAATACGAGGTCTCCATTCACAAGGATGCCGTGACGGTCTACAACTTCCTTGCCGACGGTCTGAAAAACATCGAATGGCGCGAGGGTGTTCGCAGCGTTGCCCTCCGCTCAGGTGCCAAGGGTGCCAAAGGCGCCATTTACCAACAAACCCTCGCCGGCCCCGGCGGGCGTCCCATTGCCGGAGACTACGAAATCACAGTGGCCCGGCCCGGCGCCGAGCTGCAATTTCAGGTGGTTGCGGGGCCAGCCCGCCCCCATGGAGGCTTTTACCTCAGCAGCGACGGCGACTCCACACGCGTGCGCTTTGTACTCGATTACGTTCCCAAAGGCCTTATGAAGATCATGGGTTCGATGGTTCAAAAGTCCATGCTCACTGAAGTTGCCCAACTGGAACGGCTTAAAGAAGTCCTCGAAGCAGCCGACTAAAGCAACCGGTTACCCGCTTACCGCGCCATCCGAACTTGGGACCACACACCAGCTAGCTTCACCGGCGTCTGCCATCCACCAGCTCCCAGCGGAAGATACGACGCCGATCCATCGTTACGCTGTAACACCACACCGCGGCTGTTCAACGCAGTGAAACTCTTCAACGATTTCGCCTGGATCACGGTCTGCCATCCGGTCGCCACCACAGTGCGCGCCTCGCTAATCACTGCAGCCTGACCACGCGAGCGGTACAAACTCACTGAACCCGCTGCGTTCTGGACCAAGAGATCTTGGAACCCATCGCCGTCGTAATCCACCATGGTCAGCGCAACCGCGCTGGTTCCCGAGGCCAAAAAGGTTCGCGTTGCCAGATCACCGAGCCCCATATTCGGGTAGAGGTATACGTTGCCGCTCGCGTCCGCTGCCACAATCTGCGGCATCCGATTTGTGGCGCACCATTCTCCAATGGAGATCTTCATGGTGTCCCAACCGGACTTGCCCAACACCACCTCGGCCCTGAACCCGCCGCCCAGAATTCCGCGGTACAGGCTGAGTTTTCCGGAGGTCCACTGAGCGATCACATCGTAAACGCCGTCGCGGTCCCAGTCCGTGGTGAACACTGCCTTTGTGGTGGCAAATCCAGTGCCGATGGTCCGTGCAGCACCCAAGGTTCCGGTGCCCGTTGCGGGGTAATCCAGCAGTGCGCCAGCGGCGTTGACGGCCACCACATCGGCCCCGCTGCGGATCGCTGAAGTGCTCAGATTCTGTGTGGACGGCATGTGCTTAGCCGGAGGTGTGCATGCGTCTTGGACAGGCTGCGGCTGGGTTGGTTGAGGCGGAACTGCTGTTCCACTTGGTGCAGTTACCGTCCCGGACGGAAGTGTTGTGTAGCCGAAAAAGTTCACTACGCCCCAGATTTTGTAGGTCTGGTCCGTGTAAGTAATGCCAATGCCCATCACGTTAAACCGGGGATCCAAGAGAGCTGCATTGTGCGCGGTGGAGGACTTCCACCACTCCACCAGTTGTGCAGCATCCCGGTCGCCGCGAATCGCAATGACCTCGCCGGCGCCGTTGTTTGGATTGAGCGCGCGCGGGTCCAGCCAGAAGTTTGCTCGGTGCTCCACTACACCGCGGCTGGCGATGTTGTTTGACCACTCCTGAGCCATGCCCGCGACCGTGGGGTGATACTTCATGGCAGACAACTTGTTCTGCACACGGTAGGTGTTGATCGCGTCGAACACGGTTTTGATGGCAGCGGTATTGCTATCCGGAACCAAAGCTTGCGGGGTCGCTGCCTTTACCGATTCGGATACTGCCGCAGCCTGGGCGGTCTTCCCGGCTCCGGCCGTGGGCTGGAACAGTGGGCCGATCGAGGGGATGGTGGCAGTGGGAGAAGATAATGCGGAGGGACTCGCCACGGGCGCTGCTGCAGCTGTGGTGGGGGCTGCTTGAGTGAGGGCAGCCGGTGTTGGTGCTGCTTGCTTTGCGGACGGCGTTGTGACGGAGGGCGTTGTGCTGACCGTCGACTGCGGGGCTGGCACGGCTGAAGCGGTTGGCACTTGGGTGCTCTGAGCCGCGGTGGCCAGGGGCGTCGTCGTACTCTGCTGTTCGGCGCTAGTTGCCGTGCTCTCAACACTGGCGCGCTGCGAAATTGACAGCGTCCCCAGGCCGGGTGCGGCGGGTACAACGGCGGCAGCAAGGGCCAAACAGATCGCTGTGGCGACCGAAATTTTTTTCACTTTTTCCCCAGATCCGGAGGCGCCGGCGGCGGTGAACCCGACGTCATTCTGAGGGATACCTTATGCGCACGGGCTAGAACCACACAATGCATGCGGTATTTTGGGTCTGTGCTGATCTCTGACCGCGACATTCGCGCCGAAATCGATTCCCAACGCATTGTGCTGGAACCGTTCGATCCTGCCATGGTGCAACCTTCGAGTGTTGACGTGCGAATCGACAGGTTTTTCCGCCTGTTCGACAACCACAAGTACGCTCACATTGACCCTGCCCAAGAGCAGCCGGAGCTCACCCGTTTGGTCGAGGTGGAAGCGGACGAGCCGTTCATTCTGCACCCTGGTGAGTTTGTTCTGGGCTCCACGTATGAGACCGTGACGCTGCCGGATGACATTGCTGCCCGGCTTGAGGGCAAGTCTTCGCTGGGGCGCCTTGGCCTGTTGACGCACTCCACCGCAGGATTTATTGACCCCGGTTTCTCCGGCCACGTCACGCTTGAGCTTTCCAACATGGCCACATTGCCCATCAAGTTGTGGCCCGGGATGAAGATTGGCCAGTTGTGCTTCTTCCGCCTCACCTCGGCCGCTGAGCACCCCTATGGTTCCGGCGAGTACGGCAACCGGTACCAGGGTCAGCGTGGCCCCACCGCATCGCGCAGCTACATGAATTTCCACCGCAGTCAGATTTAGCAACCCTTCCAACGCTCTTCGCCGAGTGGGTAGATAACGTCGCTTTGACGCCGTTCTAAGGGACATTATCTACCCATTCGGCGGAGGGGTTCTTCGGCGGCGGGGGACTTAAGTGTTGGAAGGTACGACGGCGGGTGGCTTGGGCTTGGAGTTTCGCCCAATCAGCTTCATCACCGGTTCCACAAAACGGGCAGCGAGCGGACCACTCACCGCCATAATCAGCACATAGGTTGTGGCCAATGCAGCGATTTGCGGCACTACAGCGCCAGAGGCCACCGCCAAGCCGGCAATAACAATCGAGAACTCCCCGCGGGCTATTAACGCGGCACCGGCACGCGCACGGCCAGGCCGGCCAATTCCGGCACGGGACGCCGCCCACCAGCCCGTTGCCACCTTGGTAGCAGTGGTAATCACGGCGAGCAACAACGCCCAACCGAGCACCGGCGGAATGGACAAGGGGTCAGTGTTCAGCCCAAAGGCCACAAAGAAAATCGCCGCGAACAAGTCCCGCAACGGCTCCAACACTCGGGTGGCGTTATGCGCTGTAACACCGGAAATCGCGATCCCCAACATAAATGCGCCCACTGCTGCACTCACTTGCAGGGCTGAAGCAATACCGGCCACGAGCATCGCCGCGCCCAAAACGTTGAGCAAAAAGACTTCACTATTCTCGCTGTGAACAATCTTGGAGACCCGGTGTCCATGCCGCAATGCCACCACCAAAACCACTGTGATCACGGCCAACGCAATGCCAACCGTTTGCAGCCCACCCCAGAAACTCACGCCAGAAAGCGTTGCCGTGAGGATGGGCAAGTAGACGGCCATAGCCAAATCTTCGAACACCAAAATGGAAAGCACCACAGGAGTTTCGCGGTTACCGATCCGGCCCAAGTCGGTGAGCACTTTCGCCACAATGCCGGAGGACGAAATGTAAGTGACACCGGCCATCACCAGCGCACCCACCGGCCCCCATCCCAGCAAAAGCGCCACCAGGGCGCCAGGTAGGGCGTTGAGAACCAAGTCCAATACACCGGCCTGCCACGACTTTCGCAGACCCGTGACCAGCTCGCTGGCCGAGTACTCCAGCCCGAGCATCAGCAACAGCAAGATCACACCGATCTCACCGGATAGGTGGCTGAATTCGCGGATGCCGTCAAGCTTGATGATTCCGCCCGCGCCGAAAGCTAAACCACCCAAGAGATAGAACGGGATCGGGGACATGCCAATGCGCCCGGCCAGCCGGGCCAACAGTCCCAAACTGAAAACAACTGCACCGAGTTCAATCAGGGTCAGCGCGAGGTTATCCACCGCTTACCCGTTGCGCAGAATCGCTGCGGCAGCTTCCAAACCCTGCAGAGTGCCTACCGCCACCAGCAAGTCACCCTTGCGAAGTTCGACGTCGGGACCGGGCGAGGGGATCACTTCGCCTTCACGCATAATCGCCACAATAGACACACCACTGCGGGTGCGGATCGAGGCGGCGCCCATGGCTTTGCCCAAAAATGGCGAATCCTGTCCGATTGAAAATTGACGTGTTTCAATGCCGGGGACGTCCCTGTGCTCTTCGGTGAGCTGATTAACGATTCCCTGACCCCCCAACATTTGCCCCAACGCCAAGGCTTCGGCACTCGTCAGCGGGATGGAAGCCTGACAAGTGTCTGGATCATCCCAAGTAGAGACGATGAACTCGGTCAACCCGTCCCGGTGAAGCACCACACCAATACGCCGGCCGGAAGCGGTCATGAAGTCCTTGCGGAGGCCCAGTCCGGGCAGCTCGGTTTCTTCCACATTCATGCCATCAGCCTAGTCCTCTCAGGGGGACTCCCGCTGGCTGAAAAGCTTCAGCGTGAACTGTCCCCGGCAAAACGGTGAGCTCTTAGTGCTCCGGGACTACCGCCGGCGTAATTTCCTCCGGTGACTTCACCGGCAACAGCACCAAAAGCCCGGCGAGCAGGACCACCATAATGCCCAAAATTCCCCAACGCTGAGCCTGGCCTTCAGCTACGAGAGGAGCCGCGATTGCAATGCACAGCGTGAACAACGCCGGGGCCAAGAAGGAAACTGCGCGGCCAGTAGTGGCGTAGAGGCCAAAGAGCTCGCCAGATTCGCCATCCGGTGCCAGGCGGGCCAAGTAAGCCCGGGAAGAGGACTGCGCGGGGCCCACAAAAAGGCATAGCAGCAGCCCGAAGATCCAGAACGTGGTGGTGCCGCTCCAGCTCAGACCCAACATCGACTGTGGATTGTTGCCAAACACCAAAATTGCTGTGCCAGCGATCAGCAGTCCAATGAGGGAGAAAACGATCACACGTTTGGGGCCAATTTTGTCATCTAACCAACCGCCGATAATCGCTCCGACCGCTGCCACCACATTGCCGAAGATGGCGAAGAAAATTACCTGCTTGAGTTCAAAACCAAACGTTCCGGCCGCGACCACACCACCAAAAGTGAACACGGCAGCCAATCCATCGCGGAAGATGGCGCTCGCGAGCAAAAAGTAGATGGTGTGTGGGCTGCTGCGGTAGATCGCCTTGATCCGGCGAATCAATAGTTTGTACGAGTCCGTGAAGGAAAGCTTGGGGCCGGTGGCTTTGCGTGGAAGTTCGGGTACAGCGAACAGGACTGGCAGGGCAAAAATCATAAACCACAGCGCTGAGAACACTGCAACAAGACGAATGTTCAAGCTGTTCTCTGTGCTGGAACCGAACCATTCAAAGGACGGCTGCACAAAAAGCTGGAGCACAATCAGCAACGCCACAATGCCGCCGAGGTAACCCATTCCCCAGCCGAGGCCAGAGATTTTGCCAATATTTTTGGGTGTAGAAATCTGGGCGAGCATGGCGTTGTAATTCACACCTGCAAACTCAAAAAACACGTTGCCTAGGGCGATGAGTGTGACGCCAAGGAGCAAGAACTGGGCGCTGGGGAAAACAAAAAAGCACAAGCCGGTCAGCACAGCCACCGCCACGGAATTCACTCCGAGCCAGAATTTTCGCCGCCCGCCTGTATCCGAACGTTGTCCGGTCACCGGAGCTAGAAGCGCAATCAACACCCCGGCAATCGCCAAGGCGCCACCCAGAACGGCCGAAGCATGGTCCTCGCCCCCGAACGCTTTGGAGGTCAAGTACACGGTGAAAACGAAGGTGGTCATCACCGCGTTGAAAGCTGCAGAACCCCAGTCCCATGCAGCCCACGCAGCAATCTGCCGCTTCTTCACGGTGGATGTGCCAACCTCGAGTTCGGAAAGTGGCGCGCTAGTAGCCGGGGTAGGTCCTGTGCTCATAGTGGAATGCTAGCCGGAGCTCAAGGCAGAACTGGGCTGATCTTCGCTAACATCCGTGTAACGCCTGGTAAAGGGAATGGGTTCAAGGGGCCGGGGATGCTCTTCCACTTGATAAACTGCTGGCACAGAACCCAACCTTTTTGCCGCCTGCTCCAACTTTTTGATAACCGAATCCCACGATTTTGCGGAGAACCTAGTGCTGACAATTCTTGCCACCCACTTTGCGTTGGCAATTGTTGCGCCCTGGATCTTCCAGCGTTGGGGACGGAACTCGTTCTATGCGCTCGCCGCAGTGCCGGCCGGTTCTTTTGTGTGGCTCTTGGCCCAACACAACGCCGTCTTCGGCAGCAAAAACGGCGCCGTCACCGAGCTCCAACCCTGGATCCCACAACTGGGCCTGAACTTAGCTTTCCGCCTAGACGCACTCGCCTGGATCATGTGCCTCTTGGCGCTGGGAATCGGCGCACTGGTGCTGGTCTATTGCGCCAGATACTTCAAAAACAAGGACTCTCACCTAGGCGGATTCGGCGCCCAACTCTTGGCCTTCGCCGGTGCGATGTTCGGACTTGTCACCGCAGATGACCTCATTCTGCTGTTTATCTTCTGGGAACTGACCACCATCCTCTCCTACTTGCTCATTGGGTACGCACGCACTCGTTTGGCAGCTCGGCGCTCGGCCCTGCAAGCGTTGATGGTCACCACGGCTGGCGGATTGACCATGCTGATCGGGCTGATTATGCTCGGCAACGCAGCCGGCACCTACCGGATTTCCAGCATCCTGGATCGCGCCTCGGAGCTGGTGAATTCCCCGGCAACCTCAGGAAGTGTGGCAGGCGCCGTCGTACTGATTTTGGTGGGAGCTGTCACCAAGTCCGCCCTGGTTCCATTCCATTTCTGGTTGCCTGGCGCAATGGCCGCGCCCACCCCGGTCAGCGCGTACTTGCATGCTGCAGCTATGGTCAAGGCAGGTGTTTATCTGGTGGCGCGGCTGGCCCCAGGGTTTGCTACCACCGAGTTCTGGCTGCCGGTTGTTCTGAGCTTGGGGCTCGCCACCATGCTGGTAGGCGGCTACCGGGCGCTACGCCAAACGGATATCAAACTCATTTTGGCTTATGGCACCGTAAGCCAGCTGGGCTTTTTGACCATGGTGGTTGGCCTTGGCACACCCGCGGCTGCGCTTGCCGGGATCGCCATGCTCCTAGGTCACGGGCTGTTCAAAGCCACACTGTTTTTGGTGGTTGGCATCATTGACCACCAAACCGGGACCCGCGATCTGCGCAAACTTTCTGGTGTCTTTTCCTCTGCCCGCGCGCTGGGGATTATTGCAGCGGTTGGTGCCGCATCCATGGCTGGGCTGCCTCCGTTGGCCGGTTTTGTGGCCAAAGAATCGGTGTTTACGGCCTTTGTTGAATGGGGAACCGGCGATCACGCTCATTCCTGGGGGCCTGTGATTGTGGTTGGTATGGTGTTGGGCTCCATCCTCACCTTCGCTTACAGTGCCCGCTTTATGTGGGGCGCTTTTGCCGACAAACCCGGTGTTGCGGCTACCCCGTTCAAGGCGGTCAGCCCGTCCTTTATTGCCGCACCAGCCCTGTTGAGCGTGCTCACCATTGTGTATGGACTGTGGCCGGCACCAGTTGACGGCTGGATCCAACCGTATGCGGCACTATTGGAGCAGAACGCCGGGACAGTAGCTCACGGCACAGCAACTCACGGCGCAGCGACTCACGGCGCAGGGCACCTGGCGTTGTGGCACGGTATGTCACCCGCATTGGGGCTCACGGCTATCACCTTCATGGTGGGAATTGCGCTGTACCTACTGCGCAAGCCGGTGAGCCGTTGGCAGAGCAAAGTGCCGGCGTGGGTGGATTCGGACAAGGTGTACCAGAACGTTATTGGTGGTTTGGATGATGCGGCGGTGTGGATTACCGGCCGCACGCAGCGTGGTTCCATCTTTTTCTACCTCGCGGTGATCCTTAGCGTGGCCTTTGCTGTTCCGGCGTCAGTGCTGTTGATCAACGGCCAAAGTTTGCCGGACGGAATGCACTGGATTGATCCGGGCTCTCCGCTGCAATGGGTGGCCGGGGTTGGCATTGTGATTGGTGCGCTTGCTGCAGTCCGGGCCAATAAACGCTTTTATGCCGTGCTGATGGTCTCAGTGACCGGGTATGGAATTGCGCTCATTTTTGCCTTGCAGGGCGCCCCGGACTTGGCATTGACACAAATGCTTGTGGAGACCATTGTGTTGGCCGCTTTTGTCTTGGCTATGCGTAGCCTGCCTGCCGCGCTACGGGACCGAACTGGTGGCAAATACCGGCTGGTCCGCGTGATTATTGGCGTGGCCTTTGGGGTGACCATGATTTTTGTGGCTATCTACGTGATGGGCGCCCGGGTTGCTGATCCGGTTTCCTTGAGTTTCCCGCAATTGGCGTACGACGGCGGTGGGGGACTGAACGTTGTTAACGTCACCCTTGTGGATATTCGGGCGTGGGACACCTTCGGCGAGATTTCCGTATTGGCCCTTGCAGCTACGGGTGTTGCGAGCCTGATTTTTGTGCGCTCGCGTGGGGAGAACGTGCTTTCCAGTAGTGCTGTTGAGGACGGAGTGGTGGGCCGGCATCACGGTGCGGAGGAAGGCACCCGTGAGGCTGCGGCTTTGGACACTGCCCGGAAGTTCGCGGCGAGCACCCGGGATGCGTGGCTGGTGGCGGGGCGTACCTTGGCGCCGGAACGGCGGTCCATCATCTTTGAGGTTGTGACGCGGCTCATCTTCCACACCATGATCATTTTCTCTGTGTACTTGCTGCTGGCTGGCCACAATCTGCCCGGTGGTGGTTTTGCCGGCGGTCTGATGGCCGGGCTGGCACTGACCATTCGTTACCTTGCTGGTGGCCGTTTTGAACTTGCTGAGGCAAGCCCGGTCAGTGCCGGAACATTGTTGGGAGTGGGGCTGGCCCTTGCCGCCTTGACCGGCTTGTTTCCGCTGTTTTTGGGCGGCGATGTTTTCCAAAGCGCCATTATCCAGTTCAGCCTGCCGGTGTTTGGTGAGATCAAATTTGTGACCTCTACTTTGTTCGATATTGGCGTCTACATTGTGGTGGTTGGTTTGGTGTTGGACGTCTTGCGCAGCCTTGGTTCGGAGATTGATGAGAACCATGAGAAACGCTTCCAACCCGCAGTCCAATCTGAACAGGCTGAAGAACTGACCCGCGAAGGAGGTCAGGCATGAGTATCAACCTGACCCTCCTGTTGGTGATGGGTGTCCTCTATGCGTGCGGCATCTACCTGATTTTGGAACGTAGCCTTACCCGGGTTCTTTTGGGTCTGATGCTTTTGGCTAACGCCACAAACTTGCTCATCCTGACCACCGGTGGCTATGCCGGGATCGCGCCGTTCTTCGAAAAAGGTATTCCGGCCAAGGCATATAGTGATCCACTGCCGCAGGCGATGATTCTGACGTCCATTGTGATCTCCTTTGCGGTCACTGCTTTTATGCTCGGCATCATCTACCGGACTTGGGTTCTGGGCCGAGAAGACGAAATTACTGATGATATTGAAGACCGTCGCGTGGCTAACACTCCCAGTTTTGACGCTGAGGATGACGCTGAGATTCCTGTGGAAACCTCTGAATTCCCTCTGGCGCAACCGAGCCCCGATGGCCGCGCACCTGGTACTGCCGGAGCCGGAGCCGCCGACGCCGGAGATCACCCACATGCGGCCGAAGAGCAACCAGGGTCCACCCGGTTGATTGAGGACAGCCCTACCGATCAACCCAGCGCAGGCAAACTTCAGAACGACGGCGGTGAGCAGCAGTGAACGTAGCAAGTCTTGCCCCGTTGGCAGTACTCTTGCCCATTTTGGGTGCCGCAGTGACCTTTATGCTGATCCGTCATGCCAAGGCTCAGCGAACTGTCAGCGTCGGAATTTTGTCCATTACTTTGGCGCTCGAATGCGTTTTGTTGGGCTCGGTGTGGAATGGCGGAACCTACGCGGTGACGCTGGGTGGTTGGGTTCCACCCTTTGGCATTGTGATGGTGGTGGACCGGTTCTCCTCGCTCATGCTGGTGGTCTCCTCGGCGATCAGCCTCGCCGTGCTGCTTTACGCCTCAGCGCAGGGTGTGAGCGATAGCGGCGAGGACGGCCCTGTTTCGATCTTTCACCCCACGTACCTGATTCTGGTGGCTGGGGTTTCGAACGCCTTCCTGGCCGGGGACCTTTTTAACCTTTATGTCGGCTTCGAGATTCTGCTAACCGCTAGCTATGTGTTGATGACCTTGGGTGGGACGGGTCCTCGCATTCGTGCTGGCGTTACGTACGTGGTGGTCTCGGTAGTGTCTTCGGTACTGTTTTTGATTTCGATCGCCATGATTTACGGGGCCACAGGTTCCATCACCATGGCTGATCTTTCGATCAAACTCGCTGAACTGGATCCCGGAATTCAAACGCTCCTGCACGTGATGCTGCTGGTTGCTTTTGGTATTAAGGCCGCAGTTTTCCCGCTCTCCTTCTGGCTCCCTGACTCCTACCCCACGGCCCCCGCGCCGGTCACGGCAGTGTTCGCAGGTTTGCTGACCAAGGTGGGTGTTTACGCCATGGTCCGCACGGAAACGTTGCTGTTCCCGCGGGACACTCTCAACACCCCGCTGATGGTGGTGGCGTTGTTGACCATGATTGTGGGAATCCTGGGTGCCATTGCCCAGAGCGATATCAAACGTCTACTCTCTTTCACCTTGGTCAGTCACATTGGGTACATGGTCTTTGGTTTGGCGATCAGCTCAGTGGCTGGACTGGGGGCTGCGGTGTTTTACGTGGCCCATCACATCACTATTCAGACTTCGCTCTTTTTGGTGGCTGGCCTGATTGAACGCCGCGGTGGCAGCTCGTCTATGGACCGTTTGGCGGGAATGGCCAAGCTGAGCCCGCTACTAGCGCTGCTGTTCTTTGTCCCCGCGATGAACCTTGCTGGGATCCCGCCGTTCTCCGGTTTCTTGGGCAAACTGGGTCTGCTACAGGCTGGTGTGCAATTGGGGACACCACTTGCGTACGTCTTGGTGGCCGGTGGTGTGGTGGCTTCACTGTTGACCTTGTTAGCCATTGCGCGTGTCTGGAACAGGGTATTTTGGCGCAAACCCTCAGACGCCGAGTTCCCAGCGCCCGCCCTTCTGGGCCATGAACCTGCCAGCCGCCTGCTGCCGTGGGGGATGGTGTTCCCCACGGCAGCGTTGGTGGCTATGGGTGTAGCGCTCACTGTTTTTGCCGGGCCGTTATTTCGGTTTAGCGATCAGGCGGCTCACGAAATGCTGGACCGTACACCGTACATTCACGCAGTCCTAGGCGATCATGTACCAGTTCCGGCAAAGGACGGTGCCAAGTGACCCGTCACCGGATTTCGCTTAAACAAGAACTCCCGCTGCTGCTGTGGCTTGTGCTGGTGTGGGGTGCACTGTGGCGGGACTTCAGCGCTGGCAACCTGATTTTTGGGGCTGTTATTGGGGTGGTAATTGCGCGCTTGTTTTACTTACCACCCGTGGAGCTCAGCGGGCGGTTTAATGTGCTGCGGGCTCTATGTTTTGCCGTCGTTTTTTTGGGGAAAGTGATTGTGGCGAGTTGCCAGGTGCTGTATATCGCCGTCGCGCGTGGACCTCAGGTGCGTAATGCGGTGGTGGCCGTCCCGCTGCGCAGTCACGACGATCTGATTGTCACAGCCACCGGGCACGTGGCGGCGCTGATTCCGGGATCGCTGGTGGTAGATGTGGACCGCAGCACCTCCACGCTGTACCTGCACGGGCTCAATATTCGGGACAGCGAGGACGCTGAACAGCTACGCCAGCAGGTGCGGCAGATCGAGGCGGATCTGATTGCCATTATGGGTAGCCGAACGGACCTTACGGCCCTGCACAACAGTCATGAACAGGGACGACGCCGATGATGACCATAGTTTTGATTGTCACCTCGGTGATCCTCGCCTTAGCCGCGGTGGGGGCCATTATCCGTATTGCGCGCGGACCGTCCTTGCTGGACAGGGTGCTTGCCACCGACGTGTTGCTCGCGATCGTTGGTGCTGTCTTGTGCATCGACATGGCAGCGAACCGGAACCTCAACAATCTGGTGTTGGTGGTGTCCATTTCCCTGATTGGTTTTATTGGTTCGGTGACAGTGGCGCGCTTTGTGGCTGAGCGGAGGAGCGAGAGCAATGATTCTTGACGCTTCTCTTGGGGACGCCATTATTGACGGGCTCACCGCAGTATTTTTGGTGGTGGGGGCGTTGATGTCCTTGGCCGCGGCCATTGGCTTGTTGCGCTTCCCGGATCTGATGAGCCGGATGCACGCTGCCACAAAGCCGCAGGTTCTTGGTTTGTTTTTGTTGCTCGCCGCAGTGGGTTTGCAGATGCGTTCCTGGGTGGTGTGGCCGGTGCTCATTGTTGCGTGGATCTTCCAGCTACTCACCGTGCCCGTGTCAGCACACATGGTGGGCCGGGCTGGGTACCGGACCAAACACCGTCACCCCGAGTTGTTGAGCCTGGATGATCTGGACGAGGTAGTAGCCCGTGCCGCCGAACAGGGCACTGAGGGAACTGATGAAGCAGACGCCGGAGCGCGAGTAGATCGCGAACGGACTTACCCGTAAGTCGCTACATTTTTGGACATCCGCATCCGGGATCCCGGATGCGGATGTCCAAAAATGTAGCGGTTCTCACGACTCACGTGATCAGGGTCTATGACGCGGCGTGCGATGGCCCTAGACGATGTCCTGAGTCTTGTTGAATCGAGCAATGGCTCGCTGGGTTCCACGGCCTGTGAGCACCTGAATAACGGTACTCACCGAACCGGAAATCAGGGCGAAAACCAATGCCTGACGCAGGCTAGATTCGGCCTCATCGCCGGGCTTAGGCGGCTTGTTGCCAGTGGCCTTGAGCCACGCAGCGTTGACGAGCTTGCTGCCAACAATTCCTGCACCGATGCTTACGCCCGTGCCCAACAGTTTCAGCAAAATGTTCATTGATCACTCCTCGTGATGGGAATTTTTCCTGCGAACAACTCTGGATCCAGCCTAGCGTCTGTGAGCGGGCGCGTCTTTCTCTGCTGCCACAGATTCTTCAACAGCAGATTCTTCAGCTGGCGACGAGGTGAGGGCCACGATCTTGGCACCTTCCACATCAACGTCCGGCAAAATGCGCTCGAGCCACTTCGGCAGCCACCAAGCTGCCTTGCCCAACAAGTGCATGGCTGCCGGGATGATGGTCATGCGAACAATAAAGGCATCCACCAGCACACCGAACGCCATGGCAAAGCCCATGGGCCGGACCATTGTCAGATGGCTGAAGATGAACCCGGCAAACACACTGGTCATAATGATCGCAGCAGCGGTGACCACCTTCGCTGCATGGCTGAACCCGCTTCGCACAGCCCGCTGAGCCGTGGCGCCATGCATGTAGGCCTCGCGCATACCCGAGGCAATAAACACTTGGTAGTCCATGGCCAAACCGAACAGCACACCAATGAGAATGATCGGCAAGAAGCTCAGCACTGCGCCGGGGTGGTGAACGTCAAAGATGTTTCCCAGCCAGCCCCACTGGTACACGGCCACCACTCCACCAAATGCCGCGGCAAGGGAGAGTAGGAAGCCAGCCGTTGCTAGCAGCGGAACAATGATGGAGCGGAACACCAGCATCAGCAAGATCAGTGAAAGGCCCACCACAATCACTAAATACAGTGGTAGGGCGTCGCCGAGCTTGTTGGAAACATCCACGTTGGCGGCGGTTTGACCGGTCAAACCGATGGTGACGTCCTCAGAAGACTTCAACTCCGTGCCTTTAGCCCGCAGATCGGAAACCACCTTGACCGTCGAGGCGCTGGCCGGCCCTTCCTTGGGGATGATCTGGAAAACCGCAGTAGTGCGGTCCTCGCTCAGAGCAACCGGAACTGCAGCCTGAACATTCTCCACAGTGCGCAGAACATCCGAGATGTTGTATTCCTTGGTTTGGGCATCGGTCTCGCTCAGCCCGGAAGGCAGCTTGGCCACCAACACGATGGGGCCGTTCATGCCTTCACCGAAGTTCTGGCCAACAGTGCTGTACGCCTTGTAGGCGCTCGAATCGGCAGGTTCCGTCCCGCCGTCGGGTAGTGCCAAACGTAGCTGGGTGGCGGGGATTGCCACCAGGCCCAAGGCAATCACACTGACCACCAAGGAGAGCCACGGGTGTTTGGTGACAAAACCGCCCCAACCGTGGGAACCGTCGTCGTCCTTGGCGTGGTGTGCGGTGTGCGCGAGGTGCTTTTCGCGCCTCTTCCATGCACGCTTGGAAATCAACTTGGTGCCAATGACGCCTAGGAGTGCCGGGGTGAGCGTGATGGCAACGGCCACGGAAATCGCCACAGTTGCTGCTGCAGCAATACCCATCACGGCAAGGAATGGCAGGCCCGGAACAACCAGTGCGGCAAGGGCGATCACCACGGTGAGGCCGGCAAAGGTCACCGCGTTACCGGCCGTTCCGGTGGCGCGGGCGATCGATTCGCCCATCTCCATGCCCTCAAGCAGCTGGTTCCGGTGGCGGTTGACGATGAACAAGGAGTAGTCAATGCCCACCGCGAGGCCGATCATTAGGCCGAGCATCGGGGAAACAGAGCTCATCTCAATCACGCCGGTCAGTGCGAACGTTCCGCCCACACCCACACCCACACCGATGATGGCCATCAGGAGCGGCAGCCCCGCAGCAACCAGGGTGCCGAGCATCAGCAGCAGCACCAATGCAGCCACGGCCAGGCCTACGATTTCGGCCGTACCAAAGAGCTCAGAAACGTCTTCAACAATTTCCTTGCTGAAATAGATCTCCACGCCGGAGGACTTGGCCTTATTCACCACGTCCTGAACTTGCTCGCGCTGAGCCGGGGTTAGGGCGTTGATGGAGGTGTTGAACTGGATTTGTGCCACCGCGGCGTTGCCGTTTTCGGAGACAAAGCGCATACCTTCGGAAGACTTTTGCTGACGCTTGCCGAGGTCCAGTTTGCTCTGTGCATCGGTAAGTTCCTGGGCGCTGGCTTTAGCTTGAGCCACGCCGTCGTTGTATTGCTTTTCAGCGGCCTCTAACTGTGCGGCGGCTGCAGCGGCCTGAGCTGCGGGGATTTGGACACCAGCTGCTTGAGCCTGGGCGGCTTGGGCCTTGCCTGCATCTATCTGCGCTTTGGCGGCGTCGAGTTGTTTCTGACCGGCGGCTAGCTGGGCCTTGCCGTCGTCGATCTTCTTCTGGTTGGCTTCCAAGGTGGCGAGGGCGCCATCCAGCTGAGCTTGGGTGGTGAAGGGGTCTACCGAGCTTTCCACCACGTCAACGCTGGAGAGGTCCTTGAGCGCTGCGGAGATGGCAGTTTTTTGCGCATCAGTAATTGCCGCACCATTGCTGCCTTCAAACACCACGGGGGCGCTGCCGCCAGCGGACTTGGGCAGCTCTTGTTTCAACTCATCGAGGACCCGCTGTGTTTCGGTTCCCGGGATCTTGAAGTTGTTGGATGTGGTGCCGTGGAAAGCGACGGCGGAACCACCGACGGCGACCAGGAGGGCCAGCCAAAAGGTGACCACCCACCGGCGGTGCTGGTAGGAGAATTTTCCGAGCCGGTAAAGCAAAAGAGCCATGGGAAGACCGTTCTAGGACGTGGGTTGAGGCGGAAAGTTAGTGGGCAAAACCGTCGCGCAACAGCGAGATGGATTCCACGAGAAGTTGGCGTAGTTCAGCGAGTGATTCGGGGGTGTTGTCTTTGCCGCCGTGGCGTTCCAGCCAGATTTCCATGGCGGCTTTTCCGCACGCGATCACCGCGCCAACCATGGCGCGTACGTAGAGCTGATCAGTGTCCGGGCCTAATCGTTGCAAGGTGGCTTCGGTGAGCCGGGCGGTGGCGTTGTCCCAGGCTTCGAGCTGAAAACGGGACATTTGAGCTTGCCCTATGGTCAACGAACACACCTCGGCCATGGGGCCAAGATGGCCCGGATCTGCCAGTGCGGACACGGCCGCGATGGCTGAGTCCAAGAGCGATTCATCCGCAGGTCGGTCATAAAAACTCGCAATTGCGACGTCGAGGAAACCCTCGGTGGTCGCGGCGAGGGCGGCTTCGGGGCTGGGGAAGTAGTTGAAGAACGTGCGGCGTGAAATGCCGGCTTCTTCGGCGAGCTGGTCTGCGGTGAACTGGCCGAGGCCATGGTTGCGTAGCAGTAACAGCGCAGCCTGAATGATGGCCTGCCGAGTGGCGAGTTTGTTTTGTTCGCGCCGGGAGTGCAGTTCTGGAGCGGTGAGTGTCACTCGCTCAGCTTAGAGCCTTAAGTGCACGCAGTGCAAAATTGCCCGGAGTGTAAGGATTTTAGAAAGTTTCAGGCCTCCACCTGCGTCCGCGCGCCCCTACGGGTGTAAAGTTGACCACGCCCATCAGGGCAGATTTATACGACAGGGGAGCGCCGCCGTCGGACCTTAACGGGTCAGCTGTGTGGGTGCTGAGAGTGCGGATGACCGCAGACCCTCGAACCTGATCCGGTTAGTACCGGCGATAGGGAGTCGAGTTCTCGAAGTGTGCCGGGGCCGCAAGACGCCGGGGCGCTTTCCCCTCCTGTTTCCTCAGGAGGAAGACATGACAACGCAAGTAGCTGCTCAGCAACGTAAAAGCTGGCGCGTAGTAGACATTGTGGTTGCGGCACTGATTGCCGTAGCCGGTGGCGTTATTTTCTGGGCTTGGTCCCAAGGCGCCAACCTTATTTCCCCCGCAACCGTGGCGTACCCGCCGCTGTCCGGACTCTATGCCGGTGGCTGGATGATTCCGGCAGTATTGGGCATGCTGATCATCCGCAAGCCCGGTGCCGCACTCTTTTGTGAGGCTGTGGCATCCATGGGCGAGTTGCTGATGGGTTCCCAGTATGGGGTTACGGTGCTGATCTCCGGCATTCTGCAGGGTTTGGGCGCCGAGTTAGTGTTCGCTGCGCTGAAGTACCGCAACTTTAATCTCACCGCTTCCCTGCTGGCCGGTGCAGGCGCTGGTTTGTTCTGTGGCCTCAATGACTGCTTCCTCCCGTGGGGTTGGAACATTGCCTATTCCGGTGCGGACAAGCTCGTCTACATCGTCTTCACCACCATCTCCGGAGCCATCATCGCCGGTGCGTTGTCATGGATCGCCACGCGCGGCTTGGCCACCACCGGCGTATTGAGCTCCTTTGCCTCGCGCCGTGCTGACAAGGAGCCGGCGTTCTCCTGATGGCCTCATCAGCTGCGGCTTTCCGGCCGGCAAGCGTCCGGGCGCAGGGCTGGGGGTGGCGGCATGCTGGCCGCTCCACCCCGGCCGTCCGCGGGCTAGATTTGGATATTCGGCCCGGCGAACGGGTACTACTTTTGGGCCCGTCCGGTGCCGGAAAGTCCACGGTTTTACATGCCCTCGCCGGCGTTTTGGGAGATAACGACGCCGGGGCCGCGCCTCACGCCGCTACCGCACCTAGGGCGGTAAGCGACACTGAGGAATCCGAGCAACAGGGCACCTTGCTGCTGGACGGCTTGGATCCGCGGGCGGCCCGCGGCCGGGCAGGGTTAGTTCAGCAAGACCCGGAAAGCCAAGTGGTGTTGAGCCGCATTGGTGACGATGTGGCGTTCGGTGCGGAGAACCTGGCCGTGCCCCGCGAGGAAATCTGGCCACGGGTGCGCGAGGCGCTGGCCGACGTCGGACTTTCTCACTTGCCTTTGTGGCACTCCACGGCGGAACTGTCCGGTGGTCAGAAACAGCGCCTCGCGTTGGCGGGCGTATTGGCGATGCGCCCTGGGATCATTTTGTTGGACGAGCCCACCGCAAATCTGGACCCGGCCGGTGTGCTGGAAGTCCGCGATGCCGTGGAACGCTGTGTGGAGAAAACTGGTGCCACACTACTGGTGGTTGAGCACCGGGTCTCCGTATGGAAAGACCTCGTGGACAGGATTGTGGTGCTGGGCCCGGACGGTGTGCTTTCGGACGGACATCCGGGCGCGGTGCTGACCCACAATGAGGACCTGCTCAAAGCGGCCGGGGTGTGGGTGCCGGGCTGGGTGCCCGAAGTTCGGGGACGCAACGCCACGGTTATGGCCGAAGATCTTGGAAACAAGCCGCTACTGAGCGCAATGGACCTCGCTGTGTCCCGCACAAAAGCCACACGCCGCGGATTTAGACGAATCCCAGCCGTCCCGGTTCTCAATGGTGTTAATACTGTCCTGAAGCATGGCGAAGCCCTGAGTGTTACCGGGCCAAACGGTGCCGGAAAATCCACTTTTGCCCTGACCTTGGCCGGGCTGCTGGCTCCCGTCTCTGGCCAGGTCAATGCTGGCGAGCCACTGGCTCGCGGCGCGGGAACTGACCCCTACCGATGGAAGCCCAAGGAACTGATCGAGCGGATTGGCACGGTATTTCAGGAACCCGAGCATCAATTTGTGACAGGAAAAGTGATCGACGAACTGCACTTTGGGCCTGCGCAATTGGGCCGCGGTGACGAGCGCGTTGAAGAGCTTATGGCCCGCTTGCGGTTGGAAAAACTTGCCGACGCCAACCCGTATACCCTTTCCGGCGGTGAAAAACGGCGACTCTCCGTTGCCACAGTGCTGGCCGCGCACCCCGATGTATTGGTCTTGGATGAGCCAACCTTCGGGCAGGACGCCAATACATGGGCCGAACTTGCGTCCTTGCTCACCGAGCTCCTGGACGCCGGGACCGCCGTTGTCGCAGTCACGCACGACGCCGAATTCACTCACGTTTTGGGTGGGGCTCAGTTGAAACTGAGTCCGGAAGCGCACTCGGAAGCGCACTCGGAAAGGGAAGCGCAGGCATGAGCGCCACGGTACCTTTGCCGCATAACGACACCCAAACCCCCGGTGGGGCGCTGCTGAGCCGGGCCAATCCGCTGGCCAAATTCGCCGCCGTCGTAATCATTACCTTGGCGCTGGTGCTGTCCATTGACTGGCTGTCAGCCTCCGTGGCTCTCGCAGCTGAATTGCTGATACTGCCGCTGGCCGGGCTGAGTGCTCGGCAATTGTTCCAGCGAGGCTGGCCACTACTCTTGGCGGCGATCCTGGGCGGTTGGTCTACGGCGCTGCTGGCGCCGGAACACGGGAGAATGCTGTTCGACGTCGGCATCTGGTCCATGAGCGAAGGCTCACTGACCTTGGGGCTGGCGTTTATGTTGCGCGGTTTGGCTGTTGCGTTGCCAGCCGTGCTGTTGATGGCTTGCACGGATCCCACAGACTTGGCGGATTCGCTGGCTCAGCAGGCCAAGTTGCCACACCGTTTTGTGCTGGGGACATTGGCTGCGCTGCGGCTCGTGGGGATCATGGTCCAGGAATGGCAGACCATTGGGATGGCGCGGCGCGCCCGGGGCGTAGGGGCCACCGGGAATCCCTTGGTGCGGATCAAGGCGAAGCTGGGGCAGAGTTTTGGGTTGCTGGTGCAGGCGATCCGGCGGGCGTCACGGCTAGCGGTGACCATGGAGGCGCGCGGTTTTGGTGCCGGCGAACGCTCGTGGGCACGGCCTGCGGCGTACAGTGGGATGGACGTTTGGGTGCTGGGCGGTGGCTTGTTGATTGCGCTAGCAGCGGTGAGCGCGGCCGTTGTGTGTGGCACGTGGAACTTTGTATTTACCCAGCAGTAAGCCGCACTGGGTTATGCCAAATATCGCATGAGGTGACTTAGGGCTCACTAAAGGAGCCCTTCGGCGCGTCGATTCGACTTAAATAACTCATGGATGATATTTCTTAAGCTATGACTCAGCAGACTGTTGAACACGTTGGTGCACTACTTCGCGATGCTCGTGGAGAAAAAGGTTGGACCCAAGGCCAGTTGGCTTCAGAGCTGGGGACTAGCCAAAGTGCCGTGGCGCGAATGGAAACCGGGCGGCAAAACCTCAGCCTGAAAATGATCCAGCGCCTCGAGGACATTTTTGGCCGCAGCATAGTCAAGGTGGGCCGTCAGCAAATGACCCACTTGCGCGTTGAGGGTGGACGTACTCTCTCCGGTGCCGTAGACGTCAATACCTCCAAAAACGCGGGTGTGGCACTGCTGTGCGCTAGCTTGATCAACCGCGGAACCACCATCCTGCGCCGCTTGGCCCGTATTGAAGAGGTCAACCGAATTGTTGAAGTGCTGACCAGTATTGGTGTGGAGTGCACGTGGCTGAACGCCAACGACTTGCAGATTCGCCGCCCCGCCACCTTGGACTTGGATTCCATGGACGTGGCTGCCGCTCGCCGCACGCGCAGCGTCATTATGCTTTTGGGCCCTCTTTTGGATGAGCGGGCCGAATACCAGCTGCCGTATGCCGGTGGTTGCGATCTAGGTACCCGGACAGTGGAACCTCACATGCAGGCCTTGCGTCAGTTTGGCCTTGAGGTGGAGGCGAAGTCCGGTTTCTACTCGGTTCAGGCGCCGCCGGCCGATTCGCATGATCGCAACTTTGTGCTGACCGAGCGTGGCGACACTGTCACCGAGAATGCCATTATGGCTGCCGCGCACCGTCAGGGCACCACAGTTATCCGCAATGCCAGCCCTAACTACATGGTGCAGGACCTCTGCTTCTACTTGGAGATGCTTGGCGTCAAGATAGAGGGTGTCGGTACCACCACGCTGCGTATCACCGGCCGCCCGGCCATCAACGCTGACATCGAATACTTCCCCTCCGAGGATCCCATCGAGGCGATGAGCCTGATCACCGCTGCGATTGTCACCAATTCTGAGGTGACTATCCGCCGGGTGCCCATCGAGTTTATGGAGATCGAGCTGAACATGCTCGAACACATGGGCCAGGAATTGGAGATTTCCGGGGAGTACGTGGCACGTAACGGCCGCACCCGTTTGGTGGATGTCACCACCAAGCCGTCTGAGTTGCGTGCCGCGGTGGACAAGATCCACCCGATGCCGTTCCCTGGTTTGAACATCGACAACCTGCCGTTCTTTGCCGTGATTGCCGGCAATGCCACAGGTCAGACCATGATTCATGACTGGGTCTACGAGAACCGCGCCATCTACTTGACCGAGCTGAACAAGCTGGGCGCTAACGTTCAGTTGCTGGATCCGCACCGGATTTACGTCAACGGGCCTACCAAGTGGCGCGCCGCTGAGGTTGGTTGCCCGCCGGCGTTGCGGCCCGCTGCATGCATTTTGTTGGCGATGCTGGCAGCTCGTGGAACCTCCGAGCTGCGCAACATCTACGTGATTGAGCGCGGCTACGAGGACCTGGCCGAGCGTTTGAACAGCATCGGCGCCGGGATCGAGTACTTCCAGGACTGACGTCGATTGTTCGTATGCGGCCCGGCGGATCTTTCATGCGCCGGGCCGCGTACTGCGTTAAAGCGATTCTGCTGCCGAACAGGGCAGAATGGCCCCATGCGTACTTTTGGTGTTGAGGAAGAACTGCTGATTGTGGATCCGGTAACGGGTGTGCCATTGGCCATCGCGGACCGGCTTCTTGCCGAGGATACTGCTCCCGAGGGCGAGGGGCTCACGGCCGAGTTCAAGCTTGAGCAGATTGAAACTCAAACCGAGCCGTGCTCCGATTACGCCGAGTTATTGCGCCAGATCCGGGCGAGCCGTGCCATGGCTGATGCCGCAGCGCACGCCCATGGTGCCCGCATCGCAGCCTTGGCAACGTCCCCTGTTGCTACGGAGCCGCACACCACACCGATGCAGCGGACCGCTGAAATCAACCGCAGGTTTGGGCTGATGGCCGCCGATCAACTCACCTGTGGTTTCCATGTTCACACCTCCGTGGAATCGGATGAAGAAGGTGTGGCCATTCTGGACCGAATGCGCGAATGGTTGCCCGTGTTGGTCGCTCTGAGCGCCAACTCTCCATACTGGAATGGCAAGGAATCCGGTTACGCGAGCTATCGGAGCCAGGCTTGGAACCGTTGGCCAATGGCGGGGCCCACCGAGGTTTTTGGGTCGCTGGAGAATTACCGCAGCCTGGTGGATCGGATGGTTGGCACCGGTGTCGCCTTGGATCAGGGCATGATTTATTTCGACGCGCGGGTGTCTAAGGACCAGCCGACCGTGGAGGTGCGCGTGGCAGATATTTGTCTCCGTGCCGAGGACGCTGCTTTGTTGGCGGTGCTGGTTCGCGCTTTGGTTGAGACTTCCGCGCGCTCGGCTGTGGCCGGAAATGCGCCCGCATGCACGCCGGTGGTGTTGCTGGAGATGGCGTCGTGGCAAGCGAGCCGTGCCGGGATCGACGGCGAGCTGCTGCATCCGGAAACCTTCACGCCTCAGCCGGCCCGCGCCGTCGTCGACTCCTTGCTGGAGCATGTACGCGAGGTGCTTCAAGAGCAGGGCGAATGGGACGTGGCTGCCGCGGCCGTGGCTGACATTTTTGCCCGCGGCAACGGTGCGCGCGTGCAACGTGAAGCGTTTGAGACCAGCGGCGGGTTTGCGGGTGTGGTGGCCAAGGCGGTGGGTGTAACGCACGACGGCGCTGGGCCGCTAGGCGCTTCACGCTCGCGCGAGAACGAGCCAAGTCCAAAGCTCAAGCGGGTCCTTCCCGGGATCTAAAGCGACTTCGAAACTGGCTTCAAAAGCTCGGACTTTTTCTAGATGAGACGGCGTAGAACTGCTGCCGCCAGGTCAGGCCGCTATGCCTGTTGACGGCGATGAGCGCGCCGATTCCAGCCACAAGAACCGCTAAGCCGCCAACTCCGATGGCCCAGCGGGGGCCGAATTCGGTGCCGATCCAACCCATGAGTGGGGCGCCGATGGCGGTTCCTCCCTGCAGGACGGCCAAGTACAGTGCCAGGACGCGGCCCCGGAATTGTGGGTCCGCTGAGAGCTGGATGCTGGTGTTGCAGCTGTTCAGGAACGTGATTGATGCTAGGCCTACTGGAATCAGGATGACCGCATAAACCCAGAAGTTGGGGGAGATGCTTGCGATCAGCGTGAAGAATCCCAAGGCCAAGGCGCCGCCGAGCAGAAACCTCAGACGTGGGCCGGATCTGCGGGCCGCGAGAAGTGCGCCAGCCAGGGTGCCCACGGCCATAATGGAGCCCAGGAGTCCGAACTCGCCGGGGCCCATGCCAAATTCTTCGGTGGACATCAAGGCGTTGGTGACGGGGAAGTTCATGCCGAACGCTCCAAGGATCCCCACCATCACCAGAATCAGCACAAGGTCGGGGCGTTCACGCACGTAGCTCAGGCCATCCAGCACTTGGTGTTTGCCTCTAACCACGGCAGGTGCTGGTGAGAGGTCAGCGATTCGGATGCGCAACAATGACACGATGACGGCTGCGAAGCTGGCCGCGTTGAGTAGGAAAACCGGGCCTGTGCCGATCCATGCGATCAGCACGCCGGCGATGGCTGGGCCAGTGAGCCGAGCGGTATTGAATGAGGCAGAGTTCAGCGCTACAGCGTTGGCTAGATTCTTGGACTCCACAAGTTCAGAGACAAACGCCTGCCGCGCTGGCCCGTCCACTGCGCTTGCCACGCCTAGGATTAGTGCGGCCAGGTAGACCTGCCAGAGCTGTGCCGAGCCGGTCATAACCAGTAGGCCCACAAGGAGTCCGGTGAGGCCCATGGCCGTCTGTGTCCACAGCAGGATGATGCGTTTACGGTACCGGTCAGCAAGGACCCCGCCGTAGGGGCCCAGTAGCAGCATGGGTAGGAATTGGAGCCCGGAAGTAATACCGACGGCGGTTCCTGAGTGGTCGGTCAGGATCGTCAGCACTAGCCAGTCTTGTGCGATTCTCTGCATCCAAGTGCCGATGTTGGACACCAGTGCACCGCTAGCCCAGAGGCGGTAATTGCGGTTTTCAAGAGCGCGGAACATTGACTTCATTTGGCGCTCATTTCCTGCATGATGTGTGCAGCGCGGCTGAGGGTTGCCTGGTCCTCTTCGCTGAGCCCGGCGACGCGTTGAGCAAGCCATGCCGTCCGCTGGTTTCGAGCCTCATTAAGCACAGCTTCACCGGCTGGTGTGATGGATACCAGGATTTGGCGCCGATCCTCGGGGTGCGGTGTCCGCTCCACAAATTGCTGGTCCGTGAGAGCGTTGACTATTCGGGTCATGGATGGCGCCTGAACGTGTTCCAGTTCGGCGAGTCCACTCAAGGTGTGTGGGGCGCCTTGAAGATGGGCCAACACGGTGTACTGGCCGGGTGTAATAGCGTCACCGGTGCCTTCGATGCGAAGCCGCCGGGAGGTTCGCATCACTGCGGTCCGGAGCTCAATGGCCAGCGTGTCGGCGGGGCTTTTCTGCTCTGATTTTGCGCTGTGTTCTTGATTGCTTGGCATCGGTTCTCCGCAGTTTCGCTAATACTTAGCAGGGCTAAGTAGCAATGCTAAGTATTCTCCTAAAGGCGCAACAATGCAAGGAGTTATTAGATAGCGCGGCCCCTACTTAGGGGGCGCTGGGGATCCTGAAACGGGCTGCTCGGAGACGTCTAGGACCCAGCGGACGGTTGACGGAGCCTCTACATGAACCGAGAATTCCGGGCCAGCAGGAGTGTCCAAAGCAGAGGATAGGCCGTACGGTTCATTTGTTCGGCAAGGCAGTACAACGTGCAGTTCAGAGTTGAGGGTCACTTTCAGATCTCCTGGACCCTGGCACAGAGCCCGGATCAGGATGGCAGGGCTCTTTGTTTCCAGCGGGCCGGAATCGTAGCCGCCGGTTCGTTCTGGAACGGCAGTCAGCATTCTGCCCTCAGTGGGCCCCAAAAACCCGAGGGACTTGTCACTGGGCGAGGCCGATAGTGAGATGTCGCTCGCGGGCGTATTTGGCTCGCTAGTGGTTTGGGTGGCGCTTACCGTAGGGTTGGTCGAAGCCGCAGAACCGCTCGGTGAAGGGCCCGGCGCTGCCGTGGAGCCGTCGTCGTAAGTGCACGCAGAAAGCGCCACGGCAGTGATCGCAGCAACAGACCATCCCAGCGCAACTTTGGACCTGAATCGCATCATTTCCCCCACTCAACAGTGGAGTCAATGTACACCAAAGTCGCGCTAGGTGGCCGTCACAAAGGAACCTTAGGCAGCGAGCGCCCGATCGAAGTCGGCGATGAGGTCCTCAGGGTCTTCGAGTCCCACGGAAAGCCGCACCACGCCGTCGCTCAATCCAATCGCCGCACGCCCCTCGGGGCCCATGGCCCGGTGAGTGGTGGTGGCCGGATGCGTGATGAGTGATTTGGAGTCGCCCAGGTTGTTGGAAATATCCACAATCCGCAGCCCGTCCAGTAGGGCGAAGGCCGCTTCCTTGGCCGTTCGCCCGTCAGTTTCAGCCAGTTCAAAAGTCAGCACCGTGCCGCCAGCCTTCATCTGCTTGACGGCCAGATCGTACTGCGGGTGGGACTTCAAAAGCGGGTACTTCACCCAGCTCACACCCGGCTGCTGTTCAAGCCACTCGGCAAGGCGAAGCGCTGTGGAGGACGAGCGAGTGACCCGCAAATCCATGGTCTCCAGCCCCTTGGTCAGTACCCAGGCGTTGAAGGAGGATAGCGCCGGGCCGGTGTGCCTCATCAGGTTCCTGACCGGGCCGTCAATAAATTCTTTGGTGCCCAGAATGGCGCCACCCATCACACGTCCTTGACCGTCGATGTGCTTGGTGCCTGAGTAGACAATGACGTCAGCGCCCAAGTCTCCGCAGCGCTGGAGTAAAGGCGTGGCAAAAACGTTGTCCGCCACAACTTTGGCCCCCGCCGCGTGGGCAAGTTGTGAAACCGCGGCAATGTCCACAATTTCTTGCATGGGGTTGGACGGGGATTCAAAAAAGACTGCTTGTGTGGGGACTGAGAGGGCTTCCCTCCACTGATCCAAATCTGGGCCGTCAACGAATACTGTTTCAACGCCCCAGCGGGGAAGGATTTCATTCAAGATCACAAAACAAGAGCCAAAGAGTGAGCGCGAAGCTACTACTCGGTCCCCGGCGGCCAACAGTGCACCGAGTGCGGTGAACACAGCAGACATGCCGGAGGCCGTGGCGAAACATGCCTCGGTGCCTTCTAGAAGCCGCAGTCGCTCCTGGAAAGTGGCCACGGAGGGATTGCCATAGCGGGAATACACAAAGCGTTCGTCTTCGCCCGTGAACGCCCGCTCAGCTGCGGCCGCGCTCTCGTAAACGAATCCTGAGTTCAGGAACAGCGCCTCGGAAGTTTCCTGGAAACCAGTCCGGTCCAAACCTCCACGCACCGCCTGGGTGGTGGGGCTCCAAGATTCGGCGTCAGGGTTAAAAGTCATAATTCAGCGCCCCAAATTGGTAGGTAGCCCGCTGTTCTTCCAGCCGTTCACTATCCGGTCCCCATAAGCGTCTGGAACGCCTTCGAAGCCCTCCAGTATGTTGAAGGACCTAAAGCCGGCAGCGGTAGCTGCCTCGGCTGCGGCGATGGACCGCTGACCTGAACGGCACAAGAAAATCAGTTCGGCGTCGTCGTTCTTTGGTGCTTGTGCACGCAAGTCATCCAGAAAGTCCGGGTTCTGCACGCCACCGGCGAGGTTCCACTGGATAAAGAGGGCGTCGTTGGGTGTTTCCTTGGTTTCCGGGATGCCGATGTGTGCCCATTCCGCCTCGGTACGAACGTCCACCAGCACGGCTCCGGCCAGCAGTTTTTCCCACGCCTGGGCGGGTGTGAGGTCGCCAGCGTAGCTCATGCCTGGCCCTGTGCTTCCTTCAAAACCACTGCCTGGGCGGCGATCACGGAGGTGCCGTTGAAAGTGACGGACGGGCTGCCGTGCAGTTCGTAACCGTCGGCAAGGGCCGCGGAGATCCGCTCGCAGAATTCGCGGGTGTCAGGGCCGGTGATCAGACGGTAGGCCAGTTTTTCTGTGGGGGCTTGCTCGGTGGTTGCCGGTACGGATTCGGCGAGGATTTCAGACATCCGGGTACTCCTTTTCTGCGCGCTTGCAGACCGCGTTCCGGCCTGCCGAGTATTCACCTGAGGCACCCCGCCGCGGAAGGGAGGGTTGCCGACCGGTCAGTCAGGGCCTGGGACCGGTGCTCATTACTCAGCAAAAACATAGCACCGATAACGACGCCGGGACGTCCCGGCGTCGTTATGTTGCGTAACGCTGTGGTTGGTTACGCCGTTTTGTCCTCGTTGTGGTGGGCGATTAGCTCGCGCTTGAGGATTTTGCCGCTGGGGCCGGTGGGGAACGCGTCCATCACTTTGATCACGCGCGGGTATTTGTACGCGGCAAGGCGTTCTGACCCGTACTCGAGTAAGCCTTTTTTTGTAATGGTGCTGCCCGGTGTCAGGACCACGGCGGCGGCGATTTCTTGGCCGTGAACTTCGTGGTCCACACCGTAAACCGCCACGCTCACAACGTCCGGGTGGGCGCTGAACACTTCTTCAACTTCGCGCGGGTACACGTTGTAGCCGTTGCGGATGATCATTTCTTTTTTGCGGTCCAGGATCCGCAGGTATCCCTCTTCGTCTTTGGTGCCAAGGTCGCCGGTGCGGAACCAGCCGTCCACCACGGCCTCGGCGGTGGCGTCGGGGCGGTTGAGGTAGCCCTTGAAGAGGTTGTGTCCGCGGACCACGAGTTCACCGAGTTCGCCGGTGGGCAGTAGCTCGATCGAGTCGGTGACTTCCGGGCGGGCGATCTCTACGTCAACTCCCCAGACTGCGGTTCCCACGGTTCCGGGGCGCGGCGGGACCCCAACGTGGTTGAAGCTGGCCACGGGGGAGGTCTCGGTGAGACCGTATCCTTCGTAGATTTCGGAGTCATACACCTCGCGGAATCGGTCCATCACGGCTAGGGGCAGTGAGGCGCCGCCGGAGATGCAGTACCGCAAGGCCGTGGGGCGTTCTGGGTTCTCTTTGGCTGCTTCCAGGAGGGCGATGTACATGGTGGGGACGCCGAAGAAGACGTTGATTTTGTGCTGGTTGACGGCTTCTAGGGCGGCGGCTCCGGTGAACTTTGGCAGCAGCACGATGGTTGCTCCGGCGCGGATTCCGGCATTGAGCACACAGGTCTGGCCGAAGGTGTGGAAGAGCGGTAGGCCGCCGAAAAGCACGTCGCCGCGGCGGACGTCGAAGGTGCTGGTCAATAAGGTGTTGACCTGTTCTACCAAGGCAAAGTGGCTGCCGAGCGCGCCTTTGGGTTTGCCCGTGGTGCCGGAGGTGTACAGGATGGTGGCGGTGTCTTCGGGGGCGCACGGGACGTAGCTGGGGATGGGTTCGGCAGCGGCGGATTCGTCTTCGACCCGTGCCGCTTCGGCGCCGCCTTCCGGAACCAGAACCGTCAAAAGTTCGACGCCGGCAGCTTGGGCACCCTTGGCGCCTTCGCCCAAGAGCGGGGCGGCACAGATCAACAATTCAGCGCCGCTGTCTTGGAGGACGTACTCAATTTCGTGGCCTTTAAGGAGGGCATGGAGCGGGACAACCACGCCGCCCAGGGCCAGAATGGCGTAGTAACAGCGGGCAAAGTCGGCAACGTTAGGGATGAGTACCGCTACGCGGCTACCGGGGCCAATTCCGCGCGCCCGCAACGCTCCGGCGTAGGCACGGGTCTGATCCCATAGTTCGCTGAAGCTGGTGTGTTCGTCCCCTACGACGAGTGCTGTGTCTTGAGGGAAACGCTTGGCAGATTCCGCCAAGATCGCCGCTACGGAGATGGTGCCGAAGGCGTCTTTGCCCGGCTGTGCTGCTTGGTTCATGCTGTTCGGCCTCATTCAATCCTGGGAGAGGTGAGCAGAATAATCCGCGAGGAACTTCTGCTCAGGTGGGCCAAGACTAGAAGTAGAAGTGAAGCCTGCGCAAGGGGTTTGGGCCGGTTGGTTTGGCGATAGCTACTCGCAGGTAGGGTGGGTACATGCCTCGAGAAGTCCAGAAGCCTGCCGGTTACGACGACTACAACGACGAATTGCTGGCAGCGATTTACGACGCCGACAACCCCGATGGCCCGGATCACGACTACTTCCGGTCGTTGGCGGCAAAGCTGAAAGCCGAGAGAATTACGGACCTCGGCTGCGGGACGGGAATCCTGACCGTCACGCTGAGCGCTCCGGGGCGAACCGTCGTCGGAATCGATCCGGCGGCTGCCATGCTGGACCGGGCTACTTCCCGGCCGAATGGTGCCTCGGTGGAGTGGCGTTTAGGCACCTCGAATTTGATCGATGACGGGGAAAATGACCTGATCCTCATGACGGGAAACGTTGCCATGCACATCCTGGGCGAGGGCTGGCATGCCACCCTCAAGGACATCGCTAGGGGTTTGAAGCCTGGGGGAAAGCTGGCATTCGAGACCCGGAATCCGAAGGCGCGGGCGTGGACAACGTGGAACGAGGACGGCACCGAGCGGAGCACCGCCGTCGGGCGTCTGTGGGAAACGACGGCGGTAACGGCGCCGGACGCGGCGGGGTGGTCACCATGCGCTGCCACAACGAATTTATTGACGCGGGGCACACGGCCGACGTCGAGCAGCGCCTTCAGTTCCGTACGCTCAGCCAAGTTTCTGAGGACTTGGAGCGTGCCGGCTTAGCGGTGGAAAACGTCTGGAACGGCTGGGACCGCTCGCCATTTACTGGGACAGCGGCGGAAAAAACCATGGTTTTTGAAGCGACGCGCACGATAGGCGGTTTGTTGTGGACTTGAACAATAATTGGCGGCGTTCTGTGATCGCTATTTGGCGTCATCGGCTACCAGGGAGTCATCAACCGCGACTGAACCCGGCAGAAGTCCCAGCCAAGGCGCCGGGCGATAGAACGTCGCTCTGAATCTTCCGAGGCTGCGTAAGACCTCGGCCGCTGTCTGTCCGCTGTGCATGAGGCTTCGGGCATTGCGTATTGGGCTTTCGGTGATGATTCGCGGGCGAGCGCGTCGAGCGCCGAGAATCATCTATCTTGATAAATTAGTTCGAGACGAACGCTGACACTGCTTTTGGAATTCGAACGACATGAACGACCGAAGGTCGATTTACGAGCAGGCATCTCTTCAGCACGACGGGAACTGGTGGAGCAAAGCAGGGCCGATGTTGGAATCTGCTTCCGCTGTGGCTACTCAGCCTACGGCGAGTCCCGCGGCCACGAGGTCGGGCAGGCCGCGCGCGGCAAGCGTTTCCCAGATTTGGTAGTCGTCACTCGGCGCGATCGCGCCAGAGCAGGGTACAGCTATCACGTTCAAACCCGCATCGCAGGCGCTGCGCAGCCCGGCGGGAGAATCCTCGATGGCGACCGAGCCGGATGTGGGCAGATCCAGCCGTTTGAGGGCGAGCACGTACGGATCGGGGGCTGGCTTGTGCCTGGTCACCATGTTCGCCGTCACGATTTGAGCGAAATAGGGTCGTGGTAGCTGTTCCAGGATGTCGATGACATTCATCTCGAGCGACATCGTCACCAGAGCCTGCCGGACGCCATTCTGGTGCGCAGTCTCGAGCATTTCTAGAGCCCCAGGCCGCCACAGGACTCCGTCCTGGCGATTCAGGGTTCGCATCCGTTCAGTAAGTGCCGAGGTGAGCGAGCCTAGCGTGCCTGCCGCTCCGCGTTCCCTCAGCATGCCTGCCAGCATCGGGATAGCACGACCGGAGATATCCACCGGTGACGGCCTCCACTCTTTAATACCCGATTCCTCAGCGATCTCCCAGCAGACGGCCGCCCATCGTTGCTCGCTGTCGATCAGGGTCCCGTCGAGGTCCCAGAGCAGGGCGCCTCCGGACTCAGCGGACACGCGATAGCGATCGCTCGATGCGGCGGCCGGTCTCAGCGTCGAAGAGCTGCGCGTCC
The DNA here is from genome assembly GCF_050490295.1 of Pseudarthrobacter sp. J1763. Classification (NCBI taxonomy): domain Bacteria; kingdom Bacillati; phylum Actinomycetota; class Actinomycetes; order Micrococcales; family Micrococcaceae; genus Pseudarthrobacter; species Pseudarthrobacter sp. J1763. The sequence goes on along the minus strand of NZ_JBNPEN010000006.1, from coordinate 143,057 downwards.
TCGTCGCCGAAGCTCAGCGACACGGAGTCGCCTCGACGCACGCGCACGCTCTGGTCGGTACGGACTGCGAGTCTGACATCGCCGACCGTGACCTCCAGGATCCGGGTGGAACCTTCGAAGATAGTGGTGTGCACAATGGCAGTCGCATGGTACCGGCCCGTGCTGTCGATTCGCACGTGCTCCGGACGCACTCCGACCCTCACCTCTCGGGCGGTGGTGCGCTCCTCAACGTCACCGAAGATAGTGCGGTAGCCGCCATCGACTGCCGTTCCAGGGAGAAGATTCATCGGAGGAGACCCTATGAAGCCCGCAACGAACACCGTCGCCGGCTCGTTATAGATTTCATCGGGCGTGCCAATCTGCTCGAAGCATCCCTTGTTGATCACGGCAATCCGGTCGGCCAAGGCCATGGCATCGCTCTGGTCATGCGTGACGTGGATCGACGTCGCCCCCGTCGTCCGCATCAGATCGGCGATTTCCTGGCGCAGCGCGATGTGCAGCTGGGCATCGAGCCCGGACAGGGGCTCGTCGAGTAGCACCAAGCGAGCCTGCCGGGCGAGAGCTCGGGCGAGGGCGACTCGCTGCCGCTGGCCCCCCGACATTTGCCGGGGTTTACGGTCGAGTAGATCCTCGATATCCATCCGCTTCGCGAACTCCAGACCTCGCTGACGCGCCGCGGCACGATCCAGACCCAGGCCGTGCCGAAGGCCGAGGGTGATGTTCTCGAGCGCGCTCATGTGGGGGTAGAGCGCGAAGTGCTGGAAGACGATGGCTACATCGCGTTCGTGGGGCGGGAGATTCTGCTGGGGTTTCCCTCCGATTAGCACGTCGCCGGAGTCAAGCGCCTCGAGTCCAGCCACAATGCGAAGCAGGGTGGACTTCCCCGATCCAGAGGGCCCGAGGATGACGAGGGATTCACCGGCGGCGACCTCGATTGAGACGTCGTTGACCGCGGTTACGCCGCCGAATTGTTTGACTAGATGGCGAAGGGAAACCTCAGCAGACATGTTCGTGCTCCTTTGTTTGTTTACTTCGTGAGTGCGCTGATGCGATCGGCGGTGCTGGGAACGACGTCGTTGACGTCTTCGCCCTGGTCGACCATCGACTGCACCATGTCCTGCAGGTACTGGTTGGTGCGTCCAAGGTTTTCGCCAGCCCAGCCAGATCCGGCAACCGGGGTGCCCTCGTATCGCCAGGCGTAGCCGAGCGGGCCGTCGGCCTCGGGGCGCTGGAGCAGTTCGGCTTTGGCCTCGGTGTCGACCGGGATGTAGCTATTGGCCAGCGAGCTCGTCAGGATGACCTCAGGGTCGAGCATGGCGCCGATCAGCTCGTTGCTGAACGCAGCCCGGCAGGCATCGTCGGAGAGCACCATCCAGCCGTTACCACCCGCGGGGAGCTTCGCGGTGCCGCCGTCAGGGATCGGCATGTCCGAGATAGTCCAGTCGAACGAGTCGCCGATGCTGGCAGCCACGCTCGCGCCCACGGCGGGCGTGGCAAAGAAGTAGGCCACGTTTCCCTGCGTGAACTGGGCGATCGAGTCTTGCCAGCTCACCTGGTCTTCGAGCTTTTCGTCGCCGATGGTCTGATAAATCTTGAGCGCTGCCCGCCCTTCCTCGCTGTCGAAGCCCGCGGTGCCGTCCTTGTTTACGAACGTGCCGCCACCACTGCCGACGAAGGCCTGGACAAACCACCAGGCGATGTTGTCACGAGGGATCTGGATCGGGGTGGAGACGTCCGTCTTTTCCTGGATGGCACGCGCGTCCTCGAGGACTTCAGAGTGGGTGGTCGGCAGTGCGTCGATGCCAGCGGACTCGGCGAGGGTGGTGTTCGTGTAGAGCACGGGCACCGAGATCTGGAAAGGAGCGACGTAAGTCGTACCGTCGACCGTGCCGACGCTGAGATAGTCCCGGTCGTAACTGTCGCGGAGCGAATCAGTGTCAATCGCCTGTGGGCTGTATTTCTCCACCCAGAATTTGAGTTGGTCCAGGCCAAGCATGATCACGTCGGGACGGGATCCAGCGGCGATGTCAGCGACGACCTGCTGCGTGAGTTCGTCGTAGCTGGTGCCCTCGGGAGCAGCCTTGAGGTTGACGGTTAGGCCTGAGTACTTCTTCTCCAGCGTCTCCTTGCCAAGCTCGGCGGCGGCTTGACCTTGGCTGGCGTATTGGGCGGAAATGGTGACGCCGCTCGGATCGCAGGAGCTGACGTCGACCTGCGCGCTCGGAGCGGTCTCCTGGGCGGCCGAGCAGCCGGTCAGGGCGAGTGTGGAGGCAATGAGGCCAGCGCCAAAGGCGAGAGCTCTTCTGGGTACGGGCATGGGGATACTCACAATCTGTGCGGAGGAATGAAGAGGTGGTGAGGAGGTGGATAACGGGAGGTATTTGCGAGGCGTTGGACGTCAGCCCGGGAGTTCGCCGCCGGCTATGCCGCTGACGAACTTGCGTTGGGCCACGATGAACAGCACCACTATCGGCAGGGTCACGAGCAGGGCTGCCGCGGCAAGTTCGCCGTAGGAGGTGCCTGTCTCGGCCTGTTGGAACACTGATAGTGCGAGAGGAGGTGTGTAGAGCGAGCTGTCGCGCGCTACCAACAAGGGCCACAGATAGTCGTTCCAGTGCGTAAAAATCGACAGCACCGAGAAGGCCGCGATCGATGGCATCGACGTCGGGACGACGACACGCAGCAGGGTGGAGAACACGCCGAGGCCGTCGGCCTTCGCGGCCTCGAGCAGTGCGTCGGGGATCGTGACCATGTATTGCCTGAGCATGAAGATCCCGATGGCGCTCGTTGTGAAGGGCAGGACGAGGGCGGCGAAGGTGTTTGCGAGCCCCACCGAGCCGATTCCGAGATAGAGCGGAAGCGCGATGGCCTGGGTGGGGATCAGGAGGCACGCGAGCACGATCGCGAAGGCAGCATCGCGGCCACGGAAGCGCAGCTTGGCAAAGGCGTATGCCGCGGGTATGACCGTCACGAGCTGTGCGGCCAGGATGCCAAGGGTGACGAGTGCGCCGTTGAGCATGGCTTGGCCCAGGTTCGCTTGGTCCCAAGCGCGGGTGAAGTTGCCGAGGTCTAGGGATTCGGGAAGCAGCTGCAAGCCATCGAGCACGGCCTCGTCGGCAGGAGAGACCGACATGCGAAACATCCAGACGACGGGAAATACCGAGATCGCGGCGAATACGGTGACCGCCACAATCTGAATGCTCCTGCCTATCAAACGTCGGGTGCGGTGTGTGGTGCGCATTAGAGTTCCTTGTCTCCGAGGAAGGCTCGACGGCGAAGCACGCCAATGAGCACGAGAACGACCAGTAGCAGTGTTGACACTGCAGCCGCTTGACCGAGGTCGAAGTAGACAAAGCCGAGTCGCCAGGTCATGGTCAGGATGGTTTCCGTAGCCCCGAGCGGTCCCCCGCCGGTGAGGACGTTGACTGTGTCGAACACCTGCACCGCCTGCAGAACGGCCATGACTGTTGCAAACACGGTCGTCGGTCGAAGCAGGGGCAGTGTTACGCGACGAAACGTCGACCACGGGCCGAGGCCATCGGCGGCGGATGCCTCGTAGAGCGCCGTCGGGATGCTCGTCAAGCCTGCCAAATAGAAAATCATGACAAACGACGTCAGCCGCCAGATTCCAACCAGTGCCACGGTGATCAACGCGTACCTGGAGTCACCAAGAAAGTTGATCGGGGCTAGGCCGACCAGCGCAAGTGCCTCGTTTACAAAACCGCCACGGTTAGCGAAAATCCAGCGGAACACCACGGCCATCGCGACCATGTTGGTGGCGAAGGGCAGGAATAGGAGCACCTGAAGAAGTGGCCTGGCCCGCCGAAACGAGGCAACCAGAAGGGCCAGGCCCAGTCCGAGGACCAGGCTCGGGATGATCGTCATCGCTGAATACAGCACGGTATTCCAGATCGACTCGACAACCGCGGGGTCGGAGAAGAGAGCCGTGTAGTTCTGCAGCCCAGCCCAGCGCCACACAGTTCGGTCGCCGAGGTCGATTTGGAACAGGCTTCCCACGAGCGCAAGAACGCCGGGCAGTAGCAGAAAGAGCCCGATCAGGATCAGCGCTGGCAGGGCAAGCGCCCAGCCGCCGATTCGTATGCCCCTCACAAGCGTTCCCCCGCGAGCGTGGCGAGCGGGTAGGCCGCGAGAAGACCGTCACGATGCAGCGCGACGGCCGTGCCGTCGTGCACGACCAGCGGAGCCAGGATCGGAACTCCGGTGGCGAAGCGGCCCAGCTCGTCACCCGTGCGCGCGTCTAGCGTGACGATGTCACCGTCGAGCGCCGGGATCAGCAGCCGGTCGCCCACCGTGGTCGCCTGGGCGAAGAGCGGATGAGGACTGCGCCGGTAGGTCAGGAAGCACTCGTCGGAGTCGGCCGCAATTTCCGTGCGCCAAAGCTGCTCGCCCGAGACGGGGTCGAGCATCGCGACAGCGCCGCCGGCGTCGACGACTAACACGCCGTGGCTGCCGAGATTGACCCCGACAGGGTTCCACGGCACTGAGGTCGGGTACGACCAGCGTATTGCGGAACCGGACGCCGAACGCCGGAAGACATTCGTCAGTCCAGTGGCGATCAGGTCGCCCGTTGCAGGGTCAACGCTGGGGGTGCGTATCGGCAGGCCGGCGCCGCTCGTCAAGACATCGAACAAGCCTTCAGCCACCACCTCGTTAGAGTTCGCGATCGTCTCGCCCGTTTTCGGGTCAAGTCGTACGGGCGTGCTCGGCTCGGGAAACCCCGCCCAGAGCACCGTCGTCAGGCTGCCGTTCGCTCCCGATCGGTCGACTACCGGGGCGCTGAGGGTGATGAAGATCTGATACGCGGCGATGTCCGATCGCTCCCACACGATCTCGCCTGTGCTCTGGTCGAGGGCTCGGAGTGCAGCCTGGTCGCCAACCAAAACGAGTCCGTCGACGAGTGTCGGTGGGTAGAAGCCAAAGCGCCGAAGCGGGTCCGATGTCGGCCGCTGCCACAACATCTCACCCGTGCTCGGGTCGTGCGCCCACGTCGTTCCAGACACAGTCGAGCTGATGATAGCCGCGGTCCCGGCACCCGCGGGCGCGCTACGCAGCGGAGCGTCAAGACTGGCCTGCCACAGGGGCTTTCCCGAGCAGGCGTCGTATGCGGCCAGCGCGCCGCGGGCCTCATCATCGAGCGCGAGCGGTACGAGCACCCGACCGTCAGCAACGATGAAAGGTGTGCGCTGTCCAATCGCCGGGGTCGATGTGCTCCAGAGTGCCTGTGTGGTGCGGGCCCAACCTGAACGGGTGTCGGATTGTGGAGGATAGGTTTGGTGTGACCCTGTGGTGATCCGCTCGCCGTCCCACACAACGATGCGATATGTGGCCGGAGAGTTGTCTACACCGCCGAACATGGCCGGAGGGGTGTTCACGTGCAGCGTGGGGCCGCTCGCGACGACCCGGGAGGTGTGCCGGTGGCCGGAGAACGTCGCGATCGGGGCACTGGGCAGCCCGTCGAGAATGGAGCGCCACGGCTGGTCGTGACAGAGCATGATCCACGGAGTCCCGGTCGCGAGCATCTCAAGGTCGGCGCGTAGCCAGGTGTCCTGGGTCTCGTGGTCTAGACCGAGTTCATGCGTGAACCAGTCCACGGCAACGACGTGGAGGCCAGGTAGATCAAACGAATACCACCTGGGCCCCAGGTAGTCTTCGTAATGCCTGGGCTCCCCGGAATGGATGGCATAGCCGTTGCGGCTAACCAGATCCGTCGGATCCGGAACGAGATGGTCGTGGTTTCCCGGGATCGCGTAGACAGCCAACTCGGTCGTTGCGGTCGCAGCGACGAAAGCTGCGAATTCTTCGGGCAGACCACGGTCGGTCAGGTCTCCCGTGACGACGAAGGCCTCGAGTCCCGGATGAGCCGCGGCGATCTCGCGGAAGGCCTGCGACAGGCGTTCGCCGGTCCCGATTTCGGCCGGTTGGGGATAGCCGGCTCCCGTGCCGAGGTGGGTGTCTGTGAGATGTGCAAAACGGACGGGCAGCTGCACCGGAGCTGGGCTGAGGGTGAATACCGGGTCGATCGCGCTTGCGCCGACGTACCATCGGTCGACCCGCCATCCAGCCGGCCGGGTAATGAACACGGGTCCGCGGACCTGGTCAATCCGAAATCGCCCATCCTCGTCGGTGCGAGTGACCCGTAAGCCGTCGCTGACGACGACTCCTGGCATCGGTGAGCCTGCATCACTTAGTACGGTGCCTTGCATAATTTCCCTCTCTGCGTCTCTCGGCCGTTAGATGCGGTGAGAGTTAACGACTGCCTCGGATGCGGCGCGCGCTTCGGGCGCGCCTTCGAGCTGCATAGCCAGGACGCTGTAAATGGCGTCGATCAGTGACAGGTGGACGATTCGACTAGTTATGGCCTCGACCCGATAGCGTGTCTCCGAGCTACCCGCGACGAGCAAGAGGTCAGCGAACTCAGCCAACGGTGAGCTGAGGAAGCTGGTGATTCCGACAACGACCGCCTTTGACCTGACGGCCGTGCGGGCGACGTCCAGCGTCGACGTCGTTGACCCCGTGTGGCTGATCACGAAACAGACGTCGCGCTCATCAAGGCCGCGGGCGATCACCTCTTGGGCAATGAAGTCAGGGGTGAACGCGGCGTCGAGCCCAAGTGTCGTGAAACGGTAGGCAGCGTCTGAAGCGAGCGGGGCCGAAGTGCCCACCGCGGCGAAGCGCACGCGACGTGCCTTCACCAGCGCAGTGACAATAGCTACGACTGTGCTCGGGTCAAGATGCGCCGCAGCATCCTCAAGCGCAGCACTACTCTCGCGCAAGGTCCCCAACACGGTCGCGGTAACCGGATCGTCGTCGTGTGTCGCGGCCGGGCGCTGGGGAAGGACGGTCTCGCGGGAGAGAAGCAGCTTGAATTCCTGAAATCCGTGCAGGCCGAAGCGCTGGCAGAACCGCACTACCGAGCCGACGGACGTGCTAGAGACCTGAGCCAGTTCGGTCACCGAATAGGTCATAACCGAATGAGGGTCAGCACGCACCACTCGCGCGATCTGCGCCTCGGATGGCGAAAACGCAGCCGAATCGCGACGGATCTGCTCGAGGATCGGCTGCTCATCAGAGCGCCAGAGCCTCGACACTGTCTCAGGCTGTCTATTCATGGTGCTCACTCTAAGAATCGCGCGTGACCGGTCAGTGACACCCAATCAAACGGCGGATGAACTTTCCAGATACTCGCTGTTCATGGAAAGAAACTCCAGAGACACCCCTCTGATCATCCCAACGCAGAGTTGCCAGTAGTCGCGCAGGAACATTCAAAATCTTTGGTCACCCGGCCGTGAAGATCACCGTACCGAGGGGCCAGGCAGCCGTCCTGGGCTCCGAAAACGCAGCCACGCCCAACACACCGAGACCCCGGAACCGAGCGCCCAGGGCATTTCATTCTTGATCCTCTTCCAGCTGACGTTCCTTCTAAACACCTTTGTGCTGATCGACACGCTGCACAGTTGGTTGAGCGGTTTCGTCAAAGTCAGCGCGGTCGGTCGCATGATCACGACGGCAAGTTCGCGAGCGATATCTGGCTGGCCCTTACCGACGTCGCCGTGATCGTAGCGATCTCCGCGCGTCTGACCGTATGGGCGTACGTGTGGAAGCCCTAAATGTCAGGGTGCACAACTTCCGTGATGCGAACCCTGACTCAGCGTCGAAATTGGTCGCCTTCAGCCACGCTAAGCGCAAGGCGACTTTTCCGGCCGACACTCTGCCTCGGGAATCTAAAGCTTTCCGAGGCACGCAAACCCTCTCCCGGACCGCGGGAAGGAGTGGCGGATTTCCGGGGCGCGATGCGTCTCGGAAACATGTCTTACCGCAAAGTGTCTTTTCTCCGCCGCTGCTAGCAGTTGTTGAGGCAGAATGGCCCGGTGAGACATCTCGGGTACACACGGGTCAGCACCAGAAGCCAAGACGCGAAACTGCAAGTCGATGCGCTCGTCAAGTCCGGCGTCCAAGAGCGGGACATTTTTGCCGACGTCACCTCGGGCAGCCGGACCGCGATCTCGCGCCCAGGGATGAAGAAGCTCCTCGAGTACACCAAGCCCGGCGACACCGTCGTCGTCTGGCGGGTCGATCGGCTTGGACGGTCCCTGATCGATGTGCTCAACACGGTGAAGCTGCTCCGAGAGCAGGACGTGCAGGTGAAAAGCATCTCGGATGGGATCGACCCCTCGACGACCTCGGGCCGGTTGATGTTGAACATGCTCGCCACTTTGGCCGAGTACGAACGCGAACTGATCACAGAACGCGTCAACGCCGGGATCACCGCAGCCCGGCAAGGCGGAACCAAGTTCGGCCGGCCCCTGTCAGATCCCGTCGTCGTTGCTGACAAGCTCAAGCTCGTCGCCGAGGCCAGGGCGAAAGGCCGCACGGCGAAGGAGGCGGCGAAACTCGTTGGGTGGAGCCGGGCGACTCTGTACCGTCACCAACAGGCCCTCGCGGCTCGCGAGAGCGCCACCGTGTAGGTGGCTCGTGGATGCGGCGGAGCGGTGGCGTGTTCTTCGGCTGCATGTCGAAGACCAGATCCCGCTCGTCGTCCTCGCTCGAGAGACCGGGATCTCTGTCCGAACTCTGCAACGCTGGCTCCAGCTCTACCGCGCGGGCGGCGTCGCAGCCCTCGACCCTCACCCTCGCACCGACAAGGGTGTCCGCCGAACCTCATCGGAGACGGTCGCGTTCATCGAACGTTTGGCGCTGACCCGGCCACGCCCAAGCATCGCCACCCTGCACCGGCTCGCCTCCGCGGAGGCGAAAGCTCACGCACTGCCGGTGCCGAGTTACGCGACCGTTCGCCAGATCGTTCAGGCACTCGATCCGGCCCTTGTCACCCTGGCACTTGAGGGGCCGGTCTCGTACCGGGACAAGCACGAGCTCGTGTTCCGCCGCCGCGCAGAACACCCCAACCAGACATGGCAGTCCGATCACACCGAACTCGACATCCTCATCGTCGGCGCCAACGGGAAACCCGACCGGCCCTGGCTCACCACGGTCATGGACGACTACTCCCGCGCCATCTGCGGATACATGGTCTTCACCGGCGCACCCTCAGCGATCAACACCGCCCTGGCTCTCCGGCAGGCGATCTGGCGGAAGACTGACCCGGCGTGGGCGATGTGCGGCATCCCCGACATCCTGCACGTGGACCACGGCTCCGACTTCATCAGCCACCACCTCGAGCAGACCGCACTCGCCCTGCACTTCAGGATTATTCACTCGACCGTCGGCCGGCCCCAGGGCCGAGGGAAGATCGAACGGTTCTTCGGAACCATCAACACCGAACTCCTGGCCACGCTCCCTGGCCACCTCGGACCGGGCAGCCGAACACCAACGCCCCTGCTGGACCTCGCTGGTCTCGACCGCGCGATCAGCGAATTCATCGGCACCTACAACGACCGGACCCACAGCGAGCTGGGGATCTCACCGCGAGACGCGTGGGTCGCGGACGGCTGGATGCCTCGTATGCCCGACAGCCTTCAAGAACTCGACGGGCTCCTCCTTACTGTTCCAAAGAACCGGGTCGTTCAACGCGACGGCATCCACTTCCAAGGCCAGCGCTACCTCGCCCCAACCCTCGCCCAGTTCGTCGGTCACACCGTCACAATCCGGTACGACCCCCGCGACATCTCCGAGATCCGCGTTTACGACCGCGACACGTTTCTCTGCACCGCCATCGACGAAGCTCACCCCAACCTTCGCCTCAGCCTCCGCGACATCGAAACCGCCCGCCGCGCCCGCCGCAAGCAGCTGCGGCGAGCCATCAACGACCGCATCCCGATCGTTGCCACCCGCGAGGAACTTCGCACCCCCGAACCCAGCAAACGGCGGCCGAAGTTGCGCACCTACGAAGAGGATGAGTGATGAACCAAGCATTCATCGTCACCAAAGAACACCGACGCTTCACCGAGTTCGCCAACGCCGTCCGAAAGGAGAAGACCATCGGGATTTGCCACGGCGCCGCCGGCGTCGGGAAGACCAACTCCGCCCGCCGCTACGCGAACTGGGACGCACTCGAGCCGTATATCAACGCATGGGGACCGAGAGGTGATCACGACGCCAAGCACTACGCCCTGGCGAACCGATCCCGCACCGTCTTCTACACACCCGAAGTCCTCTGCCGGCCCAAGGACCTCATGCACGACATCGACCACTGGCAGATCAAAGTCGGGATCTGCGCCGACGAGCACCTCCGCTCCCTCATGCCCGACGGGGAAGTGGTCAGGCAGAACGACGTCACTCGCCTCGTCGAGCTGCTCATCATCGACGAAGCCGAACGGCTCACCCCCACCGCCCTGGAGCTTCTTCGGGACCGGCACGACCGCACCCACCTCGCGATGATCCTGATCGGCATGCCCGGCGTCGACGAACGCTTCCGCCACTACCCCCAGCTCTACAGCCGCCTCGGCTTCTCACACCACTACCGTGCCCTCGGCCGTGAAGAGCTCCTCTTCGTTCTCGATCGCCACTGGAAGCGACTCGGCAGGACTCTCGACCCTGACGACTTCACCGACGCGCAAGCCATCGCCGCGATCGAACGCATCACCCGAGGCAACTTTCGCCTCCTCGAACGGCTCTTCCCTCAGATCAACCGGGTACTCAAGATCAACCAGCTCGACACCATCACCGACGACGTCATCGAAGCCGCCGCCAGCATCCTCGTCATCGGCAATTAGCGACACAAAGCGATCACAGAACACCGCCAAAGAGCGGCAAACTCCACAAACTCGGAGTTTCGAAAACATGCCAAACCAGAAAGACGTATGTCCCGCATGAGGACCGGCTTACGGGACGTTCCAAAATTTCATTCCGAACATAGCTCTACGGAACCGTGAGACTGCTCCGATCGTTCAATGAACGATTGGTTCCCCGCGCTGGGCCGGCAGCCTGGAAGGGAACTATTTGCCCTGTAGGTCTTGAATAAAGGAATCAGCACGGCTGAGATTCAGGGCGAGCTTGGCGCGTTTAGCGTTGGCCTGGTCAATGAATTCCGTCAGCTTGGCCCGGGCCTTCGCATCGGTTGCATCGGCGGCTAGGGTGTCGACGGTGTCCAGCAGGTCGCCCATTTCTTCCAGGGTGAATCCCAGTGGCTTCATGGAACGGATGACCAACATGCGCTGAAGGTCGGAGTCTGTGTAGATCCGGAATCCACCCTCACTGCGCGTTGTTGCCGGGAGCAGGCCCACCTCGTCGTAGTGGCGGATGGTTCGCTGGGACAGGCCCGTGGCCTCGGCCAGGTCCCCGATGTGCATGGTCCGCTCATCGGCGGCTGGGGTTGGGGTGTCAGTCATGGGTTCTCCTGTTTCCTCGGCTTCCAACTCTACCCTCACGTTAGGGTAGAGTTGGTTTTGTTCGGTGCGTCGCCGCGGCCATTCCTCGCCGCGGCCAACCAGCGCAAAACAAGGACGCACCGACCCCACATCATTTTATGTACCCGAGCGCACAAGAGCGCCAATTTCCCTTGAACGGAGCCATCAATGGCCACGAAAACCACGGCAGGACACCCGATCCTGACCCCGGAAGAACGGCAATCCGTTCTCCGCACCCTCAAATCCCCGCGCCTGCTCAAGACCGAGGTCCTGGCCGGACTTGTCGTAGCCCTGGCCCTGATCCCCGAGGCCATTGCCTTCTCCATCATCGCCGGGGTAGACCCGCGCATCGGGTTGTTCGCGTCCTTCACCATGGCCGTCTCCATCGCTTTCTTGGGCGGACGTCCGGCCATGATTTCTGCGGCGACTGGCGCCATTGCCCTGGTCATCGCCCCGCTGGTGAAAAGCCACGGCGTGGACTACTTCATTGCCGCCGTCATCCTCGCCGGAATCTTCCAGGTCATCCTCGCCCTGCTGGGCGTGGCAAAGTTGATGCGTTTCATTCCCCGGCAGGTCATGGTCGGCTTCGTCAACGCGCTGGCAATCTTGATCTTCATGTCCCAGGTCCCCGAACTGCTCGGAGTCCCCTGGACGGTCTACCCGCTCACCATCCTGGGTCTACTGATCGTCTTCGGCCTGCCCAAACTCACCACCGTGGTCCCCGCGCCCCTGGTTGCCATCGTCGTTCTGACCCTTATTGCCGTTGTCGCATCTCTGGCGGTCCCCACCGTCGGGGACAAAGGTGAGATGCCCGAGAGCCTGCCGGCCCTGTTCCTGCCGAACGTTCCACTGAATTTCGAAACCCTGCAGATCCTGATCCCCTACGCGCTGGCCATGGCCTTCGTGGGCCTGCTTGAATCCCTGATGACCGCCAAGCTTGTCGATGACGTTACCGACACCCGCTCCAACAAGACCCGAGAATCCTGGGGTCAGGGGGCGGCGAACATCATCACCGGATTCTTCGGCGGCATGGGCGGTTGCGCGATGATCGGGCAGACCATGATCAACGTCAAGGCTTCCGGTGCCAGGACCCGCATCTCCACCTTCCTGGCCGGAGTGTTCCTGCTCATCCTGGTTGTCGCCCTGGGCGGCATCGTGGCACTGATCCCGATGGCCGCGCTGGTGGCCGTGATGATCTTCGTGTCCGTGGCCACCTTCGACTGGCACAGCATCAAGCCCTCCACCCTGCGCATGATGCCCAAGAGTGAAACCACCGTCATGGTCATCACCGTCATCTTCACCGTAGCCACGCACAACCTGGCCATTGGCGTCGGCGTCGGAGTGCTCACTGCCATGGTCCTGTTCGCCAACCGGGTCGCCCACCTGGTCACCGTGGAACGCCGCATCGAGGAACACTTCGGGGAGCAGATTGCCAAGTACGAGGTCAACGGCGAACTGTTCTTCGCTTCTTCCAACGACCTCTACACCCAGTTCAACTACGTTGAGGACCCTGATCGCGTCGTCATCGACATGTACAGCTCGCACTTGTGGGACGCCTCCACCATCGCAGCACTGGATGCCATCACCGCCAAATACGCGAAATACGGTAAGACCGTCGAAATCGAGGGCCTGAACGCGGCCAGTCTCAAAATGCGCGAACGCATGGGCGGAAAGCTAGGAGCAGGACACTAGCCGTTATACCCGAGAGGCCCGTGGTTCTTCTGCTATTGAGCATGGAGAGCCATTGGCCTCATCCGCTCCCTACCGGACCCTTGAGAATATGTCCCGTGGGAGGTTCCTCTTACGGGACACCGAAAACGATCGTTTTCGGGTCGTCTTGCCTGGCACTCACTTTTTCTGTGACTGTTAGTTTAGTTTGGCGGTTATTTGCAGCAAAGATGGCGGTCTATGCGTGGCCAATGACAAGCGTTGAACGAGCGGCCTCTACGACTTCATCAGTGATCGTCGTGAGCTCATTGATCTTCATAACCCGTTCTATTTGAGCGAAGAGCCGGATGATCAATCGGAAATTCCCACGAGTCAGTCGGAGAATAGCCCCTACCGCTTGCGCATCGGTGAAATCATCCATGTTGAGCGTCAGGCCAAGTTTGGTCCACCACCGTTGCAACACAAAAACTATTTCATCTTGCCCAAGTGCCTTGTACTCATGGGCGAACCCGATGCGACTATATAGTTGCGGATAGCGGCTGAACTGCTTTTCCATCCCAGGCATGCCGATAAGAATCAGCGCGATTTGGGTCCGGTCATGAAAGTCTCTCAGATATTCCACTGCAACAGCGTTCAGGCGTTCGCACTCGTCAACGATTATCAGCTGAACGTTCCCAGGTCGGTCGTGGGGTGGTGAGCTACGGTTGTTTTGGCTGATCAAATGTTCATCAACGCAAATGCTAAATCTCGTGGATACGAGCCGTAATTCGGATTTGAGCAGTTTGGCTGTGGTCATGACTTGAGGGTTGTAGAACACTGTACGTTTTCGATTACATGCCGCATACATACGCTCGTCGTTGTCGCTACGTGGCCCCCACGCTTGAAGAAATGGCTCTAGCTTGTCCCAGCTCGCATAAACCCGAGCTGAGTTCGTTTTTCCTACACCTGCCTGCCCAAAGCAAATACCGATGGTTTTCTGTCTCCTGACCGAATCCGCAAACTCTATAAAGCGACGATGTTCTTTGGTGACGATGAGTTTCGAGCTCACTATTAGCTTCCCTCCTGATACGTACGCAGCTTCTTTCTGGCTGATGGTGCAGCACTCGTCAGTGGCGCTTGTTCCGAATCTGTGTTCGCCTGGGTTGGGGATCCAAGTGACAGTTTGAGATTGATTTGATTCCGCAGTTCGCGCTTGCGCGCATTGCGTGCGGCTTGAATATCTTTGAGCGTCACCGTACTTGACTCATGTTCAGGATCGACCGCTTTACAAATAAAGGAGTCTCGGTAGAACACTCGGATCTCCGAAATATCTCTAGGGTCATACCGAATAGTGACTTGTTCCCGCACGTATGCTGCTAGCAAGGGCGAAATGTAGCGAAGCCCTTGGAAATGCACTCCATCTCGGTGCACCATTCGAGATTTAGCAACGGTGAGCAACAGCAGATTAAGATCATCAATGGACTCAGGGATGCGCGGGAGCCAGCCTTGACTGAGCCATGCTGCTGTGGGCGCCACTTTAGTCTCCGGGTGTGTTCGCTGGTGATAGTCCTCAGTAATGAAAGACTCGATTTTGCTGTCGAGCTCTTTAAGGGTGAGCTTCGGTGACGAAGATGGTTTACCGCGAATGAGATGGCCAGGCAATGTCGGTAGCAGCTCAGTATTGACCGTTCCGAAGATCCGTTCAATCTTCCCTCGTCCTTGTGGACGTGCAACCGCTGAATAAACGATCTCGAAGTTCAGATCCTTAGCAACCTGAGATAAATGCAAGCTGGTGAAGTCAGTGCCGTGATCAACGTACAGGCGATCAGGTATCCCGCACATCGGCCATACTGGGTCGCCAGAGGGCCAAATAGCATCTCGAAGGGCCAGCGCTGTAAAGATGGCAGAAGGCGCACCGAGGAAAACCATGTATCCACAGACCGCGCGCGAGTAGTCATCCAGAATCACTGTCAGCCATGGCCTGGCTGGTTTCTGATTCGCATCAAGTATGAGAATGTCCAGTTCGGTGTGATCAGCTTGCCAGACTGCATTTGGTGCCTCTGCACGGTGCCGCCACACCAACTCATATTTATCTCGATAAGCGACTGGACCTTGAAGTGCTAGCGTTCGCATTGCTGGATCTAGGTTTTGCACGATTGAACGGACGCTGCCATAGGAAACTGTTGGCCACCCATTCTTTTCAGCTGCACTGAGGGAATCTCGATAAATTTGAGCGATGCTCAGTACCGGTGTCTGCAGCGCGCATCGCTCAATGAAAGCTACCAATTGCGGGTGGATTTTCGAATCTCGTCGGGCCGGCCTGGCAGGCAGTAATCCGGCGATCCCATCGTGGGCGTAGGCATTTTTCCATCGCTGCAATGTGCGCAGCCCTACGCCGCTTTCATTGGCTAGCTCAACGAGAGTTTGTCCACCGTTGATATGCCGGGCAAGGATGTCCCATCGGTTGGCGGCTGTTTCTTCGCGTGCCTGATGACTTGCTGGTTCAGGCCGTGCACCGTTCGAAGGCATGGCTACATTCTGAACCTTGGCATGGTCTGAGGTCGAGGGTTTTATTCTTGCGCTGTTTTCGACAATGCACGATAGACGGTGCTTCGACTAACTCCTAGTACTTCGCCAATTTGAGTGAGGGTCATTTCCTGCTGCTCATAGAGTTGTCGGGCGGTGCGCAGCTTATCAGCCGTGAGCAAGGCGGGACGGCCGCCGACTTTGCCACGCGCACGAGCAGCCTGTAGACCGGCTTTTGTTCGCTCTCTGATCAGATCCCGTTCGAACTCGGCCAAGGAGGCAAAAATATTGAAGACTAACCGTCCTCCCGAGGAACTGGTATCAATATTCTCCTGCAACGAACGAAACTCAATACCCCGTTGCTGCAAAGCATCAAGGTAGTCAATCAAGTGCCGGATGGACCGACCTAAACGATCGAGCCTCCACACCACCAAAGTATCGCCTGGACGCAGCTGGTCTAATACTGCGTCTAGTTCGGGGCGAGACTCTAGAGCACCTGACGCGGTATCGGTGAAAATTCGATAGCACCCGGCAGCAGTGAGCGCGTCGTGCTGCAACCGCGCGTCTTGATCACCAGTAGACACTCGCGCATATCCAAGAAGATGTCCCATGCCATGAAATGTATCAAAACTCGTCAAACATCAATAGAACTGACCCATAGAATATGGAACTGGGTTTTGAACCCCTGTGCGAAAAATTGACCCTTGAATTTTCAACTGAAATGGCGTGATGCAAATCCTTCAGTTTCAGGGTGTCAAAAACGAATGTTTATGACACGAGATCGTCTATACATGATCTACTGTATAGTACAGTTTATGATGAATATTGAATCGCGGATCGAAGCGATGAACCGGCTCGGCCGCGCCATGGCCGACCCCACGCGTTCGCGTATCCTTCTATCTTTGCTGCATGAACCGGGATACCCTGCACAGTTAGCCGAGGACTTGGGGTTGAGTCGGGCGAACGTCTCGAATCACCTGACCTGCTTGCGGGGGTGCGGGATTGTCGTGGCGAAACTCGAGGGACGTAAAACTCGCTACGAAATCACCGACCCGCATCTGACCACGGCACTCAGCGCTCTCGTGGATGTGACCTTAGCCGTCGATGACCAAGTGCCGTGTGTAGATTCTTCCTGTCCGGACTGCACTACCGATAGTTCACTAATAGTCGAGGATAAAGTATGAGTTCCGCGTGCGGTTGTGAATCACCGGAAATCACCGTCGAAATCGAGGAAGAACTGCCCTGGTACCGGGATTGGCATGTGCTCATTCCTATCACCTCTGGCGTTTTCTTCCTCGCCGGCCTCATCCTTGAATGGACCACTTCAAGCGATACCGCTGAAGTAGTAGCCCTAGTCTTCTTCTGGATCGGTCTACTGCTCGGCGCATATACCTTTGTTCCTGGCGCCCTTCGCAATCTGTTCTCGAATCGAAAAATCGGTATCGGGCTACTGATGACCATCAGCGCGGTCGGTGCGGTCATCCTGGGCTACGTTGAGGAAGCCGCCGCGCTGGCGTTCTTGTATTCCATCGCTGAAGCCCTTGAAGATAAGGCCATGGACCGTGCACGGTCAGGACTGCGATCCTTACTGAAGCTGGTCCCAGAAACAGCAACGGTCATCCGCGGCGGCATGCCAACCGTTGTCAGCGCATCAGAGATTCGGGTTGGTGATCTCCTGCGTGTGAAGCCAGGAGAACGCCTTGCTACTGACGGGGTGATCAGCCAGGGGTCTAGCAGTTTAGACACCTCGGCGATTACCGGTGAATCCATTCCCGTGGATGTGTCCGTAGGTGACCAGGTCGCCGCCGGTTCAATCAACACTTCAGGATCCATAGAAGTGACCGCTTCAGCCAACGGCACTGATAACTCATTGACTACGCTGGTGAGCCTGGTCGAACAAGCTCAGGCGGAACGCGGTGAGCGAGCTCGTCTAGCCGATCGTATTGCCCGACCGCTTGTTCCTGGGGTGATCGTCCTAGCCGTCCTGGTGGCCATCATCGGTTCTCTTGTGGGTGATCCGGAAACGTGGATCACCCGCGCCCTGGTGGTGCTGGTTGCCGCCTCCCCGTGTGCGATGGCGATCGCTGTTCCCGTGACCGTTGTTTCCGCGATCGGTGCTGCCAGTAAATTTGGGGTCATCATCAAAAGTGGTGCAGCGTTCGAACGTTTAGGTTCACTGCGCCGCATCGCAGTCGATAAGACCGGAACACTGACCCGTAATCAGCCAGCGGTGACTCAGGTTCACGCTGTTGACGGTGTGAGCCAGGATGCTGTGCTCAATGTTGCCGCAGCTCTGGAACACCACAGCACCCACCCCTTGGCTAGGGCCATTAGCTCAGCGGCATCGGCGATCCCTGAAGCAACCGAAGTTGTTGAAGAACCCGGACACGGCATTACTGGTGTACTCAACGGTGTGCCAGTCGCGGTGGGTAGCCCTCGCTGGATCACCCCGGGAACACTCACACCTGCCGTGGAAAGCATGGAAGCATCGGGGCAAACCTGTGTGATGGTGACTCGTGCAGGGCGGGTCATTGGTGTGATCGGTGTGCGCGATGAACTGCGCCCTGAAGCTCCTGAAGCGGTTCGTCACCTGCGTGATCAGGGAATTGACGTGCTCATGCTGACCGGGGATAACGCGCGTACTGCCCATGCGTTGGCTGCTATCGCAGGCATCGACACCGTTCATGCCGAGCTGCGTCCTGAAGACAAAGCTCGTGAAGTCGCTGCGTCGGTGCAGCAGGTTCCAACAGGGATGATTGGTGATGGGATCAACGATGCCCCCGCTTTGGCTACTGCCACGGTGGGTATTGCGATGGGAGCGACCGGTGCTGATGCAGCCATAGAATCGGCTGATGTTGCTTTTACCGGTCATGATCTGAGGTTGATCCCGCAGGCTTTATCTCATGCGCGACGGGGTCGAACCATCATGAATCAGAACATCATCTTGTCCTTAGCTATCATCATTGTTCTGCTACCGCTGGCAGTCACTGGTGTGCTGGGGTTAGCAGCCGTCGTGCTCGTTCATGAGGTAGCCGAGGTCGTGGTGATTGCTAACGGTTTACGCGCGGCTCGCGTTCGCCGGGCACAACTAACCCGACAACCAGATACAGTCTTGACCTAGAAAACTATCGTTAATGCTGTTGAAGGCGGTGCACTGTTCCCAACGGGGAGAATGCACCGCATTCAAATCTAGAAGTCAGCGTCATGTTATTTGTTTGCTACGCCACTTCTTGCTGTAAAAATCGCTATTCGATACGTACAGCCAAAAGGAACGGCATGTAAATCATCGAAGAGGACCTTTTGCGCGGGAGAGTTTTCCGTCATCCTGAGACCACAACGGATGCACTACCTGTCAAAGGCAGTTGGGGGTTGTCATGCTGTCGAACCAGGAGAACTTGGCCGGGCCACTGATCGTGGGGTTCATTCCTCACCAGCATCCCGAGGTTTTGACCTGCGCCACGGATCTTGCGCACCAACTCGGTGTGCCCCTTGTTTTCGCCTACGTGAAACCCGATAGCTATCTCACCGAGTGGGGCTTCAGTAAAAACATCATCAATCGCTCCCTGCATCCTGATGACTTGGATGAAGAGAACACCGTCGACGCCCTGACGCTGTTAGAGACTATCGAAGCGCACATAGTTGGCCGCGACGTGTCGTGGAGATTGCGGATCCTGGCTGGTGAACCGTGGAGAGCGCTCTCTCGGCTTGCAGATGAGTCCTGTGCGTCGATGCTCATTATTGGAACTAGACGAACCTCCGTGAGCTCGCGCATTTCAGTGCTCGTTGGAGAGTCCACCGGTGCGCACCTGGCCGCGTACCAGCAGCGTCCGCTCTTGATCGTTCCACCCGCGCACAGACGGCACGACCACTAACCCCAAACAATTTCACAGAGTCGGGGGAAACCGGAGCCGCGGCCAATTCACCGGCCGGCCCCACCTCTTCTGCCCAGAGAGTTAGACGAGCTGCGCAGACTTATCAGTTGTCGTGTCCGTCGTTTCCCCAGCGGCCAAATAATGGGTGACGTCCAAGGCCGCAACGCAACCGGACCCCGCGGCCGTAATTGCTTGACGGTAGGTAGGGTCAATGACATCCCCGGCAGCAAAGACACCAGCGACAGAGGTTTTCGAGGTACGGGCCTCGACAGCGATCGTTCCCGCAGAGGTCAGTTCTAGCTGATCTTTGACCAGGTCGGTGCGGGGGTCGTTGCCAATCGCAACAAATACACCGGTGACCGCTAAGCGACTCGATGCTCCGGTGCGCAGATTTTCAATCTGCAATCCGGTGACTTTCTCGTCTCCGTCGATATCGGTGACAGTGCTATCCCACAAGAATTCGATCTTGGGATGGGCTAGAGCCCGGTCGCCCATGATTTTGGAGGCACGCAGTGTGTCACGGCGATGCACGACGGTCACCTTGGCAGCAAACTTGGTGAGGAACAAGGCTTCTTCCATCGCCGAATCACCACCGCCAATGACAGCGATTTCTTGATTGCGGAAGAAGAACCCATCACAGGTGGCGCAGGACGATACACCGTGGCCAGTCAGGCGCTGCTCATTGGAGACACCCAAAGTGCGGTAGGCCGAACCTGTGGACAGGATGACAGTGCGGGCACGATAAGTCTGCCCGTTGGCGGCCGTCACCTTCTTCACTTCGCCATCCAACTCAACGTGAGTCACGTCATCGAAGAGAATTTCAGCGCCGAAACGTTCAGCCTGCTTCTGCATATTGTCCATCAGGACGGGCCCCATGATGCCGTCGGTGAATCCCGGAAAGTTTTCAACCTCCGTGGTGTTCATGAGTTCGCCGCCGGCGGTGACTGAACCGGCAATGACCAAAGGTGCCAAATCTGCGCGGGCGGTATAGATCGCCGCGGTGTATCCGGCAGGGCCTGAGCCGATAATGATGACGTTGCGGATGGCTTCAGTAGAGTCAACGCTCATGAGCGGGTGCCTTTCATCGAGCACGGTAAAGAAGTTCTTAGTTGTTGGTTAGTTCAGGTTTACTTGGCGCCCAGTAAGCGCTGAGCAAGGTCTTTCACGCGGGCATGAATATCGTCGCGTACTAGTTCCATGCGTTCGCGGCCTTCGATGCCGCGTAACGATGGCTCGTCGGTTTCCCACACTTCGATCTGCACTTGATCAAGTGGTGGAACCTGCGCTTCGGTGCCCAGGACTACGACTAATCCGGCGTCGCGCAACATTTGTTCGGTGAGCTGCTTGGGAGTTTCGGCACTGATATCAATGCCTAGATCCATCAGTGTTTGGGCCGAAAGATCGTTGATTGCCTTGCCGGGGCGGGTGCCCGCCGAGCCGACGGAAACGGCTTGCCCGACCTCGTGAGTCATGAGTCCCGCTGCCATCTGCGATTTACCGCCGTTTTTGACGCAGACGAAAAGCACGGAAGGGCGTTCCGTTTGCTCGTTGACAGTGTTCATTGTTAGCCCTTCGGAGTCAGTGTGGATGCCAGGGAGTCTAAGGCACCGGGAATTAGTGAGTAGTAGGCCCAGACGCCTCGTTTCTCGCGGTGTAGCAGTCCTACCTCCACCAGAATCTTCAGGTGATGCGAGACGGTTGGTTGTCCCAGGTTCAGGGGTTCAGACAAATCGCAGACACAGGTTTCGGCGGTTGCACTGCTGGAGACGATCGACAAGATGCGCAATCGATTCGGGTCAGACAATGCTTTGAAGCGCGCGGCGAGCACTTCGGCTTCTTCCGCCAACAGCGACTGGTGCCCTTGGGCTGGGACACAGCAAGGCGTTTCTTCTGATGCTGGAAGCTCGTTCGTCTGCTGGGTTGAAGGCGTTGCGACCGTGGTGCTCATTGATTCGCCGTCACTTTCGTTGAGTCCCCATCGGGAGATTGACATTTATCGATATATGCAAGCATACTCGAAACATCGAACAACGTCGATGTCTAGTTTTTTGGAGAGAACTCGCCGTGACAAACGCTGCCGCCCCAACTGACACGGGGCACATAACTGCCAAACTCTCAACCCTTGACCGGTATCTACCCGTGTGGATTCTCGCCGCAATGGCCCTGGGACTTGGCCTAGGACGGCTGATTCCCGGATTGGGCCAAGCCTTAGAATCCGTCAAAGTCGCCGGGGTCTCCCTGCCGATAGCCATCGGCCTGCTGGTGATGATGTATCCAGTCCTGGCCAAGGTGCGATACAACGAAACCCACCGCGTGATCGGCGACAAGAAGCTGATGATCACTTCCCTGGTGATCAACTGGGTGCTCGCCCCAGCCTTCATGTTTGCTCTAGCGTGGCTGTTCCTCCCAGACCTGCCGGAGTACCGAACGGGCCTGATCATCGTCGGGCTGGCCCGCTGCATCGCCATGGTGCTGATCTGGAACGACCTGGCGTGCGGCGACCGCGAAGCAGCAGCAGTCCTGGTCGCCATCAACTCGGTGTTCCAGGTCATCGCGTTCGGGGCACTGGGCTGGTTCTACCTCCAGGTTCTACCTAACTGGTTGGGTCTTCCCACCACGAGCGCCGAATTCTCCGTCTGGGCCATCACGCTGTCGGTCCTCATCTTCCTCGGCATTCCACTGGTGGCAGGATTCCTCACCCGCACCCTGGGAGAAAAAGCCAAGGGACAGGTGTGGTACGAAAACAAGTTCCTTCCCAAGATTGGCCCGTGGGCCCTCTACGGATTGCTGTTCACCATCGTGGTCCTCTTTGCCCTGCAAGGCGATGCGATCATCGCCCAACCACTGGACGTCGTGCGCATTGCCCTGCCACTGCTGGTCTACTTCTGCGTGGTCTTCGGCGCAAGCATGCTCATCGGCCGAGGCTTAGGTATGGGTTACGCCCGCACCACCACCCTTGCCTTCACGGCTGCTGGCAACAACTTCGACCTGGCCATCGCTGTATCCATCGCAACCTTCGGCGTCACCAGCGGTCAAGCACTCGCTGGTGTCGTCGGACCACTGATCGAAGTACCGGTGCTCGTCGCACTGGTCTACGTCGCCTTATGGTCCAGAAAATTCTTCCGCTCAACCACCACCGACGCATAAGAAAGCACCCTCATGAACACCACCGAAACCAAGCCTTCCGTCCTGTTCGTCTGCGTCCACAACGCCGGACGCTCCCAAATGGCCGCCGCGTTCCTCAGCCACCTCGCCCAAGGCCAGATCGAAGTCCGCTCGGCCGGATCCGCCCCCGCCGACAGCGTGAACCCTGCCGCCGTGGCCGCGATGCATGAAGTCGGCATCGACATGTCCGCCGAAGTCCCCAAGGTACTGACCACCGAAGCGGTCAAAGAATCCGACGTCGTCATCACCATGGGCTGCGGAGACACCTGCCCG
The DNA here is from genome assembly GCF_050490295.1 of Pseudarthrobacter sp. J1763. Lineage (NCBI taxonomy): Bacteria > Bacillati > Actinomycetota > Actinomycetes > Micrococcales > Micrococcaceae > Pseudarthrobacter > Pseudarthrobacter sp. J1763. The sequence goes on along the minus strand of NZ_JBNPEN010000006.1, from coordinate 120,250 downwards.
GTGTTCCCCGGCAAGCGCTATGAAGACTGGAAGCTCGATGACCCCGCAGGACAAGGCGTCGAGGCGGTGCGGCCGATCCGCGACGAAATCCGCACCCGCATTGAAACCCTCATTGCTGAGCTTCTGCCCACCAAGTAACACCTGCCGCTTTAAGAAGGAGTAGAAGACCATGAATCAAACTCACCCCGTTGTTGTCATCGGCGCCGGCCCCGTGGGCCTGGCCGCTGCAGCCCACTTGCTCGAACGGAACCAGGACGTTCGAGTCCTGGAAGCAGGCCCCACGGCCGGTGCGACCATGCTGTCATGGGGCCACATCAAACTCTTCTCCACCTGGCGCTACAACATCGACGCAGCAGCCCGACGCCTGCTGGAAACCCCCACCGACACCTACGCCGGCCAGTGGGACGCACCGCGGGAAACCCGACTGCCTACCGGAGCAGAGATGGTCAGCGACTACCTAGAACCCTTGGCGAACCACCCAGCCCTGGCACCCAAGATTAGCTATGGGCAACGCGTCACCCACGTCACCCGCATCCAACCAGACGGCAAAGGCGTGGACAAAACAAACTCCAAGCAGCGACCAGACTCCCTGTTCCTAGTCCGCACAGCCACGGATGCCGGGGCGCAGGAATTCATCGCTCGGGCCGTGATTGACGCTTCCGGAACTTGGAACCAGCCCAACCCGGTGGGACGATCCGGAATCGACGCGATCGGCGAAGCTGAGGCACGAGACGCCGGTTTCATCACCTCCCCATTGCCCGACCCCTTGAACGCCGATGCGCAACACTTCGCTGGAAAGACGATCCTCGTACTAGGTGCTGGACACTCGGCCGCCAATACGCTCATCAGCCTTGGACGGCTACGCCAAAAGCACCCGACCACAACGATTTTGTGGGGACTACGAGGCACAGCGAACCCAGTGCGGCTCTACGGTGGCGGCGCAGCAGACGAACTGCCCGCCCGTGGCCAGCTCGGAACCTCCCTGCGCCGATTCGTTGACAACGGCGACATCCGCATTCTAGAGAATGTTGCGATCACCTCACTGGAGACCGGTCACCGGCTCACCGTCAACCTCGCCGATGCCACCAGCATCGACGTGGACTTCCTCGTCCCCGCCACAGGATTCCGACCAGATCTGTCGATCCTCTCGGAACTGCGTCTGGACATGGATCAGATCGTTGAAGCGCCACGGCAGCTGGGCCCATTGATCGATCCAGAATTCCATAGCTGCGGCACCGTCACGGCCCACGGCGAACGAGTCCTCGCGCACCCCGATCCCAACTTCTACATCGTAGGAATGAAAAGCTACGGGCGCGCCCCAACCTTCTTGATGGCCACCGGATACGAGCAAGTCCGATCCATTGCCGCTGCCCTTGCCGGTGACCGGGCAGCCGCCGACCAGGTGGAACTCGAACTGCCCGAAACAGGTGTATGTTCCACCGACCTGGGCGGGTCCTGCGATCTGCCTGCGTCCGCCGACACCGCGGCCTCCAGCTGCGGAAGCCCGGAAACCAGTGCTGATTCTTGCTGTGGTGCACCTGAACCGATCACGATCGGGTTTGCTACTGGCACCTTGCACGGCCACACCGAACTGCTGTCCGAGAAGAAAAGTTAGGGAACTGTCATGAGCAATTCGCCGGTCTCGACTCCCGAAGACGCCACCACTAAAGACACCCACGTCCTTCAACGCACCGCCGCGCACTTGGCAGAACGCTACGAAGGGATCTTCACACCAGAAATGGTGGAACGCTACGTATTCGAGTCCTACACGGCCTTGGGCCGCACCGCGAAAATTCGCACGTACCTCGCGGCAACTGCAGGGCACTTCGCAGACAGTCGCTTGCGTGCCTTGGCTCAGTCCATGGACCGCATTGACAATGAAGTTCCGCAGGTGTTGTTCGTCTGTGTTCAGAACGCGGGCCGGTCGCAACTGGCTGCAGCCCTATTACAGAAGCTTGGCGGGGATCGTGTTGAAGTGCGCTCGGCTGGGTCGCTTCCTGCCCATGATCTTCACCCAGAGACCCGTCAGCTGCTCAGTGAGCTTGGTATGGACACGCGCGATGCTTATCCGAAGCCGCTGACCGATGATGTTGTCCGGGCTGCAGACTATGTGATTACCATGGGCTGCGGCGATACGTGCCCGATCTATCCAGGTAAGAAGTATGTGGATTGGCAGGTTGAAGACCCCGATGGTAAGTCCGATGCAGAGATTCATCAGGTACTCGCGGATCTGGACGCCAAGGTCAAGCAGTTGTGGCAGGACATCAACGAGGATCCACGCTAGTCCCGCCCAAGGATTACTTGATCACCGCGAATGATCGTCTAGGCACTAATGATCTGCGGAGATGTTGAAGGCGGTGCACTGTACTCATGTGGAGTACAAGTGCACCGCCTTCAACGTTTGAATGAAGCACATGATGTGTGCGCGGAAAGCCGCCATTTCTTCTTGTTATTAACCGCCACATGAAGCTGACAGTCACAGCGGTTTGTAGCGATGGTTGCCGTTCAGTACCCGAAGCCGCTTCGTGCCGGGGATCGAATTGAGGTCCCTGCGCCATCCATGGGCGTCCCTACCACGCTACATGAGCGGCTCCGCGCAGGCGCTAAAGCCCTGACGCGTCGAGGATTTGAACTGAATCTTCGCACGCATGCCTTCATTGACGGCCTTGTGCCGGCAACTGCCAAAGAGCGTGCAGAAGATCTAGAAGCAGCTTTCCTGGGAGCAGGTGCGGTGGTTCCACCGTGGGGTGGTCAGCTCGCAATCGAGCTCATCGAGCTCATCGAGCACCTCGACTGGGATGCCTTAGCCGCGGCGAAAACGTGGTTCGTTGGATGGTCTGACATCTCCACCCTGCTGATGCCACTCACCATCCTTACCGGCGTAGCCACGCTTCATGGGGCGAACTTGATGGATGAGCCGTGGGAATTACCAGAGGAATTCCAGCGCTGGACCCACGTCGCCGGTTTGACTGAGGGGAGTTCGTTCACGCAACGTTCCGCTCCCCGCCGTCGTTCACGTCCTTGGGGTGACTGGAACAGCGAACCGCTTGACCGAGAGTCCGCCTACGAGGCCCCAACGCAGTGGCGCTCGCTGGATGGCCAGCCCGTTCACATGCGTGGACGACTGATCGGAGGCTGCCTAGAAACAGTGTCCCTCTTAGCTGGCTCACGCTACGGAGACGTTTCCGGTTTCGCCCAGCGCCATGCACCGGAAGGTGTGATCGTTTATCTTGAGTCCTCTGGTTCTGATGCACCATCCGTACTCCGCATGCTTTTGTCTTTGCGGCTGGCAGGGTGGTTCCAGCACGCTTCAGGAATCCTCATCGGCCGGAACAGTGCGGGAGAGGTGAGCGGCCTAAGCCAAACACAAGCCGTGGAGCGTGCACTGGGCGACCTTGGCATACCCATCATTTTTGACTTCGACATTGGACACCAGCCGCCGCAGATGCCGCTGGTTAATGGCGCACTTGCGGAAGTTAGTCTCGGCGACGGCGAGGGCGTGATCGTTCAACACCTTTTGGGCTGACGGGCAATCGCGTCGCGCCAATCCCAGACGGTTAGGCGGATGGGAACTTCCTGTCGCCCAATAGCGGCGTCGAGTAGTGCGGAGCCAATCCGATGTCCTCGAGCATCCGGACCTATAACGTTGCTCCATCTACGACGCCATCCGTAAAACTTCCCCAGAAGTACTAATCGGAAGGCGGTCAGGCGAAGCCACCAGCACAGGTATGTTTGTGCGATGGAGATCAACTTCGTGGTGCGCCGCGCTGAACTCGCCGATGCGTCTGACATGGCACGGGTTCATGTGGACACTTGGCGTGAAACGTATCGCGGCTTGATGAGCGACGCCGTGTTGGATGACCCGGGTCTGTTGGCACGGCGAGAGACGTTCTGGACCGCGGTCCTGTCCGACCCTAGGTATTCTGCGAATAATGTTGCAGTCGCTACGCATGAAGGCTCCGTTGTTGGCATCGCGATGGCGAGCCCTACATTGGTTGATTCAGATGAACCCCAGGAACTCCACCTCCTCTATTCCTATGCTGATGTCCACGGCTCGGGTGTGGGCCGAGCGTTGCTGAACGCGGTGATCGAGCCCGGCGCTCCGGCCGTGCTGTGGGTGGCCGATCCAAATCCGCGAGCCCAGGCGTTCTACAAGAAAAACGGGTTTGCGCCAGACGGCACCTCACAAGTCGAGGACGGCGTGAGGGATATTCGTATGGTCCGTGGGGCTGGAACTTAAGGAACAAAGGCCAGTTAAGGCCAACTTGGGTGTGGTTAAAATCGGGCGAACTCGCGGAACGGGCGTCGGTCTGCCGTGGCCAAAATTTTTTTTGAAGAATCTCGTTACAGTTCTTTGATTGCCGGACATTGACAGGGCATGAGTTGGCAAATATGGGGGAACGGGTGGATCAAGGCAGGGAGCAGCGGTTTCTCACCGCGCATGCTGCCGCCCATGATCGCATCTACCGCTACCTTCGCCGCAGGACCGATGGCGCCGCGACTGCCGAAGATCTCTGCGCTGAAGTTTTCAGAATTGTGTGGGAGAAATCGGACAGCGATGACGATCTGTCAGTGATCCTTCTTTTCGGAGTAGCGAAGAACGTCCTTCGAAATCATGACCGGTCAGTGGCTCGTTCCGTCGGGCTCGTGGGGGGCACTTCGATTTGAGCGGCGCCACGAGACGTCGGATACAGGTTCCGTGGTCTTGGACGCGATCGAACTTCTTGCGCCAAGAGAGCGAGAAGTCCTCCTGCTGACGTATTGGGACGGCCTTACCGCCGTCGAACTTTCTGAACTTCTAGACATTTCAGCGAGCGCCGTGCGCATGCGTCTACACCGGGCCCGGAAGGAATTGGCACGGGCTCTCCAAAGTGAAGAACTTTAGAAGGAGTATCAGAATGAGCCACGAACATTCAGCTCTAGACCTTCTCCTAGCTGCCGATCCTGCCCTCGCCATCACCGAAGAAGAACTGGACCGCAGCCGCCAGCAGTCGGCGTCGTTCATTAATTCTGACGTGACTCACATTGCGGTCGGCGGATCCATCAGCGACTTTCATCGAGTGCCTGCCAAACGTCATTGGGGGCGTTTCGCACTCGCGGGGCTAGTAGCTGCGGCAATTGTCGCGATCGCCTTCGCCGCCTGGGCCCTGGTGCCGAGCGTTGACCACTCGGCCACGGTTCCTACGGACGCAGCAACTAGTACGTCGGCTGCAACGGACAATGGCGTAAGAATCCTCCTTGGTGGGCGGCCAGTCGCAGATTCCTTTGGCAACGTGGATTACTACACGACCATCCCTGGCGATACTTCTGCTGCCGTGGCCGATGCTTTCAATCTCTCACAGGCCAAGCTCGCCGAGTTCAATGGGCTGACGGTCGGCAGTGAATTAGCTCCGAACACCACCTTGCGTCTTATCCCGAAGCCGGGTGCCATCAAGGGTGCCATGGGGAAGGCCACTGTTGATGCGAATGGGATTCCCACAAGCTATGTCATTGAACCCAACGACACCTTGGATGGCATCACCTACCGGTTTGGAATCACCGAAGAACAGCTCGCTGAAGCTAACAAGGTGGCGATCACCTACGAGAAAGGCAACGTCTACTTCGTCCGTGCCGGCAAGCACATCCAACTTCAAAAGAATCCGGTGGACAGCCGCGCAGGTGGCGGCATCAGGGTCAACAACTCTTTCCACAACACCGTTTTCTACACCACGGTGGCCGGCGACTCGTTTGACAGTCTCGGCTACGAATTCCGCATCACCACGGAACAGCTCCTGCGATGGAATCCAACGCTGCACGCGGACTGGCCCATACCGTCCGGGACCAAGATGAGCCTCATGCCAGGAGCGGTCGCAATCGAAGGTGCCCGGGGAACGTTTACCGCCGACGCCAAGGGTATCCCTCAGACTTACAACACGGTTCCCGGGGACACGGAGGATCAGATTGCCGCCCGCTTCGGAATTCCCGATGCCTTGTCCCTAGCCGCGGCGAATCCTCCTCCCACTGGCCCGAAGTCAGTTTGGTACGCCTACAAAGATATGGTCGCCGGAGAACTTGCCGGCGGTCAGACTATTAGCCTCGACCAAGCCAACCAGATCCACCGCTGACGTTGTGGGCCGTCGCCTGCCTACCCATTGACTTCCGCTGCCCATAAGCGTTGACTTTCCAACATGGAAAACGATTCGGTCGGTTCAATGCCTGCGCTGTCCATGATCGACGGCGGCCGCGAACGCGCCATGCCAAACGTCGGCTCACCGTGGTGGTACTACCCGGTGTTCGGTGTCACTTTTGCCGGCGCAGAGTTGGTTATTGCACTGGGTCAGCCGATTTTCGTCTCGTTCCTTGGCATCGCCACTCTTGTTATAGGGAGTCTGGCGGCGCGAGGATACAAGCGAGCCAGGGGCGCTTTCGTGGGAGGCTTTCGCAGTGGGAGCGCTGTTATGTGGCTGACCATCGGGTTCCTTCTCATCATGCTTCCATCGATGTTTTCCGGTGCATTTCTGGTCAAAAACGTTGGACAACCATGGCCGGCCTGGGTTAGGGCCGCAATTGTTCTGATTGAGAACCTAGGTTATGGATATTTGGTTGACCGCGCAGTCCATCGAAAATTGAGTTTGGCCATGGCGTGAGCAAGGGAGCTGGCGAGTTCAACGAGACCATCCACCCTCCGCGACGCCTCTTTATCTGCGCATTTCTTTCGGCCGTCGACGAAGCAGAATTCTCCACTCTGCGCGATGCAGCGGACATCAGCGATTCGTCGTTGAGCAAGCACATATCTGCCCTAGCCGAAGCTGGCTATGTGGAGGTCCGCAAGCCAACCGGCCGTGGGCGCGTCCGGACATGGGTAGCTTTGACTGCCGAAGGTCGTCAAGCGTTCGCCGACCACCGACGAGCGCTGCAGGCGATGCTCGGGCCGTAGAGCGCTTTGCGTAATTGGTATAAAAAACAGGCGGGGCACCAACGCCGGTTACTTTTACCGACGTCGTAATTTGCGCGTCGTGGCCGCGGTGATTTGAATGCTACCGTCGTGGGATGACCAGCCTGATCACCCCTGATGCCAGCTTCCATTCCTCCTGGGTGGAGGCGTTTAAAGAGTTCGACGGCGCCCAATTGGACGGTGCCGGGGCCGAAGGTCGGACCGATGAGGAGCTCACGGACCCGAAGGCATTTGGCGAGTTCGTCGACTCACTCGTTGCTGATGCCCTGCCGGATTCTCCGCGCAAGCCCGGCTACGTGCCGTGCACCTATTTGTGGATGGTCGACACCGGCACGTTCGTCGGCTCGCTGGCGATCCGGCACGAGTTGAACGACTTCCTGTTCAACGATGGCGGCCACATTGGCTACAGCGTTAGGCCCTCGGCTCGCCGTCGAGGTTACGCCTCGGCCGCGCTCGCCGAAGCGCTGCCGCTTGCCGCGGACCTTGGGATTTCTCGGGTTTTGGTGACCTGCGATGAGGACAATGTTGGGTCTCGGGCGACGATCGAAAAGAACGGCGGCGTCTACGAGGACTCCCGAAATGGCAAGCGACGCTACTGGATTGAGGCATCTGTCTGATCTCCTGCACATCGACTGTCCCACAGCAGTTTTGTGCGTGACAGACTCACTACGTGAACGATGACTTAAAGGGCGTACTTCATCACGTTGAAATCTGGGTGCCCGAGCTGAACCGAGCTACCCGCGAATGGGGCTGGGTGTTGGATCTCTTGGGCTATGAGATCTACCAGAGTTGGGAAAACGGGATTAGCTGGCGGCTAGGGTCCACGTACATCGTCTTCGAGGAATCGTCCGACATGACCGGCCGGGAACACAACCGCACCTCTCCCGGGCTGAACCACTTGGCATTTCATGCTGGCACTCGAGAAAACGTTGACGCCATGGTCGGGGACAGTGCGGCCCAAGGGTGGGCACCGTTATTTGCTGATAAATACCCGAACGCGGGAGGTCTGGGTAATTACGCGGCCTACCTCGTCAACTCTGATGGATTCGAGATCGAACTCATTGCCGCGGATTAGATTAGGCCGTGACCTGACCAGCGACCAGTTGAAACTCTCTGGCATTCGCAGCCATGGATAATCGGTTCATGATTTCAGCACAGAACGACGACGGATTTGAGCTTCGAGTCGGAGACCTGACCCGCGTAGAGATTGAGCGGGCTCTCTCGGGCAATGGCGTATTGCTTAACAACCATGCCCAGACTCTGCTCGATCGCGCTGACTTCGATACGCCCGCGAGCCAGGATCTAATTATTGTGGAGCGGACCGTCGCCGAGCTCGGCTTCGGAAACGGTGCAGAGCTGCCCAACATTTTTGACGCGGCGCAAAACCAAGGCCTTGAACTTTGCCCGTTGGTGACCGGACCCTACCTCCGATTGGTGACTCTGAACCAGGAAGCAGCACCCGATTCGGTGCTGTCTGCCGGCCGCGCCCCGAACGGGTCGGTTCATGTCTCATCTGCAGCGATAAGCAGCGATTTTGAAGACCCAAAAGGCTTCTATCTTCGCGTCATTGGCGGGCAGGTATGGCTGCGCGGCTACCGCTGTGATGACACGTATCTGTTCGAGCCAGAGCAACGATTTGCCTTCGTGAAGCCTTCCAACTGACCGCTGGACGTCCCTAGGGTTCCATTAGATGTTCCTAGTGTCGGCGAAGCAACGGCTTTTTCGTCGTCGTTCGATGCGCGCCGGACTCCCGCCACGAGCGACTACAGTGTGGGAGTGAATTTCAACGCATTTGATCGCTACGCAGCCCTTGAACTTACCCCCACCGGAGCTACGCCGGTCGTCGAAGTTGAAGAACAAAACAGCGACTACGAGTCAGGAGTTGCGAGCTTCGGCAATGAGTCGTGGCGCATCCGGACTGCCCGAATCACACCCACCAAACCTGGCGCCTTCGTCGCCGTCTGGAAGCGGGGGACTGACGGGGTCACGCGGCCGTTCACGGTTGATGAGTCGCTGTCGGGGCTTCTGATTTTCGTTGAGGACCAAGGCCGGTTCGGCGTCTTCAAATTCACCCCGGAGCATCTCAGCTCGCTCGGATACGCCAGCTCTGAACGGCATGCCGGCAAGCGCGGAATTCGGTTATATCCATCGTGGTGCGCGGATCTAAACCCGCAAGCCTCGCGGACGCAGCGCGCGCAGGCGAAAGCGTTCGTCGAACTTCTCGCTGACTAGGCGACAGTCGCCGTCGGTCGCCGGTAATGCATCGTGACCACCACAACAATGCCCACAACCGCGCCAATGAAAGTCTCCACCGCGCGGTCGGTGATCAGTGGGCCCGGTTCACTGTGATGGGCAAGTTCGGTGCTGATGAGCGCGAGCGGTGTGATGAAGATTTGCGCCAGCGCGTAGTGGCGCAGGACATACATTTCTGCGGCAAATTGCAGGACGGCGATCAGTAGAACCATGGCCCACGGGGCAGGGTCGGCCAGCAGGATCGCAGCCGTGACAAGTAGTCCTGCCGCCGTACCCAGAATGCGGTTGAGTCCGCGTTCCACCCGGTGGTTGACGGTAGCCCCCACCAGCGGCACCACTGCAGCAACCATGGCCCAGTAGTTATGCCCGATCCCCATGGCCGTTGCGATACTCCCAGCCACCGCGGCCGCAACAAAATACTGCGCAGATTCCAAGTACACGGTTCGCCGGCCCTTGGCCGTGAGCGGTTCGCGCACCTTTGCCACCCACGGGGTTCGGCGGCTAGGGATCAGGCGCGTGCTGAGTCCCACAAACAAGTTAAAAACGACGACGATGATCGCCACGAGCATCCCCTGCCAGATGGGTGCCTGGTGCGGGATCGAAGCGATCGCACCGTACGCAAAAATGTGAAACAGCGAACCGGCTGGCCTCAAACGCCCCAAGCCGGTGCCGAGGGCTCCCAAACCGGAGACCACTGAAGCTCCGGCGACAATTACCCACGGGCCTGCATTGCTGTGCGAGGTGATTTGCCCGGCAAAAATAAACACCAGGAGAAGACCTCCAGCGAGAGTCTGTTCCCGCAGGCGCGAGCGGTGATGCGTGTTGCGGCTATAGATTCCGGTGAACGCCCCAAACGCCGCGAATACGGCAAGGTCCAGCCTGCCCACAAGCAGCAAAGTGAGCAGTGGGACACCAACACCTACGGCCGTGCGGAGAGCCGGGTGGTGATCGTTGTGTCCGGGCTGCATGCGGAAGTATTCCGTGACGCGCTGCAAAGAAGCCTGCCTTTGTGGTGGGGATGTCCCTAGCTTAGCATTTTGTTTTACCGGTAAACTATAATTGTGAGATGAGCGACTATGTAGACACCATGCGCCAACAATGGGCGAGCATCTACCCAGAACTGGATACCGAGGCGGCAGGCGTTGTTGCCCGTATTACCCGCATTGCCCGGATGATCCAGCTGCGAGGCGACGTGGTCCTCGCAGAGCACGGCGTCACACGGGACGAATTCGAATTGATGTCCCTGCTGGCCCGCAGTGCAGGCCCGCTCACCCCCAGCGCGCTCGCCGCTTCTCAAATCACGTCGGCAGCAGCCGTCACCAAAAGACTTAAGAAACTCGACGACGCCGGCTGGGTCCGCCGTGAAGTTAACCCCAGTGACGGGCGTGGTGCGCTCATCCACCTCACGCAAGAGGGCAGTTCAGTCCTGCGCCCGATCATCGACGCCGTAGCGAAATTCGATAGTGCACTACTGGGCGAACTGACAGCCAATGACTCCGAACAGCTCGCAAACCAACTGCGAGCGTTGCTGACCTCCGTAGAGGGCCCCGCAGAAAACGCTTAGGAGATCCCGGCGAATAGCTCATTCAGTTCGGCAGTCAACGCTGCGGCAACTGCCGGATCCTTACCGATTCTCTGCCCGTCAATGTGGTTCACCGGTGCAATCAGCCGGATCGAAGAGATTAGCCATACGGCATCGGCGTCCAGCAAATCCTCTGGCACCAAGGGGCCATAACCGAGCTCCCAGCCAGCGGCCTTCGCAGCAACAAACAAGGCACCCTGAGACGTTCCAGGCAGGATTCCAGCGTCAAGTTGCGGGGTGATCAAGCGTTTGGTGACGGTGCCGTCGTCGGACGTTTCCTGGTGAGCCAGCAACACCGTAGAGGTGGGGCCCTCAAGAACCCGGCCATCCGCGGACGTAAAAATCACGTCATCAGCACCTTTGGTGTGCGCATAACGCAACGCCGCCATATTGACCGCGTAGCTAAGCGTCTTTGCACCGAGCAACAACCACGGTGCGCGGTCCGCTAGGTCAGAGTCATAACCGCGGTCAAGCATAACGACGTCGATCCCCGACTTCCGCTGCTGCCGCCCCAAAGCGGGAGAAGGCGAAGCTTGCACCCACGCGGTCGGCTCTGCCGCGCCTTCCACGCCGCGGGTCACCAGCAGCTTGACCACAATCTCATCTTCATCCGGCTTAGCGTCACGGAACACGTCGATTGCAGTGCTGATGGCCGCTTCCCACGCCTGCGGAGCGGGAATGCTCAGATCCAGCATCGCCGCGGAGGAAGCCAAGCGCTTCAGATGCGCCGGAACCTTCCGTGGCTTCCCATCAACGGCCAGCAGGGACTCGAAGACACCATCACCGCGGGTGGCACCCAAATCGGTGGCCATCAACTGTGGTGCTGTGGCGTCCACAATGCGCCCTTGCGGGTGCTGAGAATCGAGGAAAACCAGAACGGCGGGGGCAGGCACAGAAGTCATGTGATCAGCATATCGGCGGTAGCATAAACACATTGCCCAGCGTGTAGAGGCAACTGAAATTGATAGGGGCAATACGGGTGGTTTGGCCGTTCCCAGTGGGACTTGAATGGACGTGGCTTCTCAGCGCTTGGGCTGTCATCGAACTGGTCTTGCGCGTGGTGCTCCTCGGGGTTATTCCCGGAAACCGGCGCCCCAACACCGCAATGGCATGGCTGCTAGCCATCTTCCTGGTCCCTTCCGTGGGTTTTGTCCTCTTCCTGCTGTTCGGCAACTTCAAACTCTCGCGCCGGCGTACCGAGCAACAAGCCGCAGTGAATGAGCGAGTGCGTCAAAGCAGCAGTGGCATTCAAGAACTCGGCAACTGCTACGAAGGTCCGGCGTGGGTAAAGTCCGCCGCCGAACTGAACAAACATTTAGGCTCCCTGCCGCTGGTGGACGCCAACTCCGTGAAACTCTTTCCTGGTTACGAAGACTCTTTCAAAGCCATGACAGCAGCCATTGGCGAGGCTAAAAACTTTGTCAACGTTGAGTTCTACATCATGAGTTCAGATGAACTCACGGACCCGTTGTTGACTGCCCTTGAAGAAGCCGCGGACCGCGGCGTGGAAGTGCGTTTGCTCTTTGACCACATTGGAACCCTGCGCGTGAAGGGTTACCGTCAGCTACTCAAACGCTTGCGCAGCGGTGGAATCAAATGGCGCCGAATGCTTCCCTTATTGCCCATCCACGGCCAATGGCGCCGCCCGGATCTGCGCAACCACCGCAAAATTGTGGTGGTGGATGGTGAAGTGGCCTTCACCGGTTCCCAAAACCTAGTGGAACCGCACTACCGCAAGCCCAAAAACATCAAGTCAGGGCGCCAATGGGTGGAACTCATGGCAGAACTGCGTGGCCCCGTGGTCCCTACCTTGAACATTGTTTTTGCCACCGACTGGCTCAGCGAAACTGACGAATCTCTTCAGCACCAACTCGTTCTACCGGAGAGCACTTCAGCCGGGCACATCCCGGCTCAAGTAGTGCCCAGCGGTCCGGGGTTCAGCACCGAAAACAACCTGCGCCTCTTCAACACCCTCATCTACTCGGCACAAGAACGCATCTCCATTTGCAGCCCCTACTTTGTCCCAGATGACTCACTGCTCTACGCAATCACCACGGCAGCTCAACGCGGGGTAGAAGTAGAGCTCTTCGTCTCTGAAAAGGGCGATCAGTTCCTAGTCCACCACGCACAACGTTCCTACTACGAGGCACTCCTGAACGCCGGTGTGAGGGTCTACCTCTACCGGGCCCCGTACGTGCTGCACGCAAAGCACTTCACCATTGATGATGAAGTTGCAGTGATTGGTTCCTCCAACATGGACATGCGCTCCTTCTCACTGAACATGGAAGTGTCAGTCATGATGCTCGGTGCAGACATTGTGGAACAAATGCGTTCGGTGGAGAACAGTTACCGCGAAGGATCACGCGAATTGTTGCTCGAGGATTGGATGCGCCGGCCCATCCTCGCCAAGTACGTGGACAACGTGGCGCGGCTGACGGCAACGGTTCAGTAAGTTCCTTCAAACCCAGTACAGCTTGAACTGGACGCGCAGTCAGCGAGAAGGGAAACTCGAGCCCAAGGTCCCCAAGATCCCGCTTGCCTTGATGCGAATCTCCTCGTACTCCTCTTGCGGTGCAGAATCCGCTGTGATGGCGCCGCCAATACCGATGCTCAGTTCAGTACCGCCGTCACCGTCCGGACGGGCCACAAGGGTCCGAATGACCACCGAAAGATCCGTGGCACCATTAAGCGAAAAATAGCCCAAGGCGCCTGAATACACACCGCGCGGCTCAACTTCGAGCTCATCCAAAATAGCCATGGTGCTGATCTTCGGCGCACCCGTCATGGAACCGGCCGGGAAAGCCGCCGCAACAGCTTCCGAACGCGATGCGCCGGGCAAGAGTTGAGCATCAATGGTGCTCACCATTTGATGGACAGTCGCGTAACTTTCAATGGCACACAAACGCGGCACCTTCACCGAGCCCGGAACCGCGTAATGGCTCAGATCGTTGCGCAGCAAGTCAACAATCATGATGTTCTCGGCGCGGTCCTTGCCACTGCTGGCCAGTTCCTCCCGCAGCTTTTGATCAACGGCAGGATCAGAAGAACGACGCCGGGTGCCCTTGATCGGTTCGGCGCGAAGCCCGCCGTCGGACCCTATTTTGATAAAACGCTCCGGTGACGTGCTGGCAACCTCACAAGCCCCGAAGCGAAGATAGGCGGCGAAGGGTGCCGGGTTTTGTGCCCGTAGACGCAGATACGTTTCCCACAGTTTGAGTGCGGGAACCCGCGCTGTGACGGTGGTGGTCAGGCAAACCTCATAGGTATTACCCTCAGCAATCTGGTGCTGCGCCTGGGCAATCTTCGCTTTGTATTCACGTTCGGAATCGCGGGCGCTGAACACCGGGGCGCTAAGGGTTTCTGGGTTCCTTGGCTTGTGGGCACTGTGACGGGCTGAGCTATTCACTGCGGCGCGGGCCTGCCGGGCCCAGTCATTGTCCTGGTGCGCCGGTGAGTCACCGGCCAACGGGAACAAGGACAATAACCACACACAGTCTTCGAGATGATCGAACACCACGGCCCGGCCAGCGAAGATCAGTTCCGCATCAGGTGCAGAGTCCTCGGCCAGTGCGGCAGGTCTACCTCCGGTCTCGTGCTTGAGTTCATAGCCCAGATAACCCAACCAACCAAGCGTGAAGTCCCCCGAATAACCCTGAGCCGAACTAGCCCAATCAGAGGCAGGGACAGTTCCCCACTCGCCATCCAACCAGCGAAAAAATCCAGACTCAATTGTGGCGCTCGCACTGCCAGCTCTCACAGTTGTGATCCCCGGGCGGTGAGTAACGTGCGCGCCGTGAGGCCCGGCGTCGTCCGCCATAATGCTCCAGCGGCTACGCTGCGGCGTATCGGCTTGCGGGGCCCCAGTGTGCGTTTCCGCAATGGAGGAGTCCAGCCATATTGCTCGCGGCGAATCCGCGTAGAGGGCATCAAACACACGGGCCGGGTCCGCAGCAACATCCAAGCGTTCGGCGAATAATTTATGGGAATGCTGCGCAAGCCGTTCCGGGGCCAGAACATGTTCCAACGCCGGGAGGTGGCTCAATAGGTGCAATACGTCCGCTGGGGCAGAGCCACTAGCCGCGTTTTTCACCGTGACCTGGGCATGGTTGTGAACGGGATCCTCGGCCAGCCATTCTTCTTCTTGCTGCGCCCACTCGTCCCAGTGGCCAGCGAACACCTCGCCATCCCGGTCCAAGGCGCGGCGTTTGCGCTCATCGTCAGCCGACTCTACCCAAACCACCACGTCCAGAAAGGCCCGGGCCGCTTCCGAGCAAGCCCCAACGCCCTCCACAATCACCACGTCCGCGGCGGCTGTGAGGCGAGTGTCGCCATCGTAACGCTGTTCCCAATCCCAGCAGACCCACTCGGCGTCCTCACCGCGTTTCAGCGGTGCGAGCACGGTGTTGACGTAGCGCTCAATGCCCGCGCTGAGCCCATTCCACCCCGGGTAAATGTCCTCAAGGTGGAAGAGCGAAACCTTTCGGTGTTCGCGCAGTGCGGCCGCCAACTCCACAGCAAGAGTGGTTTTTCCGGCGCCGGAGCGGCCATCGATGCCGATGATCACGGGTGCTGGGCTCATGCAATAGAGCGTACCCGGTGGGCCTAGTGAATCACCGCGAGCAAAATGCCGACCAGGATAAAAAGAACACCGAAGATGCGGTTGAGGACTTTTTGGCCGTGCTCATTGTGGGTGAATCGTTGGAAAGACTTGGCAGCTGCTGCAAAAAACAGCCACATCACCAGGGTGTCGATGATCAGCACTGTGGCAGTCAAAACCACGTACTGGACGAGTAAGGGATGATCCGGCTTGATGAATTGCGGCATAAACGCCAAGAAAAAAACGATTGCCTTCGGGTTAAGTAGGTTCACCCAGATTCCACGGCGGAGCATGGACCAGCCCGATTCGTTCCGGCGAGCATCAGTCTTTTCTTGATCCAAGTCCGGCTTGTGCATAAACTGCCTGATGCCCAGGTACACCAGATAGGCGGCACCGGCGTAGCGGATCACGTTGAAGATCACCGGCGAGCTGGCCACCAGCACTCCCACACCTAGGGCCACAATCATAATGTGAATGACCAAGGCCAACTGTTGACCCATTACACCCCACAGGGACCGCTTGAACCCCGAATTCAGGGAGTTGCCCATGGTGAAAATGGCCCCGGCGCCGGGAGTAAAACTGATCAGGGTGCTGGCACCAACAAGGGCTAGCCAAAGCGAGAATTGCACTCAATCAGCCTAGTGGGTGGGGAGGGCGCCGAGATTACCCTTCTTGTGCATTACGACGCCGGAAATCGCCGGGGATTCTCGGCAACACGCTGTGAGTGGCGGCAAAAAGAGGGGAGACTCAGCGGCGCAGGGCTCAGGCGCGTGCAATGACTTCGCCATTGGGGATCAAGAACCAGCCGTCGTCCGTTGAACCCCACCGGTGCCAGCCCGCCGAGATGCGCTCAAGGTCCCGCTGCTCGGCCAGGTTGTAGGCCAGAGCCTGCTCGGCGAATGCCGAATGCAGCACTCGCTCGCCCCACACCCTGGCCTGCCAGCGGCGTTGCTGCCCGGTGGCGTAGAGCCAGTTGCTGCTGCTCGGGGCAACATCGGTGAACCCGGCTGCTTGCGCCCAGGAGACCAAGCGGCGGCCAGCATCAGGCTCGGCACTATTCCGGCGTGCAAGCCGCTGGTAAAGGTCCATCCATTCATCCAATTCCGGGACATCCGGATACCAACTCACGCCATGGAAGTCTGCTTCGCGAACCGCAACAATCCCGCCCGGTTTAGCCACACGCCGCATTTCTCGCAGGGCCTCCACGGGGTCGCTGAGATGCTGGAGGACTTGATGGGCGTGGACAACGTCAAAGGTCTCAGCTTCAAAGTCCAGGTCATAGATATTGCCGGTTTCGAAGGTGGCATTTTTAACACCGCGTTGGCTAGCCAAGGATTGGGCATGCTCAACAACCTCCGGTGCGCGGTCCACGCCGGTGACGTGGCCGGACCCAACTAGTTCCGCAAAGTCACACGTGATAGTGCCCGGCCCACAGCCCACATCAAGCACTTTGGCGCCCTCGGTGAGGTACGGAATAACGTAGGCCGCCGAGTTCTGGGCCGTCCTAGATGCGTGGGCATTTACTACCGATTCGTGGTGCCCGTGAGTGTAGACGTCTTGCGCTGTTTGGGGTTGGGATTCCTCGCTCATGGCAGCACGCTACTCTCTCCATCTGACAGCGCCATAGGTAGCCACACCGTGAGACAACGCCGGCAACAAATAGAGTGCAGTTCTGCCTGAGGTGAACACGATTAGCTAGCCTGTGAAGTGTGGTCTATGATGCTTCTCCGGAGCCCCGAACCGTTGCTCCGAAGCGATGAGAGGCAGGCCACACATGGCAACCGACTACGATGCAGTGCGATCCGACGTTGCAGAGATCCAGAATGAGTCGCTAGAGGCCCTCAAGTCTGCTGGCTCCTCAGACGCTCGCAGCGTTGTGCTGGAGCTTGATGAAGCGGACACAACCGACGGTGTTGAGCTGCCGGGTGCCGATCTTTCCGGCGAGGAATTGACCGTTGTGGTCATTCCTGAGCGGCCCGATGAATTCACGTGCTACTCGTGCTTCTTGGTCCGTCACCGCTCGCAGATTGCGCGCGAAAAAGATGGTCACGCATATTGCGTGGAGTGCGAAGGCTAGGACTTCCGCTGAACGCTCACACTTTCAGGTGAGTGGGACTGCGGTGACACAACGACGGCGGGCTGGTGCCCGGCGTCGTTGGCGTTTAAGCGGGCAGTATTAAAGGTCAAGGCGTTGATACTGTCAGTGGCCGCGCCTACCCTCAACGGAGCGGTCCGATTCGCGGACCCCAGCGAGGAGCGGGTATGTCCAAGATCAGTAATTGTCTCTGGTTTGATGATCAGGCCGAGGTCGCAGCGAATTTCTATGCCTCACTTTTTAAGAATTCCAAGATCCTCAACGTCAGCCGCTACGGCGAAGGTGCGCCACTGCCGGCCGGGACGGTTCTCACCGTTGACTTTGAACTCGATGGGACCAAGTTCATTGCGCTCAACGGCGGGCCCATGTTGACCTTCTCCGAGGCGGTGTCCTTCTCGATCGATTGTGCCGATCAAGCCGAGGTGGACCACTTCTGGAACGCCCTGACAGCTGACGGAGGCCAAGAAAGTCAGTGTGGTTGGCTCAAGGACAAGTTTGGGGTGTCATGGCAGGTGGTCCCCTCCGCTATGCCGGGGCTCATCTCTGGCCCGGATCCGGACGGCGCAGGGCGTGCCATGGCCGCCATGATGGGCATGAAAAAGTTGGACATCGCCGAGCTGCAAAAAGCGTACGACGGCGAGTAGTCGCCTTGAGCGCAGCGGTGGCGTTTACTGCGGGATGAACCACTGAATTCTGGTGGGTAAAATTGTTCGCTGGGGTCCGTAGACCCAGATTTGCCTCGAGTCAGGACGGGTTTGGCCGCATGCAGTGCTCTTACTTCGACGCGCGCACATGCGTTTCATGCACCCTGATGGGCCAACCGTATTCGGAGCAACTGGCGGATAAAGAGAGTCACTGCCGCTCCTTGCTCGGTGGGCATCGGGAGATTGAGTGGTTGCCTGCGGTTGCCAGCAGTGAGGATGGATTCCGCAACAAAGCCAAAATGGTGATTGCCGGGAGCGTTCAGGAACCAACCATCGGTATTTTGGACCGCGCCGGAAATGGTGTGGATCTGCGTATGTGTGGCGTGTGTTCGCCTGCCCTGCGAGAAACGTTCCCAAGCATTTCGGCGTTTATTACCTTGGCAGGACTGACCCCGTACAGCGTTCCGGAGCGCCGGGGCGAGCTCAAGTACATTCTGCTCACCGAGTCCGCAGACGGAGAGCTGATGCTGCGCTTTGTCCTGCGAAGCACCAACCTGGTGAGTAAAATTAGTAAGTACTTGCCCGCACTACTGGAGGCGATTCCCGGGCTACGAGTGGTTACGGCGAACATTCTCCCGGAGCACAAAGCGGTGCTTGAGGGTGAGGAGGAGATCGTCCTCACTGGCGAGTCCACCCTCCGAATGCGGGTCAATGACGTCAATCTGCACTTGCGGCCTAAAAGCTTTTTCCAAACCAATACCGAGATCGCTGCTGCCCTTTACCGGCAAGGCCGCGAGTGGGTCAACGAGGCAAACCCGGCATCGATCTGGGACCTCTATTGTGGGGTGGGAGGCTTCGCCCTGCACAGCACCGCGCTCCACCGGAAAGTCACCGGAATCGAGTTGAGCGAGGAAGCGATTGTTAGTGCCCAGCTCAGCGCTCACGAAGCGGGACTCACTGGCACGCATTTTAGGGCTGGTGACGCAACAGCGTTCGCCGTGGCAGCGGATAAGGGCGATGTCCCTGAACTGGTGATCGTGAATCCGCCGCGGCGCGGGATCGGCGCAGAACTGGCGAGCTGGCTGGAGAACTCGACCGTACAGCACTTGGTGTACTCCAGCTGCAACGCCGTGACGCTGGCCAAGGATCTTGAGGCCATGCCGTCATTCACCCCTCGGCGTGCGCGAGTTCTGGACATGTTTCCGCAGACCAAGCACTACGAAGTGATGGTTTTGCTCGAGCGAGCTAACTAAGTGATTTCCACCAGCGGCTACGCAGCACTCTTCCACCAAGCGACTGTTGCTGCGGCAGCATCCGGGAACGCCGTAGCTTTGAATCCCAGCAGGGCTTCGCTGCGTGAAGAGTCCATCACAAACGGCTTGGTGAATTGGTAGAGGAGTTCGCCGATTTCCCGCAGATCCGTGGAGACCAGTCCGCCGCTGCGAACCATCCATCCTGGGATGACCCGGAGCGTGGGGAGTGGGACGCCGGCGGCGCTTGCGAAGGCCTTGGCGAGCTCTCGTTGCGTGAGTGCGGGGCCCGTTGGGGCGTGCAGAACGGTGTTCCAAAGCTCTGGCCGGTTCGCCACGGCCACCATGGCGGCCGCCAAATCTGGAACGTAGGTGAACGAGTGCGGCTGATCCGCGGAACCTAGTGGGTTCAGAGCTTTGCCTGCCAGGATCCGCGGCACCATCCGGTCCCCGGCGTGAGCGACTTTAACCCGCGGGCCAAAGAAGTCGCCGGCCACCACAGAGACGGTATTCGCCGGATGGGCTGTGCGGGCTTTGAGTAATTCAGTCCGAATCCCGCGCTTCCCACCTTGGGCGGCGCGTGGCCCATCCTCGGTCATCACCGTGTTGCTCTGGTTATAGGAGTACAAACTTTCCGGGAAAACGACGACGGCGTCCGCGGCTGCCGCTGCATCCATCACCGTTTGCTCGGTCTGGGGGAGTTGGGCTGCCCACGCTTTGGCGGTGTAGGCGCTGGCGTGAATGCAGTGGAATACGGTGCCCGCGCCCTCAAATGCAGCGGCTAGTTGAGCCGGGTCTGAGACATCCGTGGCCACTTTTTCGATGAGTGGGTGATCGGGGCCGCTGGCGGAGCGAGTGAGAACCCGGACGTGAGTGCCAGCTGCGGCAAGCGCTTCGGCAACGCTCCAGCCCACGGGGCCAGCGCCTGTGACAATGCTGAGCTTTGGGTTGTGCGGGGCTGCTGGGGTTTGCGACATAACGTTCCTTCGAATTGTTGAATGAGCGGCCACGTGACCAAGCGGCCACGTGATGATGAGAGCAGTGCTCTCGATTAAGCGTGCGACTGACTTGGAGCATTGTCAAGAGCAGTGCTCTCAATTTGGCTGCATTATGTGCGACGATAGGGCAATGTCAGCCACAGATGCCCCCAAATCTCCGCGGGCGAGTGCTCGCGAACACACCGAACTCGAAATCCTCCGGATTGGCCGCCGGCACCTCACTGAACATGGCGCCGCCGCCCTCTCCTTGCGTGCCGTGGCCCGGGATTTGGGTGTGGTTTCCTCTGCCGTGTACCGCTACGTGGCAAGCCGGGATGAGCTACTAACCCTGCTTTTGGTTGACGCCTACAATGAGCTCGGTGATGCAGTGGATGCAGCGGTGGACGCACTCCCGGAGAGTGATTCACGGGACCGCTTCCAAGCGGTGGGTCGAGCGGTTCGGGCTTGGGGGTTGGCCAAGCCTTCGCGCTATGCACTTCTGTTCGGAAGTCCAGTTCCGGGATATGCCGCGCCCGCGGAAAGAACCACCGTCCCCGGAACTCGAGTGGTCTATCGCTTGATCGGCATCCTCGACGCTGCCCACCGGAAAGGTGAGCTGAGCGCCGTGGCAAGTGCCGCCGTCGTTCCTTCTCTTGCGCGTGACATGGAGCGAATTTGTGCCGAGCTGGGCCTTGAGCTGCCAGGGGAGTTGCTGGCGCGAGCAAGCTCGGTGTGGACTGGAATATTCGGTGCCGTGAGCTTTGAAGTATTCGGCCAATATGGCTCCGGAACCTTCGAAGCCCTTGATGAGCTCTTTGAGCACCACCTCAATGAGTGGGCGAACAGCTTGGGATTTCCGTCAAAGTAGCCAAGAGATTTCGCCGTCAGCAAAGTTGAGTCATCTTCACTCAACTTTGAGTTGACTTAACTTCTGACGTGAGTAAAGTTGAGTGCAGATCGCTCAAGATCTCGAAATGCCTGGCTTCGGCCGGCGCCCTCGAGTTTCCAAGAAAGAAGGAAGCACCTTATGTCCCGTGCAGTAGGTATTGACCTCGGAACCACCAACTCCGTCGTTTCTGTTCTCGAAGGTGGCGAGCCCACCGTTATTGCCAACGCTGAAGGTGGGCGCACCACCCCGTCCGTTGTGGCATTCTCCAAGTCCGGCGAAGTTCTGGTTGGCGAAATCGCCAAGCGCCAGGCCGTCAACAACATTGATCGCACCATCGCTTCCGTCAAGCGCCACATGGGCACCGACTGGACCGTCGCCATCGATGACAAGAAGTACACCCCGCAGGAAATCTCCGCTCGCACGCTGATGAAGCTGAAGAACGACGCCGAGTCCTACTTGGGCGAAAAGGTCACCGACGCTGTGATCACCGTTCCCGCATACTTCAACGACGCCGAGCGTCAGGCCACGAAGGAAGCCGGCGAAATCGCGGGCCTCAACGTGCTGCGTATTGTCAACGAGCCCACCGCTGCTGCTCTGGCTTACGGTCTGGACAAGGGTAAAGAAGACGAACTCATCTTGGTCTTTGACCTCGGTGGTGGAACCTTCGACGTCTCCCTCCTGGAAGTTGGTAAGGACGAAGACAACTTCTCCACCATTCAGGTTCGTGCAACCTCCGGTGACAACCGCCTCGGCGGCGACGACTGGGACAACCGCATTGTTGAATGGCTCTTGAACCAGCTGAAGGTCAAGGGTATTGACCTCTCCAAGGACAAGATTGCCCTGCAGCGTTTGCGCGAATCCGCAGAGCAGGCCAAGAAGGAACTCTCCTCCTCGACCAGCACCAACATCTCCCTCCAGTACCTCTCCGTCACCCCCGACGGCCCGGTTCACTTGGACGAGCAGTTGACCCGCGCCAAGTTCCAGGACCTCACCAAGGACCTGCTGGAGCGCACCCGCAAGCCGTTCAACGACGTTATTGCTGAAGCCGGCATCAAGGTTGGCGACATCGACCACATCGTTCTGGTTGGTGGCTCCACCCGTATGCCCGCCGTCACCGAGCTGGTCAAGGACCTCGCCGGTGGTAAGGAACCGAACAAGGGCGTTAACCCGGATGAGGTTGTTGCAGTTGGTGCAGCACTGCAGGCCGGCGTTTTGAAGGGTGAGCGCAAGGATGTTCTCCTGATCGACGTCACCCCCCTCTCCCTCGGTATCGAAACCAAGGGTGGTGTGATGACCAAGCTCATCGAGCGCAACACGGCCATCCCCACCAAGCGGTCCGAGACCTTCACCACGGCAGATGACAACCAGCCGTCCGTGTCCATCCAGGTCTTCCAAGGTGAGCGCGAATTCACCCGCGACAACAAGCCGCTGGGTACCTTCGAGCTGACCGGTATTGCACCGGCTCCGCGCGGCGTTCCGCAGGTTGAGGTCACCTTCGACATCGACGCAAACGGTATTGTCCACGTATCCGCCAAGGACAAGGGCACCGGCACGGAGCAGTCCATGACCATCACCGGTGGATCCAGCCTCTCCAAGGAAGACATTGACCGTATGGTCAAGGAAGCCGAAGAGCACGCAGCCGAGGACAAGGCTCGCCGTGAGGCAGCCGACGTTCGTAACTCCGCAGAGCAGCTCGCCTACTCCGTAGACAAGTTGATCGCTGAGAATGACGACAAGCTCCCCGAAGAGGTCAAGACTGAAGTCAAGGCCGACGTCGACTCGCTCAAGTCCGCGCTCGAGGGCACCGATGACACCGCCGTAAAGACCGCCTTCGAGAAGCTTCAGGCTTCCCAGGGCAAGTTGGGTGAAGCCATCTACGCTCAGGCCAGCGCTGAAGGTGCAGCAGATTCGGCTAACGCCGAGGGTGCAACCTCCGCACCGGAGGAAGACATTGTTGATGCCGAAGTCATCGACGAAGACAACACCGACGAAAAGAAGTAACCATGCCTCACCACGGTAACGAAGAAGAGCACAACTCTTCCGGTCACCAGCAAGAGGACGCTTCGGCAAACATCGACGGCACCCCCACCGAGGAAACCCCGGCAGCTGGCGAAGGCGATGCCCTCAGCCAGGCCGAGGACATCCTCAACGGGGTGGAGGTTCCCGCCGAGGAATCGGTAGCACAAGGCGCGTCCTCTGCAGAGGCCGCCGAGCTGAAAAATGACCTGCTCCGCCTCCAAGCTGAGTACGTCAACTACCGCAAGCGCGTTGAACGTGACCGGGCTGTGGCAGGAGAGATGGCCGTTGTTGGCGTCCTGAACTCCTTGCTTCCAGTCCTGGATGATGTTGACGCCGCGCGGCAGCACGGCGACCTCGCGGACGGACCATTCGCCTCGATCGCCACTAAGCTCGAAAATGCTCTCAAGGTCTACGGACTGGAACGCATTGACGAGACCGGTGTGGCGTTCGACCCGACCATCCACGAAGCCCTCATCCAGCAACCTGGCGAGGACGTACAAGTGGACACCGTGAGCCAAGTGCTCCGTTCCGGTTACAAAACCGGAACTCGGGTGCTGCGGGCGGCGCAAGTCATCGTAGCGGTACCGGCTTAGTAAAACGCCATCGAGTTGGCAGTTCGCGCTGATGTTTGCTCCAAACATTGGCGTGAACTGCCAACTCGGCACACAGGAATGAAAGGAAACGCCCTTGGCCAGTCAAGATTGGGTTGAGAAAGACTTCTACGCCATCCTCGAGGTGGCCAAGGACGCGTCCGACGCCGACATCAAGAAGTCTTACCGCAAGCTCGCGCGGAAGTATCACCCGGACACCAATCCTGGCGATGCTGAATCTGAGCGGAAATTTAAGGACGTCTCGGAGGCCTACTCGGTCCTGAGTGACAAGGATGAGCGTCAGCAATATGACGCAATCCGTGCCATGGGTGGCGGTGCTCGGTTTGCCCCCGGCGGCGCAGGCGGCCCCAGCGGCGCCGGATTCGAAGATCTCTTTGGGGACATGTTCGGTGGCCAGCGTGGCCGCCGGCCAGCCGGTTTCGGCAACGGTGGCGGTGGCATTCCGCCCGAGTTCGCTGACCTCTTTGGCGGCGGCGGGTTCGGAGGTGGCTTCCAGCAGGCCCCTACCAAGGGCTCGGACCGGACTGCCAGCACCAGCATTTCGTTCGCCGGTTCCATGCGAGGAACCACTGTTAGTCTCCGCGAAGCTAACGGCAACATCATTGACGTGAAGATCCCCGCTGGCATCAAGGACGGACAAAAAGTTCGCCAACGCGGCAAGGGAAACCCGGGCCAGGCAGGCAACGGGGACTTAATCATTACCGTGAATGTTAAGCCGCACGCCTTTTTCACCCGTGATGGCGATAACATCCGAATCCACGTCCCAGTCAGCTTCCCCGAGGCAGCTCTCGGTGCGGACATTCATGTTCCCACCATCGACGGCGAACAAGTCAAGGTTCGCGTCCCGGCCGGTACCCCTTCGGGCCGGACCCTGCGGGTCAAGGGCCGCGGTGTTACGACCTCTAAAGGTAAGGGTGACTTGTTGGTGACGATCGACGTCGCAGTTCCACAGAACCTCAACGAGGACGCCACCGCGGCGGTCAAAGCCTTTGCTGAAGCCACTTCTGACGCGGATCCGCGCGAAGGCTTGGCCGCCAAGGCACGGCTGTAGGTATAGCTATGGCACTGGACGCAAATCAACCACTGTTCGTCATCTCTGTGGCGGCCGAACTGGCGGAGATGCATCCCCAAACCCTGCGCCAGTACGACCGGATGGGTTTGGTATCCCCCCGACGTGCACCCGGAAAGTCGCGGCGCTATTCGCAGCATGACGTTGACGTGTTGCGTGAAGTTCAGCGACTGTCCCAATCCGGTGTGTCCCTTGAGGGAATCAAACGCATATTGGAGCTAGAAAATCAGGTGGCGGCCCTACGGTCGCGTGTGAGCGAGTTGAGCGATGAACTACGCAACGCCCAGCGCCGTCAACGCCCCGACGCCTCACGAGTTTTTGCTGCGGGAGTTGCAGGCGACGTTGTCTCCCTAGCGCGAGGTCAACGCCCGCGCCCGAGGTCCCAAGCCGTCGTCGTTTGGCGTCCGCAAAAGTAGTTTGCTGAGCCGGAATGCGCCGTTGAGCACTGTCCCCGGCAGAATGGATTCCATGACCCGCACAACGTTCGCCCTCATTCGCCATGGCCAAACTGACTGGAACGCGGAACGTCGCCTTCAAGGTAGTGCAGACATTCCACTGAACGACGTCGGACGGCAGCAAGCTCTCGACGCGGTAGCCGCCCTGTCCATTTATGAATGGGACGTTGTGGTTTCCTCGCCGCTGTCCCGGGCCAGCGAAACGGCTGATCTAATTGCTGACGGTTTGGGACTGAGCGTGACAGCCCGGCGTGAAGCATTGCAGGAGCGGAACTACGGTTTGGCCGAAGGCTTGCAAGCGGGACCTGAACTCGAAGCAATGCGAATCCCTGGTGGCTTTAAAGAGGCCGAGGACGCAGAAGCCACGGCGCGCCGTGGGCTCTGCGCCCTCGAAGAACTCGCTGCAGATTTTCCTGGCCAGCGAATCCTGGTGGTCTCGCACGGGACGCTCTTGCGGCTGAGCCTTGGAAAGGCTTTGGGACAAGAACTCCCGGGCATTGAAAATGCTGTACTAAATGTGGCTCACCACCGGCAAAATCACGATGGTTCTGCTGGCTGGGAGATCGAATTTTTCAACGGTGAACGGGCCGAGCTAGCAGCTTAGCTAGTGGGCTGGCCGTAGTTCGGAGCCGGGTATCCGGGGCCCGCTTGGTAGCCGGGCTCGTCGAATCGCTGGCCTGCCGGGTTGCTGGGCATCGCGGTCAAGATAATCACCGCGATCGCGCCGAGGAAGGGAACGAATCCCAGCAAGATCAGCCAGCCGGAGTAGTTGGCGTCATGCAAACGGCGGGCCTGAACGGCCAGGCTGGGAACAACAACTGCCAGGGCCCACAGCAAAAGCAGCAGGCCTCCCACCAGTCCACCGGGGCCGGGGTTTGTTCCGTAACCGCTGGCACTCGGGGTGGCTGTGGCCACAGCGCCAATAATCATCGCAATGTACAGGACCAGGACTACTAGGAAGTTGACCAGTATCCACCACCAGTATTCGCTCAGGCTCGCGCGGCCACTGAAGGTAGCGTACTTTTTGAAGACGCGTTGGACTGCGACTTTGATGTTGGCACCGTAGAGTGGCGCCCATAGTGGTGTTTCGCCGGGTGTTGGAACGGTGTTGTACGGCTGTGAGTAGCTCACTTTTCCCCCTAGGAGTGTTTGGGTGACTTCACGCAGTAGCCTACCGGCGGCGAAATCCGCCCGCGATGGGCAGCACTCCCCATGATTGCCAAGGCTTGCGCCGCCGAGTTTCCCCGCTTTTTAGAGTACGACGCCGGACGTCACCGGCGTTTCGCGGCGAAACGCCGGTGGGGGAGCCAAAAAGCGGGGAGTCTCAGCACTCCGACGCGCTAGTCGATGAACAGCCCGGCCAAGTCATCGGCACTGAGGGCGGCTCCGGAGAGTTCTTCGCCGCCGGTCACATCCATAAACAACTGGGACTTCTTGGCCTTGAGCGCCATAACTTTCTCTTCAATGGTGTCCTTGGCAACCAGCCGGTACACCATCACGCGTTTCTCCTGGCCAATGCGGTGCGTCCGGTCAACAGCTTGCGCCTCACTAGCAGGGTTCCACCACGGGTCCAGAATGAAGACGTAATCAGCCTCAGTCAGGTTGAGCCCAAATCCACCTGCCTTGAGGCTGATCAGGAACAGCGGAGCGTCACCCTCTTTGAATTCCTTGAGGACGCTAGCCCGGTTGCGAGTGCCACCGTCTAGATAGGCGTACTGAATACCTTGTTCGTCCAACCGCTCGCGGACCTTGCCCAAGAAACCGGTGAATTGGCTAAAGATCAGGGCCCGGTGGCCTTCGCTAATCACGTCCTCTAGCTGCTCAAAAAGCACATCGAGCTTGCTGGAGCGTACAGCACTCAGGGCAGGATCAACCAGAGTCACGTCTAGGCTCAATTGCCGCAGCAGCGTCAGGGACTGGAAGATGGTGAACCTGTTCTTGTTCATGTCCTGGAGCAGGCCCAGGATCTTTTGACGCTCCCGCTGGAGGTGCGTTTGGTACACCTTCTGATGCCGCGGATTCAGCGCGACTTCTAGGATCTGTTCCTGCTTGGGCGGCAATTCTTGAACAACTTGTTCCTTGGTGCGACGCAGCATCAAAGGACGAATCCGGGACTTGAGCTTCTCCAACAACGCCGGGCTTCCACCGCGTTCAATGGGCTTTTGGTAGTACTCAGCGAATCGTTTGGGGCTCGAGAACAACCCCGGCGCCACGATCGAAGTCAGCGACCACAGCTCCATCAAGTTGTTCTCCAGCGGTGTACCGGAGATCGCCAACTTAAACGGTGCAGGAAGTTTCCGGGCGCACTGGTAAGCCTTGGATTGGTGATTTTTGACGAACTGCGCCTCGTCCAACACCAGTGCTGACCACTCGCCTGCCGCGTAGGAGTCGTAATCAATCCGGAAGAGTGCGTAGGAGGTGATGACTAGGTCCACGCCGTCAAACAGTTCGCATGCGTTCTCTCCACTGCGGGCGAAGGTTTCGCTGACTGCCACTGTTTTCAGTCCGGGAGCAAAGCGGGTCGCTTCAGCTTCCCAGTTGCCCACCACGGACGTGGGTGCCACCACCAAAAATGGTGCTGACCGCTGCGCTGGGTTCAGGCCCACCGGGAGGTCTCTGCTGCCGGTGGTTCCGGCGTCGTTCTTTAGTTTTGAATCATTTTTTAGCGAGCACAGTAGGGCCAAAGTTTGAAGTGTCTTACCCAGGCCCATGTCATCGGCAAGGATTCCGCCGAGTTGGTGGTCGTAGAGGAAGCGCAACCAGTTGAAGCCCTCGAGCTGGTAGGGGCGCAGTGTAGCATTGAGGCCTTCGGGGGAGGGAAGGGGCTCTTGTGGGCCACCGCGCAGTAGGCCTGAAACGGCTGCGCGCCATTGGGCGGCTTGTTGATCGGCAATGCCCAGTCGCTCAAATTCTTCCCACAATCCGGCCTGGAAGCGGCTGATCTGCAACTTGTCCGGCCCAAGATCATGCAGGGCTCGTGCCTCATCGATGAGGTCTTTGAGCTGGTGCAGTTCGGGCAGGTCTAGCGAGAAGTGGGCACCGCTGGGCAACAACATTCGGGTGTGACCTGCGGCGAGGGCTGAGAACACTGCGGCGAAGGAGACCGATTCGCCTTCAAGAGTGATGATGATGCCTAGATCGAACCAGTCACCGTCCTGGGTGGGAAGTGTGCTGACCTTGACCACCGGGGCTTCTTCGGGCTCGCGATAGTCGGCAACCTCGCCAGCAACATCTACTTCTAGACCGTCCACCATTTTTAGTCCGGGCAGCACCCGCTCGGTGAATTCCATGGTGTCTAGGCCTTTGAGTGTGGCCGTGGGGGAAAGTCGAGGCTCACCCCAGACCCCGTTCGGTGTTTCCGCCAAGCCAGGAACCGTGTTCCAAAGGGGGCCCATCGAATCGAGGATGCGTTGCTCAGCGGATTCGTCACGGTAACCGGGGTCGGTGTCTTCGGCACGAAGCGGGAGAGAAACTTCTTTGGTACCGCTGGTGTAGTGCCATTCCCAGTGCAGATCTAGCCGGTGGTCTTTGCCGTAGTTGGCTAATAGGGAGAGCGTTGGTGCGCCGTAGCTGGGCAGTTCCACTGATTCATCGGCGGCCACAACTTTCGCGTTCTGCCGAAGACGTGGGTAGAACTGCGTCAGGAATCGGTTCTCGTCCGCCGCTGGCACGTGCACGGCACGTCCCGCAGTGGCGAAGGAAAGCAACTGGGCGGAGGTGCTCTCATCCAGCGGCACCAAGGTCAGTCCGACGTCGGCTGTTGAGTTTGAGGAGTCGGTGCCGGTTCCGCCGCGGATAAAAAGTCCGTGAGCGGGATTGCCAACGATACCTAAGGTGCTGGGATCAACTGCCCGGCCGCCCACTTCCACTGAAGGGACCACGTCCAGGCCGCCGGAATCTGAGCGGTGCAGTTCCAGCTCCACGGCGGCAGGGTCGCTAGCTACCCACACCGACTCACCTGAGGCACCACTGTGCATCAAAGTGATGCCGGATTGGTGGGCGCTGCGCAAAAGGCTAAAGAAGTTGCGGCCAGCGAAGTTGTTGATCTCCAGCCACTGTGCAGGTGCTTGGACTTGGCGCTGTTGGCCGGAGTGGGCGGCTAAAAATTCGATTAGCCATTCAAGCGGAGCTTCGTCATACTTGCGGCCAAAGTTCAAATAGTTGAGGTTGTTCCACGCGATGCCGGTGCGCAACCATTTGCCCTTGGCTCCTTTCACCACGGGGCGGGCACGCAGGATGGGGCCCTCTTGTGCTTGTGAGGCGGGGCGTGCTGCGCGGCGAGAACTCGCAGTGGAGCCGGAGCGTCCGGTGTAGCTGAAGACGGGTTCCGGATCGGCGAGTTCAAACATCAGCCCAAGAGGTGTGCCAAATTGCGGGGTAGGGGCCGCTCGTTGGGGGAGTAACACCGAAAGCGCTTCTTCCCAGCGTGAGTTGGCTTCCTGAGGAACGTTCTTTTGTCCCGACTCCCAATAGTTTTCTGTGGCAGATTCTTCAACTGCAGCAATGGCACCTAGTTCACGGCCTATAACGGGATTCTCCTCAGCGGCGTAAATTAACGCCGCGATGTGTTTGCAGTCTTGACGGACCGGGCAACTGCATATTCCAACACTGCAAGTCCAAGTGCCGTCGTCGAGCAGGATCAGTTTGGCCGTGGAACGGTAGGTGGAGTTTCCGTTGACTTTGCCGGTCAACAATCCGGTGTCCGGCTCAAAGTGCAGCTCAGAAACTCGGCCGTCCCGGGCATATTCAATACCGGCTTGGACGGACACGGGGCGGATCTTGGGCACATGCGTGAGTAGTTCGTGTTGAGAACTACTGGACAAACTCACTGTGCGTTCCTCCCACAGATTGACGCTAATCCTTTCAATCCTAGTAGCCTTGGCAATTTCAAGCACTGCCAGTGCCCTAGGTGACACTTCACCTAACATTCACCTGGGCATCACCGGGGGCATCCGGCGTGTGGCACGGCCCGGGCGTAAGTTCGAGGTGTCCCTAGATTCAATTTGTTTGAACCGCAGTGAGGATTTTCGATGACCAGCAATCAGCTCCCCGTAGTACTGACCGAGGCTAGCCTCGCCGCCGGCAACGAAGAAGTTGTGGACGGCAACGTCACAGTTGTGAATGCCATGTACCAAGAATTTTTGGGCGAAGACGAGATCGCACAGAACGCTCTGCGCAGCTACTACGTTGACTTCTACCTCAGCCAGGCCCTCGGTGGCGGTTTCGCCCAGTACGTTTTCACCTCTGGCGACCGCGACGGGGTAGACGAATACGTGCGCGAAGGTCTGGAAGAGATGGGTGCGGCGAAGCACTTGGAGCTGTTCAACCGCAGTTCCGAAACCTTTGATGACCTCTCCGAAGAAGACGCAGAGGCATACCTTGACGGCGACGCTGAGGACGAAGATGGCGAGCCTAACGAGGCCGTCCAGAAGATGGAATCGCTCGACGACGAGTTTGAATCAACGCTCGAAGAAGAGGACATCATTGCCTTGAACGCCGCGTGGCTCAAGGGCCAGGAGGGCCTTGTGGTTCTTCCGGAAGCTGAGCTTGAGGCGCACATCGCTGAGCGCGTTTCCAAGGTTGCTGACATTGAGGATCGACGTGCGGAGGCCGCTGAGGAGGCGCTCGCCGATGCTCCGGACTTCGAGATCATCATCCGCGAACTCTGCGATGTTGCTGGCTACGAATTGATCAAGATTAACAGTGGCGACCCGAACTACGAGCACGACGGCGGTACGGTCCTCGCGTGGCACTTCACCACCGATCACGGCGACTTTGTGATGATCGAGGAAGAGGACGAAGCGTTTATGATCAACCCTGAAAATCAGGAGATCATCGCCGCGGTTGAGTTTGAAGAGGACGACGAAGACTATGACTTTGAGGACTTCGACGACGATTCCGCGGACTCCGCCGAGGCCCACGAGAGCGTCAAGGCGTAATCGCTGGCGCATTGGTCACCGGAGTTTGAGTGTGGGGCGCAGCGTGACACACGCTGCGCCCCTTGACTCTGCCGTTACGTCAACTGGAATGCTTGAAGCATGGCAGAGAACAACACCATGCAGGAGTGGTCAATCAAAGAGGTGGCTAAGGCCACTGGACTGACTAGCCGCACACTCCGGCATTACGAGCAGATCGGCTTGCTTCACCCCTCACGGGTGGCGAGCAGCGGGTATCGCTTCTATAGCGAAACCGAGCTCTCGCGGCTCTACAAAATTCTCTCCTTGCGCGCGCTTGAGCTACCGCTCGCGGCGATCCAGAAAACTCTCGACGACGACGAATCGCTCGCCGAGACGATTCAAGCGCACCTCACGCTCCTTGAAGAGCGCAGAGACCGGACCAATCAACAAATTGCCGTGGTAAGGCAGACACTTCACGCAGTCCAGGAAGGCCAAGAAATGAGCATCGAAGAGGTATTTGCCGGCTTTGATCAGAGCCAGTATGAAAGCGAAGTGCGCGAGCGTTGGGGCGACGCCGCTTGGGAGAACAGCGCTAAGCGCCGTAACGATATGACCGAGGAAGAGCGCAAGGCCGACGACGAACGCAGCTTGGACGTCAACGCTGCCCTCCGCAAAGCAGCAGAGTCAGGTGTGGACCCGGAGTCGGCAGAGTTTCAGGCAATTGTGGGAGAGCACCACAAGTGGGTGACCGACCACTGGAACGGCCGCACACCAGATAAGAACAGCTACACGGGGTTGTCGCAGCTCTACGTTTCGGACGCACGTTTCGCCGCCACGTACGGTGGCCAGGCCAACGCTGAGATCATTCGGAACGCGATCCAACTCTGGGCAGAGGCGAACCTCCGGTAGAGGCAGGCGGGCCCGGAGACCTAGTCTTCGGCGTTAGCCGATCGCCGGTAGGCGAGATCGAAGATCAGCCGGCCAGCCTCGTGAGCCTTGTTCTCAAAACTCGTGTGGATTCGGCCTTCGAAACGTGGAGCCCAGCCGCCCACTTCATCCACGCCTTCGTTGGGGCCGGTGTGTTCGGTACTTACGGGAGCGCGGCCTTCCTTCACCGGTGCGCCGCCCACCACCGTCTCCACACCTGACTGCCACACCTGCGTG
The DNA here is from genome assembly GCF_050490295.1 of Pseudarthrobacter sp. J1763. Classification (NCBI taxonomy): domain Bacteria; kingdom Bacillati; phylum Actinomycetota; class Actinomycetes; order Micrococcales; family Micrococcaceae; genus Pseudarthrobacter; species Pseudarthrobacter sp. J1763. Next base: position 87,814 of record NZ_JBNPEN010000006.1, on the reverse strand, counting down.
AGGGGGCTGTCAGCGCCGGCGCGTTCGCCGTCGTGCATGTTCTCAAAGTCGGGGGCAGCGGACATCACTTCGCGCACGTGCACCGCGTAGTTGGACCAGTCGGTGGCGATCCGGAAAACGCCTCCGGGCGCCAGCGCCCGCGCCACCAGGGCCGCGAACTCGGGCTGAATCAGGCGGCGCTTGTGGTGACGGGATTTGTGCCAAGGATCCGGGAAAAACACCCACACTTCGCTGACCGAGCCTGCCGGAAGCATCGTAGACAACACCTCAGGCGCGTTGGCCTCCACCACCCGCACATTGGTCAAACCACGTGCGTTGATCTTGATGATGGTGTTCGCCAAGCCCGGCGTGTAGACCTCAATCGCCAGGAAGTCCTTGTCCGGGTTCTGCTCGGCGGCGTGACATACGGCATCGCCCAAACCGGAGCCAACTTCAACAATGAGGGGAGCAACCCGCCCAAACTCCGCCTCGGCGTCGAACACATAATCCGGGTGCACCGATGTAGAGGCAACGTGCCGCGGAACATCAACAGCCCAACGCTCAGCATGCTCTTCCCACGCGGTTTGGCGGCGACCCTGCAAACGCGTCCCGCGGCGCACAAAACTCACCGGCCGGCCACCATAAGTTCCAAAGGAGGCCTGCGTCCCGGGGGTGATGGGACGCGCGGTGGGCGCACTAGTTTCAGGGGCTTCTGGGGATTCACTCATCCCCTCCAGAATACCGGCCAGCGGGGGAGTGACACGGGTAGGCTGGAGGGATGCCGCTTGTGATCCCCGCCGAACCCTTTATTGGGCACCATGGCTGAGCAGCGGCCCAACACCACCAGCATTTTTCACCGCGACGTTGTACTGGTTTCCCTCGGCGCCTGCGCCCTGGTGTTCGCCGCCTTTGCCGCCGCCGGACGGAATGTCACCCTCTAATGGACTATTCACCTCTGAATGACGGGGTGAATAGTCCATTAGACGGTGAAACGTGCCCGAATAGGGTTCAGGGCGCCCAGATGCTAAGCTGTATTTACTTGGTGTGCAAGATGGCATGCCCTGCGTCGATGAACGCGTTCTATTGGTCCCCACTGGTAATTCCAGAACCGGGTTGATCACACTGACTTTTCCTCGGCGAACCCTTGAGCCAACCGGCACGGGGGCCGAACACCCAACACTGTTGGAGCCCATTTTTCGGGCTCAACTCTGTCCCGGGTGATTGCCAGAAAGAACTCCCTTTCTAAATGACTACTTTTGCTGCCCTCGGCACGCCCAAAGCCATTGCTGACGCCCTCGCGGCGGACGGAATTGCTGAAGCTTTCCCCATTCAGGTCAAGACGCTTCCGGACACATTGGCTGGCCGCGACGTACTTGGCCGAGGCCGTACAGGCTCAGGTAAAACCATCGCATTCGCTATCCCGCTGGTAGCGCGTCTGGCCGAACGTGAAGCACCGTACTTCCGCAAGCCGGGCCGCCCCATGGGTTTGGTTTTGGCGCCGACTCGCGAGTTGGCTACCCAGATCAACAACACCATTGAACCGTTGGCGAAGGCCATGGGCCTGAATACCACGGTTATCTACGGTGGCGTTTCTCAGGCACGTCAGGAAAAGGCGCTGCGCGCTGGTGTTGACATTGTTATTGCTTGCCCCGGCCGTCTTGAGGACTTGGCCAAGCAGCGCATCCTGACGCTTGAGGGCGTAGAAGTAACCGTTTTGGACGAAGCCGATCACATGGCTGACCTTGGCTTCCTCCCGGTAGTCAAGAAACTGATGGACATGACTCCGAGCCAGGGACAGCGGCTGCTGTTCTCGGCCACCTTGGATAACGGTGTTGACAAACTGGTCAACCGTTACCTTTCCAAGCCGGTGACCCACTCTGTGGATGACCCTCAGGCCGCCGTGACCACCATGGAGCACCACGTGCTGGTGGTCAACGATCAGACAGTCAAAAAGCAGGTCATCGTTGAGCTCGCTTCGGGCGCTGGCCGCCGTGTGCTGTTCATGCGCACCAAGCACCACGCCCGCAAGCTGGCCAAGACCCTGACGGACGCCGGCATTCCCGCCGTCGACCTTCACGGAAACCTTTCGCAGAATGCTCGCGACCGTAACCTGGCGGAATTCTCCTCCGGTGACGTTCGTGTACTTGTGGCCACGGACGTTGCTGCCCGTGGTGTCCACGTTGATGATGTTGAGCTAGTCATTCACGTTGACCCGCCCACAGAGCACAAGGCCTACCTGCACCGTTCCGGCCGTACGGCTCGCGCCGGTTCGGACGGAACAGTTGTCACGCTGACCCTCCCGGAGCAGCAGTCTGACGTCAAAAAGCTCATGAAAGCTGCTGGCGTTGATGTGAGTTTTGAGCGTGTCACTGCCAACTCGCCGCTGATTGCACAGCTGGTTGGTGAGGTTGCGGACAAGATTGATCCCCGCACCCGCGCAGCATTGCTCGCAGCTAAGGCCCCGGCGCAGGGTGGCGGAAGTTCCACTGGCGCTAACGCACAGCGCAAGCGCGCTCGCCGCTCCGTTCAGGGCGCACCCACTGCTGGCGGCCGTGGTGGCCGTAACGGTCGCGGCAAGGTTTCTGCAGAGAAGCCGCGCACGGACATTAACCGCAGCGAACGTCGTGCGGCAGCGAACGACGACGTCGCTCGCTCGCCGCGCACTCGCGGCGCCGCGGCTGGGGCTACTCACCGCAACGACGTTCCTTCTTCCGCTTCGCGCCCCGCGGCGCAGCGCGGATCCCGCCCGGCTACCGGACAGCGAGCAGCTGGTGCTGCTAGTGCCGGTTCCGCCTCAGGCAACCGCTCAGTGTGGTCCTCCGCAACCGGAGGCACATCGGGCGGTTCCTATGGTGCCGGGAAATCGGCGGCCGGCAACGGCGGCGGACGCTCCAGCGCAGGCCGCCCGGCCCGCGGTGGTTCGCGCCGTGCGTCGGCCCCGGCTTCAAACGAGCGCCGCGGCCGCTAAGGTCCACGAACCATAAAAGTGCCCCCGCTGAGCTTCTACGGAAGCTCAGCGGGGGCACTTGTTTAACGAGTGGTGAGGTTCTCTACCAGCCTCGTTCTTGCCACTCATCCAGGTGCGGGCGTTCGGCGCCAAGCGTGGTGGACTTCCCGTGGCCGGGATGAACCAGTGTGGCATCCGGGTAGACGTCGAAGAGCCGCTCGCGCACGTCCTTCAAAAGCGAGGCGAAGCGCTCCGGGTCCTTGTCGGTATTTCCGACGCCGCCCGGGAACAGGGAGTCTCCCGAGAAAATGTGAGCCGGCCCGGCAGGATCCTGGTACACATAGGCGATCGAACCGGGTGTGTGTCCACGCAGGTGCACCGCGGTGAGCTCAAAGCCGTCAAACGTACCCACGTCCTGGTGTTCCAGGCGCACGTCCACGGCAGCGGGCAGCTCATCGGCGTCGTCAGTTCCAGCAGCTGTTTTAGCACCAGTGGCGGCCACCAAGCCCGCCAGAGCCCGCACGTGGTCCCAGTGCTGATGCGTGGTGGCGATCAGCGCCAGCTGGGCATCCGCGGCAGCATCAGACGCCCCGTCGGCTAACAACTGCTGAATCGCTGGAAGGTCATCAGCGGCGTCAATCAACACTTGGGCACCTGATTTCCGGGAGGTCAGCAGGTAAACGTTGTTGTCCATTTCGCCCACGGAAATGCTGCGGATAGTGACTTCGGGTAGCTCGTAGCGCAAGGAGTCCATAAGAGTCAGTCTAGGTTCTGGCTGCTGACGCCGGACCTAGCTACAGGCCCAGCGGCACGGTGTTGGAATATACGTGCTTGACCGGTGGTGCGGCGAGGATCTCACCCAAGGTGTTTTTACCCTCCGGGGTTTGCCGCCATGCTGCGTAGCTACCGTGATCTTCGGTAGTAGCCCACGTTTCAACCACCAAAATGTGGCACGGATCAGCGTCATCCACTAACGCCTCAATGCCCTGGTTTCCGGGCCAAGCACGGGTAGCGGCGAGAGTTTTGGCCAAGTACTCGGCTGCCTCATGACGGCGGGCGGGATCGATCTGAACTTCGAAGTGCACAATGGCAGACATAAGGCTCCTTGAGGTGTTCGGGGAACGGTCCGGCGACGCGTACCCACATGATGCAACGCGTCCACTACGCGCTTTCTTCCACCGGCTCAAAAGAGCATCAATTTCTCCAACCGGTACGCGTTGACTCTCCCGGCGTAGGTGAGCATCTGCAGGACCACCCGGAAGGTGTCATCCAGTGGGAGGCCAAGCAGCCCATGACACAGACCTCTACCCAGTGGTGGGAGGCCGGAATTTTCACCACCATGATGATCGGTGAGCGTTGCGCCGAGTTGGTCCGCGAAGCCCGCAAGGCTTAGCTTCCGCTGAGATTCCCCGTCTTTTGCTGAGCAGAGGGCAAGTACGACGGCGTGTCCCCGGGACACGCCGTCGTCTCGCTTTAAAGGTGGGGAGACTCAGCAGGCTCCTCAGGCTTTTTGGTGGGCAGTGCTTTGAGCCCGGCCGCACAGGCCACAATCCCGGCAATAAAAACAAGTTTGAGGACGCTGACCGATTCGGCGCCGGTAACCATTGCCCAGCCCACAGTCAGTGCTGCACCGATCCCCACCCACACCGCGTAGGCGGTTCCCAACGGAATCCGGCGCACGGCAAAACCGAGTCCCAACATGCTAGCCGTCGCCGCCACGGCAAACACCACAGTAGGAACCGGGTTGGTGAAACCATTCGAAGCGCCCAAGGCCGTGGCCCACACGGCCTCCAGCAGAGCGCTACCCAGCAGAATCAGCCACGGAAGCCCCAGCCCCGGTGAACTCTTAACCACTTAGGCCACCACCTTGAGCCCGGCCACGCACACAAGGATCCCGGCGAGCAGCGCCATGCGTGCCGCCGTCGCGCGTTCTACGCGGGTGACCATGGCGTAAGCGCTGGTCAGCACCACACCAACCCCCACCCACACCGCGTATGCGGTGCCAGTGGGGATGCTCTGCATCGCGATCGCCAGACCTGCCATGCTCGCACTCACGGCGGCGAGGAAGACCACACCGGGCAGAATCCGGGCGCGGCCCTTAGCGGAGAAGGCCCGGTGCAAGGCGGCTGCCCACACTGCCTCAAGCGCGCCGGCCGCAATCAAAATAATCCACGGCATAAGGATTTTTACAGCCCCTAATCGAGAGGGTCGATGCTCACCACTGCCAAGAAACCCCGCCCCAAGATTTCCGGCGGGTTTTCGTCAGCGCCGATGACGGCGTCGTACCGTTCCAGTTTTTCGGTCTCCTCCGCAGCGGAGACGTCAGCCTGGCCGTGCAGCAGAATGGCGTGCTGACCGGCGAAAACGGCGTGAGCGCGCTTTTTCGACAGTTCAATAATGGACGTAAAACCCTTAAAAGCACCGCGCCGGGTTATCACGTTCAGATCGCGGACTTCGCCGGTGGGTAGGCTCGCGGCCGCTGGAACGTCACCAGCAAAACGGAAGGCCCGGTACTTCTCCAGCGGGTGACTTTCGCCATCGACCTCTAGGAGAAGAAGCTCGCCGTCAGTGACGGTTAGCACCCTGTCCATCCCCGGGAATTCTGAAAACGGGCCAGCCTTGGAAACCTCGGCCAAGCTAATCCGCCAGTCGATACCTTCACCGCTTTGCGCCTGCTGTGAAGCGACTTCTCGGGTGATGCCGCCACCATTCTTCCAAGGCGTAGCTTTCAGTGCGGCAAAACGAATGATCTCCATGCAGCCAGCGTATCGCCCCGGCATGACACGTAGCGCCCTTCGCTAGGGCAGGCGCTCAGTGGCGCTTAGTTTTTGCGCAAATCTTCGGCGAGCATCACAATGATTCCGCTGGGGCCGCGCAGATAGCTGAGTTTGTACACGTCCTGGTAGTTAGCAATTCCGCGTAGCGGGTAACTGCCATGCTTGGCAGCGATGGCCACGGCATCCTCAATGTTGTCAACGGAGAAGGCCACACGGTGCATACCAATCTCGTTCGGCAAGGTGGGCTCAGTTTCGATCGCTTGAGGATGGATGTATTCAAAGAGCTCTATGCGCCCGTTGCCATCGGGGGTCTCCAGTAAGGCAATTTTTGCGTGGTTTCCGTCCAACCCCACAGCCGTCTCTGCCCATGCGCCGCTCACGGTGTCGCGGCCAAGTATGCTCAGGCCAAGGTCAGTGAAAAAAGCGATTGCTTCTTCTAGATCTCGAACTGCAATGCCGACATTTTCTAGTTTGATGACCATGCCCTTCACGCTAGCCCTCCCCAGAGATCACCACCAGAGCAGCGTGGGGCCGGAACTTTGCTACGGTCAGGAGAGTAATCACGTCGGAAGGGGCGTTATGTTCGTCAAAGTATGTGGCCTGAGCACAGCCGAGGACGTGACAACGGCGCTCGACGCCGGTGCCGACGCCGTGGGATTTGTTCTCACTCCCAGCCCGCGTCAGGTGGACCCGGACGCGGCCCGCTTGTTGGCGGCCCTAGTCCCCCAGTCCGTTCCCGCCGTCGGGGTCTTCCGTCACGAGGACATCGCTGACGCTGCAGCAGCCGCTTACGCTGCCGGGCTGCGCTGGATCCAATTGCACGGCGAACGCACCCGGGACGAGGTTGAGGGCCTGCAACGGCGCGGGTTCAAAGTCATCCGTGCTGTCACCATGGCGGACCCTTCTGAGTCTTTTGAAGACCGTGGTGAAGACTTATTGCTCGTGGATGCCGCGGTCCCCGGGTCCGGGGAAGCCTGGGACTACGCCTCCGTCAAGGACAAAGGCGTTGCCGGGCGCCAGTGGCTTTTGGCGGGCGGGTTGGATGATTCCAACGTTGCTTTGGCTGCCTCGACGGCCGGTGCGTGGGGTGTTGATGTGTCCTCCGGAGTTGAGAGCTCCCGCGGGGTCAAAGATCCGGAAAAAATCACCGCATTTGTGACCGCCGCCAAAGCCTAAGCGCCGGTTCCGGGAGTAGCGTTGAAGGGTCCGCCCGGTCAGCCGTTGAAAGGACCTTCCCGTGTCAGCTGTTCGCCCCACTATTGCTCAAAACATTGTTGCCAGCCTCAAAGCCAACAACATCAAACGCGTCTACGGGCTCCCCGGTGACTCCCTCAACGGGTTCACCGATGCCCTCCGCGAAGACGGCACCATCGATTGGGTCCACGTCCGCCACGAGGAAGCAGCAGCGCTCGCCGCATCGGCCGACGCCGCCCTTACGGGCGAACTTGCCGTGGTTGCGGCCTCTTGCGGCCCGGGCAACCTGCACCTAATCAACGGGCTCTTTGACGCTAACCGTTCTCGTGTGCCAGTTTTGGCCATCGCAGCGCACATTCCCAGCGAAGAAATAGGCAGCAACTACTTCCAAGAAACCCACCCGCAAGAGCTGTTCCGCGAGTGCAGTGTGTACGTGGAATACGCTGCAACCCCGGCCCAAATGCCCCGCATTCTGGAGATTGCCATGCGCACAGCTATTGAGAAGCGCGGCGTGGCAGTGGTGGTAATTCCGGGGGATGTTGCCTTGGCCGAAGCCCAGAGCCACCGTACCCCGGTTATCTCGGCAACTCACCCGATCATTCGCCCTAACGACGCCGAATTAGCCCGCGCTGCCGAGCTTCTGAACGGTGCCAAAAACGTCACGATTCTGGCCGGTGCCGGGACCGAGGGCGCCCACTCTGAGGTGATGGCGTTGGCCGAGGCTTTGGGTGCGCCGATTGTGCACGCTATGCGTGGCAAGGAATTCATCGAATACAACAACCCGTACGACGTTGGTATGACGGGTCTGCTCGGATTCAGCTCCGGGTACAAGGCCATGGAGGGTTGCGATGCGCTCCTGATGCTCGGCACAGACTTCCCGTACCAACAGTTTTACCCGGAGAAGGCCACCATCATCCAAGTGGACATTCGGGGAGAGCAACTGGGCCGCCGTACGCCCCTGGATCTAGGGCTGGTTGGCACTGTCAAGGACACGGCCACGGCCTTGCTGCCGCTCTTGGAGCATAAAAAACGGCGCACCCACTTGGAAGCGTCCCTCAAGCACTATGCCAAGGCACGCGCCAAGCTGGATGAGCTCGCAACCCCGGCCAAGGACGGGCAGCCCATCCACCCGCAATACTTGGCCAAAGTGATTGATTCCTTCGCCGCCGAGGACACTGTATTCACAGCCGACGTCGGCTCACCCACAGTGTGGGCCGCCCGGTACCTCACCATGAACGGCAAGCGCCGTCTGCTGGGTTCCTTCAATCACGGCACCATGGCCAACGCACTCTCCCACGGGATTGGGGCCGCTGCGGCATACCCCGGCCGTCAAGTGGTGGCCCTCGCTGGCGACGGTGGTCTAGCCATGCTGCTGGGCGAACTGCTCACGCTCACGCAGAACAAGTTGCCGGTCAAAACGGTGGTATTCAACAACTCCTCGCTGAACTTTGTAGAGCTGGAAATGAAGGCCGCCGGGTTCGTGAACTACGGCACCGACCTCGAGAACCCCAACTTCGCTGCCCTAGCCGAAGCCGTGGGCATCAAGGGTATTCGGGTGGAGAAATCCTCCGAGCTCGAAGCCGCCATGGCTGTGGCGATGGCCCATAACGGCCCCGTCCTACTAGACGTGGTCACGGCCCGCCAAGAGCTCTCCATCCCGCCGGCCATCTCCGCCGCTCAGATGAAGGGCTTTACGCTCTACGCACTCCGGACAGTGATGTCCGGCCGTGGGGATGAGCTTTTGGATCTGGCGAAAACTAACCTGCGGCAGCTTTTCTAAACCACAACAAAACTGGACTACAACAAAATAGTGCCCGACGGCGGAACCTAACTTCCGCCGTCGGGCACTATTTTTTTTATGAGGTACTGCATTTTTGCTTAGCTTCTGGCGTCCTTCAGGCGTGGGCTGCCCGGGTTCATGAGTGAGTGGTGGCGGCCGTAGAAGAAGTACACGGCGAGGCCGATGATGAGCCACACTAGGAACCGCAACCAGGTTTCCCAGTGCAATTGTGAGATCAAGCATGCGGAGGCGATCACACCGAAGGCAGGGACCACGGGCATCCATGGGAGGCGGAATTCGCGCGGCTCATTGGGCTTGGTGTAGCGGAACACGATCACTGAAATGCAGACCACCACAAAGGCGGCAAGGATGCCGATGTTGGTCAGGTCGGCCACTTGCCGGATGGGTAAAACACCGGCCAGCAGGGCTGAACCGCCGCCGGCAATCCACGTCACGCGCTGCGGGGTACCGCCCTTGTCAACCTTGGAAAACCACTTGGGGAGCAGTCCGTCGCGGCTCATCGAGAACCACACGCGGGTCACGCCGAGGAGGAAGGTCAGCATCACGGTCAGGATGGACAGGACAGCGAATGCGGAAATAATCGTTGCGATCACGGGCATACCTACCGAGGTGAACGCCGAACCGAAGCCCGCCTTGGGGTCAATGTCCTTGTAGTTCTGCATACCGGTCAGGACCAGAGTTGCAGCAATGTAAAGGATCATGGCGATCACCAGCGAGTAGATGATGGCCTTGGGCATGTGCTTTTTGCCGTCCGTGGCTTCTTCTGCGGCAGTGCTCATAGCGTCATAACCGAACACCGCGAAGAACACGGTTGCGGCTCCAGTGAATACCGGACCAAAACCGTTGGGGATAAAGGGGTTGTAGTTGTTGGTGTTCACAAAAAAGACGCCTAGGCCGATGATAAACAGAATCAGCACCACCTTGATGCCTACCGCAATCAGTTCAAAACGGCCAAAGGTTTTGGTGCCGCGGCTCAGGATCCAGGTGACTAGGAGGCACACCAAAATGGCTGGGAGATTAATCCAGCCACCTGTTCCTTCGTCAAAAGTAGACGTGAGCTGGTGGGGGATTTCTAGGCCAATGCCGGCGAGGAAGAAGTTCAAATAACCGGAGATGCCGATCGCCACCACTGCCACAATCGCAATGTATTCCAGGAGCAAGTCCCAGCCGATGAACCAGCCAATGAGTTCGCCGAGTGCCACATAACCGTAGGTGTACGCGGAGCCAGCGCGGGGGATCTTCCGGCGAACTCGGCGTAGCTCAGGGCAGCGGCGGCTGAAGCAAGGCCAGCAACCAAGAAAGAGATGAGAACGGCGGGCCCCACTCCGGGGCTGGATTCGTCACCGTGAGCCACTAGGCCTGCTAGGGAGAAGATGCCGACGCCAATGATCCCGCCAATGCCGATGGCTGTGAGTTGCCACAGTCCAAGACTTCGGAACAATCCGCTGTCATTTTTCTCATCATCGATTTGTTCGATCGGTTTGCGCCGAAAAACTGAGTTGACGTTCTGTGCCACGGTTCCTCCAGATGGTGCGTCCGGTTCTCACGGGTACCCCTGACTATTCACCCGTTAGCGGACTGGGGCAAGAGTTTTTGCGTTCAAAAGGCACAATGAAGCTATGAAGACTCTGCTCAATATCATTTGGCTGTTGTTCGGTGGCCTGTGGCTGGCGATCGGTTACTTCGCAGCTGGCATCATTTGCTGCATCCTTATTGTCACCATTCCGTGGGGCCTCGCGTCCTTCCGAATTGGGGCCTACGCGCTGTGGCCGTTTGGCCGGACAGTGGTGGAACGTCCCGGTGGAAATGGCTTCTTCTCGTTGCTGGGCAATGTGGTCTGGTTGCTTGTGGCGGGGATCTGGTTGGCTGTGGGTCACGTGGTTACGTCCATTCCGATGTTCGTTTCCATCGTGGGAATCCCGCTGGGTATTGCGAACCTCAAGCTCATCCCAGTCTCCTTGATGCCACTGGGTAAGCAGATCATCAGCACCGGTCAAGCCCTCCCCGGGTACCGGCACTAATTCACCCTTTCTCTTCGCCGAGGTCGGTGCATCGCGCCGTTCGCCTAGGGAATTTCCGGGGGATTCGGAGCTATGCACCGACCTCGGCGGCAGGGTGATGGTGGACCAACTCGCCGTTGCTGACTTATTCGCCGGCGCGCAGGGCTCGCAGGACGCAGAACTCATTCCCGTCCGGGTCCTCGAGTACCACCCACGTGACGTCCGGGCCTTGGCCAACATCTATGCGGCGTGCCCCGAGAGCCTCGAGCCGGGCGACCTCGGCATCCCTGTCATCCGGGCGAAGATCCAGGTGAAGTCGGTTCTTGACCGACTTCGACTCCGGAACCCGCAAAAATGTCAGGCCGGGGCCGGTGGGGCTCGTCGTTGGGCTGTCCTGTGCGGGCGCAGAGTCTCTGGCTGGCTCGAGGCAAATTTCGTCGTCGTCCTGGTAGGTGCGTGCATAGCCCAAAGCCGCTTCCCAAAAGTCGGCTGCGAGGCTCGGGTTGGTTGAATCGATGACTACTGAATCAAATCGAAGTGTCATAACCGCCATTATTCTCCGCCGAGGTCGGTGCATAGCGCCGTGGGCCTAGGAAATTTCCGGGGGATTCGGAGCTATACACCGACCTCGGCGGCAGGAGGGGAGGGGTCAGGCGAGCGTGGCGAGTTCGTTGCTCAGGTTTCTGCGAGCGTCGTCGAGCCACAATTCGCGTGCGCGTTGCGTGTGAAACAACGGTTCCAACGCCAACAATTGACGTACGACGGCGGCCCGCCCCTTTGCGAAATCAGCGTCGCTAACATGGGGGTACTCGTGCCGGACGGCCGTGGCGTATCTTTCGTACGCGGCGGGGTGCCGCGCGAGCACCGCGAGGTCGGCGTCGCAAAGGAGCTGCCCGGCAGCGTCGCTGGACTCCGGGCGGTGGTTGGCGGTGAGGCGAACCAGCCGTGCCACCTCCGCAACGTCGTGGGGTGTCACAACCTCAACCAGCGCGCTCAGCCGGTCCTCGGCCAGTGCGGCGGAGTCCTCTTCATCCTGCCCCGCGACCCCGTTGTACACGGCATCGTGGAACCATGCGGCGAGTGCAACCGTGCGGGGTGCAGGCTCGGGAGTGCAGAGCAGATCGAGGCCCTCGAGAACTGCGAGAAGGTGGGCCCGATTGTGATATCTGCGGTGCTCTTCGCCCCATCGCTCCAGCAGCTCCTGCCGCAGTTCGGTGCACTCCGGCAGTAGGGCATCCCAACGGTGCGTGAGGGCCAAAACTACTGCCTTGTTCCGCTCGCGGGCGGGGATTCTCAACCCGCTGGCCACGAGTCTGCGCACGAGTGTGCGGCCGTCAACGGGCAGGGCACCGGCGGCAATAAGATCCTGGTAGCGACTCAACGGGACGTCGTAGTGATCGCCGTCGAAGGCTCGCTCTGGGATTCCTGCCGCAGCCGCGAAAGCGTGTAATTCGGCTAAAGATGCGTCTGAGACAAGGTGGGAAAACACGGTTCCATGGGCAGGCCAGAGTGGCGGATCGATCAGCAGAGCCATGCTGGGAGTCTACGCCTGAGGAGGGTGACCAGAACTCGAGAAAATAGGGCCCTGAACCCTGTGGATAACTTGTTTTTCAAAGTTGAGCGGACTACACTCAACTTTAGTGCGTTGACGTATATAAGCAACGCGCGGTTGTATGTAATTAGCTTCAGCACCAACCGGTTCTCGTGGCAGGGAAGCTGCCGCGACCGGTCTTGGAGTTCTCTTGAAGGAGTACGCTTTGGACACCAAATTCACCACCAAGAGCCAGGAGGCTCTGTCCTCCGCGGCCATGAACGCCTCCACGGCCGGTAACCCCCAGGTGGAACCCGCCCACCTGCTCAAAGCCCTGATGGATCAGCGCGAAGGCGTGGCTGTTTCACTCCTGAAAGCCGCCGGCGCAGATCCGGACTCCGTGAGCGTTCATGCCAGTACCGCCATCAAAGCCTTGCCTTCAAGTTCCGGCAGTTCGGTGGCTCAGGCGCAGCTGTCACGCCCTGCACTGCAGGTGATCCAGGCTGCTCAAGCCGAGGCTGAGAAGCTCGGCGACTCCTACGTCTCCACCGAACACCTGCTGCTGGGTCTCGCCTCGGGCAATGGTGGGGTGTCAAAACTACTGCGCGACGCCGGTGCCTCCCATGAGGCGTTGGTCGCCGCACTGCCGGGTGTCCGTGGGGACCGCAAGGTGAATTCACCAGACCCGGAAAACACGTTCCAAGCGCTCGAGAAATTCGGTACTGACCTGACTGCCGTGGCGCGCTCGGGCAAGTTGGACCCAGTGATCGGCCGTGACGCTGAGATTCGCCGCGTGATTCAGGTGCTGAGCCGTCGAACCAAAAACAACCCCGTCATCATCGGTGAGCCGGGCGTTGGTAAGACGGCCGTCGTCGAAGGTTTGGCTCAACGGATTGTGGCAGGCGACGTACCGGAGAGCCTTCGCGGCAAAACCCTGATTGCCCTTGACCTCGCCTCCATGGTGGCCGGTGCTAAGTACCGTGGCGAATTCGAAGAGCGGCTCAAGGCCGTTCTCGAGGAAATCAAAAACTCCAACGGCCAGATTGTCACGTTTATTGATGAGATCCACACCGTGGTGGGTGCCGGTTCAAGTGGTGATTCGTCGATGGATGCCGGCAACATGCTTAAGCCGATGCTGGCTCGTGGCGAGCTGCGTCTGATCGGTGCAACCACACTGGACGAGTACCGCGAAAACATCGAAAAGGACCCGGCCTTGGAGCGTCGTTTCCAGCAGGTGTTTGTGGGCGAACCGAGCGTGGATGACACCATCGGTATCCTCCGTGGCCTGAAGGAACGCTATGAAGCTCACCACAAGGTGGCCATCGCTGACTCGGCACTCGTTGCCGCAGCAACCCTGTCCAACCGGTACATTTCCGGCCGCCAGTTGCCGGATAAGGCTATTGACCTCGTTGATGAAGCTGCGTCTCGTCTGCGGATGGAGATCGACTCCGCGCCGGAAGAGATCGACCAGCTGCGCCGTGTTGTGGACCGCCTCACTATGGAGGAATTGGCCCTGAGCGGTGAAACCGATGCGGCGTCGGTGGAGCGTCTGGCTGCTTTGCGTGCGGACATGGCGGACCGGAAGGAAGAACTCGCCGGCCTCAACTCGCGTTGGGAAGCTGAAAAGGCTGGCCTGAACCGGGTCGGTGACCTCAAAGCAAAGTTGGACGAGTTGCGTTCCACGGCGGACAAGGCTCAGCGTGAAGGTGATCTGGAGACAGCTTCGCGTGTGTTGTACGGCGAAATCCCGGCACTTGAACGGGAGCTCACTGCAGCTGCGGAGGCTGAGGCTGCCAACACGGACAAGGGCTCCCAAATGGTGGCGGAAGAAGTCACCGCGGATGACATCGCCGAGGTGATTTCGGCGTGGACGGGTATCCCGGCCGGGCGAATGTTGCAGGGCGAGAGTCAGAAGCTCCTTGAAATGGAGCACGTTTTGGGTGAGCGACTCATTGGTCAGTCCAAGGCGGTTGCTGCCGTCTCGGATGCTGTGCGGCGTGCTCGTGCAGGTATTTCCGATCCCAACCGGCCTACGGGTTCCTTCCTGTTTTTGGGCCCCACCGGTGTTGGTAAAACCGAACTCGCCAAAGCGCTTGCTGACTTCTTGTTCGACGACGAACGCGCCATGGTGCGCATCGACATGTCTGAATACTCGGAGAAGCACGCTGTTTCCCGCTTGGTAGGTGCCCCTCCCGGATATGTCGGTTACGAGGAGGGCGGCCAGCTGACGGAGGCCGTCCGCCGTCGTCCTTATTCAGTAGTTCTGTTGGACGAGGTGGAAAAGGCGCACCCGGAAGTTTTTGACATCCTGCTTCAAGTGCTCGACGACGGCCGCCTCACCGACGGTCAGGGCCGCACCGTTGATTTCCGCAACGTGATCCTGGTGCTGACGTCCAACCTGGGTAGCCAGTTCTTGGTGGATCAGACTCTGGACCCAGCAACCAAGCGCAACGCGGTGATGAGCGTGGTCAACGGTTCATTCAAACCGGAGTTCCTGAACCGCTTGGATGAAGTCATCATGTTTGACCCGCTCAGCGTTGAAGAGCTCGCCACAATTGTGGAGTTGCAGGTCAGCGAACTGGGCAAGCGGCTGCAGGATCGTCGCTTGGTGCTGGATGTCACCGACGGTGCCCGCGCATGGTTGGCCATGACTGGTTACGACCCGGCTTATGGTGCGCGACCGTTGCGTCGTTTGGTGCAGAAGGAGATTGGCGACAGGCTTGCGAAGGCCATTCTGTCCGGTGAAATCCTCGACGGCGATACCGTCCTGGTGGACACTGCCGCCGACGTTGATGAACTCAGCATTGCCGGTTTGGAAGCGTTCGCCAATGGCGCTTCGGCGACTGAACCGCCGTCGGGCAGTGGCTTGGTGGTGCGCCGCAAATAGCGGAATACAACGGCAGCTAGCAGCCGCTAGCTGCCGTTGTATTCCGCGTCCGTAATATGTTCGCCCCACGCGGGCGCCCGGGGCGGATCAGGCTTCGGGGATGACCATCGAGAAACGGTCCTCGCGGATCACGTCCGGGTCTGGGCCGTTCCGAACGCCAGTGTCTAGGGCATCAATCGCGGTGAGGTCTTCGGCGTCGAGCTCAAAGCCGAACACGTCGAAGTTTTGCGCAATGCGTGCCGGGTTGGTTGATTTCGGAATGGCGGAGCGGCCCTCTTGAAGGTGCCAGCGGAGCATTACTTGCGCGGCAGACTTGCCGTGCTTATCCGCGATGCTGGCAAGGGTTGGATCCTCCATCACATTGCGTCGTTCCTCTCCCCAGCCGGGGTAGAACGTGATGCCACCAATCGGCGACCACGCTTGCGTCAAGATGCCGTGCCGCGCATTGGCCGCTTGGACTTCCGCTTGGCTGAAGTACGGGTGGAGCTCGATCTGGTTGACGGCTGGGACCACGTCAGTTGCTTCCAGTAGTTTCTCCAAGTGGTGCGGCATAAAGTTACTCACCCCAATGGCACGTACTCGCCCGTCTGCTAGCAAGGTTTCCAACGCCTTGTAGGCGGCGATGACCTGATCGAAGCGGTCCGGAGCCGGTTGGTGCAGGATGAACAGGTCTAGATAGTCCACGCCCAATTTGCCGGTCGCCTTCTCCCACGCGTGCAGCGTCTGGTCGTAGCCGTAGTCGCTGACCCAGACTTTTGTCTCGATGAAAACTTCCTGGCGCGGCAGGCCTGAGGCGCGAATACCTTCGCCCACCTCGCGTTCGTTTCCGTACGCGGCAGCCGTGTCAATGTGCCGGTAACCGGCAGACAATGCGGACTGGACTGCCGCCGTCGTCTCTTCCGGTGGGCTTTGGAACACGCCGAGTCCGAGAGCGGGCATCGTGATTCCGTTGTTAAGCGTGATGTTCATGATCTTCCTATCGTGGTACTGATGGGGGTACTGGTTTAGTGAGCGGAGGCGGGCTCAGCGGAAGTGCGGACAGGAACTGTCCGACGCGAGGCAAGGTCCGCGGGCAGGATCAGGAGCGCAGCTACGAGCAACGCCAAAAGTAAGAGGACACTGCCGGCGCTAAGCGCGGCGCTGACTTGGGCTGAGAGTTGCGCGGCGGCGGTCCCGCTGGACGGGACTGCTGCCGCAGCTGCAACGCCGATACCCAGCCCCAAACACGTCCCCACCTGATGGAAGGTGTTGACCAAACCTGAGGCGGCTCCGGCGTCGGACGCTGGCGCACCAACAATTCCAAAGGAGGTCAGCGGCGCGAAGGCGAGCCCTTGGCCTGCACCGATGAGCAGCATGGGGGCGGCAACGTCCGTGAGGTAGTCGCTGCCCACCCCGGCGCGGCTGAGCCAAAACATCCCGGCCAGGGTCATCAGAATCCCGAGGACCAGTGGCATCGAGGCTGGCATCCGCCGCACCAGCGGTGCAGCGCCCATGGCCACCACAAAGTTCACTGCGGTCATCGGCAAGAAGCCGAGTCCAGCCTCAAGCGGGTCAAACCCGAGGACTTCCTGCATCAATTGGGTGGTGAAATAGAAGAACCCGATCATCGCTCCCAAGTACAGGAATCGCGCCACATAGGCTCCGGTCCGGCGCCGGCTGGCGAACAGGCGCAGCGGCATGATCGGCTGCGCGGCTTGGCGTTCGATCAGCACGAATATCACTAAGAGTACGACGCCGGTACTCGCCGCAGCGATGGTCAGCGGTGAGTTCCAGCTTTGATCAGCGGAGTTGATGATCCCGAACACTAGGGCGCCAACACCCAGCGTGGCGGTGAGCGCACCGAAAACGTCGAACCGGCCGCGGCTTCGGCCCGTTTCCGGGAGGAATCGTGGTGCGAGGATGATCATTGCCGCGCCGATGGGAACGTTGACGAAGAACCCGGCCCGCCACGAAATCCAGTGAGCCAGCGCCCCACCAATCACCAGGCCCAAGCTTGCGCCAATTCCCGCCGTCGCGCCGTACAGGGTGACGGCGCGGGTGCGTTCGCGGCCTTCGGGGAAACTCGCGGTCAGTAGCGAAAGTGACGCCGGCGCGACGATCGCCGCACCGATACCTTGCAATGCACGCCCGGAAATTGCCCACCAACCAGCCGGAGCCAGTCCGATCAACAGAGACGCAACCGAGAACACCACCAGCCCAAAGACGAAGACGCGGCGGCGGCCCAGCAAGTCGCCGGCCCGGGCGCCCAGAAGGAGCAATCCGCCAAACACGAGGGTGTAGGCGTCCTGAACCCAGGACAGCTCGGAGGTGCTCAGATGTAGCTCTGATTGCAGGCTGGGCAGGGCGGTGAAGAGCACCGAATTGTCCAAGAGGATCATAAAGTAGCTCGCCAAAATGATGGTGAGGATCGCGGCAGGGTGCGCTGCTTTGTGGTGCATGGTGGGGGATGTCATGTCTTCAATGCAACAGTGCCTTGAACACGCGCGGGAGTTCCTGTTGTTCCGGGTAATGGCAGTACCTCCCACGCTTCCCGGTACCCGCGTAGCGTTGACTCTATGACACACAGCGATGACGTGAGGAAGTTCCTCTCTTCCCGCAGGGCGCGGATCACACCGGAGCAGGCTGGGCTGCCGGTATACGGTGGCAACCGGCGCGTGACAGGTTTGCGTCGTGAAGAGGTGGCGATGCTCGCCGGTGTGAGTGTTGACTACTACATTCGACTCGAGCGCGGAAACCTTTCGGGCGCTTCGGACAGTGTGATTGAGTCCCTCGCCAGGGCGTTACAGCTCGACGACGCCGAGACAGCTCACCTTTTTGACCTCGCTCGTGCGGCAAGCGTTTCGCCGCGCGCTCGCCGGAAGGGCAGCCCTCGGACCGTGCGGCCCAGCGTGCAGCGCGTGATCGACTCGATCACCAGCGCGCCAGCGTGGGTCAGGAATGATCGCGGTGATGTTCTGGCTTCGAATGAGTTGGGCCGTGCGCTGTATCTGGACATGATGAACGATCCGGTCAGCCCGCCCAACAGTGCCAGGTTCACGTTTTTAAACCCCAAGGCGCGCGAGTTTTTTGTGGATTGGGAACGCAGCGCTGACGACATCGTTGCTGTGCTTCGCTCCGCAGCCGGGAAGAACCCGTATGACAAGGACCTCACCGACCTGATCGGTGAGCTCTCAACCCGGAGCGAAGAGTTCTTGGCACGCTGGGCCCGGCACGATGTGAAGTATCACCGCACGGGACACAAACGGCTTCATCACCCTGTGGTGGGGGAACTGGATCTGAGCTTTGAGGCACTCGAGCTTGCGGCGGACCCCGGGCTTCGGATCAACGTCTACACCGCCGATCCGGGGTCACCCTCTGAAGACGGCTTGAAGATGTTGGCTACGTGGCTTGCTACTTTGCAAGCAGACTTGAGGTGAGTGCGTTGCCAGTGTCCACACTCGCGAAGCAGTCAACCCGACGGTCGCCCTTACTCCAACTGCCTTCGCTGGGGTAAACGTTGTTTTGTTTGAGTGTGAAGTTGTTGGCTTCCGAATTCATGTTGACGCCGCCGCATAGTTCCCGGCCCTTGGAACGAAGTTCTGTGGTGCCGGGGTATTCGGCCTTGTCCTCGTAGAAAAACACACCCACCAGTTGGGCCGAGTGTGGCGTTTTGCAATCTACAACTGTTGTCTCGCTGGCCTGCGGATCGTAGTCCTTGAAGCACTGGCCTAGCGTCAGGTCCAGTGGGCTAACCGTTTGTGCGCTCGCGGTGGTGGTAGGGCTTGGAGTGCCCGACGGCGAGGGGCTGCTTGCGTCCGAAGACAGCGGTGCGTTGGTGTTTGGCTCAGTGTTGCCGCCACCGGATGTCAGCGCGGCGATTCCCCAAATCACTAAGGCGACGACGATGAGAGCTGCGAGGATGAGTGCGCCAAGAAGGTAAAGACGTTTGCGCGGGTTGGTGCTTGAGTTGTTCGGAGGCGTGTTGGGTGAGCCATTGGTTGGGTTGTTGGGTAGCTGCGGGGCGCCCGGCCCCTCTTGGTCCGCGATGAGGTATGGCGGGTGTGTTGGCAGCGGCGGGTATTTTGGCTGCAATCCCGGGGTGGATGCCGCCGGATCGGGCTCTTTGGAAGGTTCTTCCGGACGATTCCAATCTTGCATTGCCGAGTTCCCCTTTGGTCGGGCAGTTGAGTTCGCACGGAAGTTTTAGCCGAAGTTCAAGCGGGTGCGAACAGGCCTTAAAAGTGACTCTACCCAAGTTTTTATATACAGGGCAGGCAATTGTTGGGCGCTTGGCGTCCACAGAGTGGGCAGTGGGTCCTGTCGAAGCCACGAATGCCGCTTAAAGCATGTAATCTATAGGTACGACAAATTGACCAAATTTTCCGGGGCCTCGTCATAGCCATGGCGACCACCTCCGGTCCAAGTACAAAAGGGGGTCACGCCATGGGGCGCGGCCGTCAAAAGGCAAAAGCTACCAAGCAGGCTCGGGACATTAAGTACTATTCCCCGAACACTGACTATTCGGCACTTCAGCGAGAGCTGACTGGGCCATCCAGTCGTGCGACGAGCCGCTTCGCGGATGATCCGCTGGAGCCGGACTACTCGGCCTACGAGGATAAGTACGCGCAAGATGACGATGATGACGAGGTTGATACCCGTCGCATCGGCTAGCAGGGCCGGTTCGCGCAAGCGAGTTGAAGTCCGGTAATGTCACCAAGTTTTTCCACCCTCCGAGAGTTCAGAGCAATCTGACTCCCGGAGGGTTTTGTTTTTCCCAACGCTCTTACCCAATGCTCTTACCCAACGTGGGGTCACTTACGGCCCATGTTTACCCGAAACATGGGCCATAAGTGACCCCGCGTTGGGCTAGGCCGAGTGGAGTTTGGCCCGTTTGATCCGAGCAATCAGGCTGACGAACCCCTCGGCGAGGTCGTTAGCGTTGGCCTTGAAGTACGTCCAGCCGGCCCTAGAGAAGGCTTCGTCCCGCAGGTTGTCCTTGGACTGACGTTCGCGCGTGAGGTGAGGGGCGCCATCGTACTGCACCGCGATCCGGAAGCGTCGGTAACCGGCGTCCGCAGATGGCGACCATGGATCGCCTGGGTCCAAATAGATCTGCAATTCCGGTTCGGGAAGCCCAGCATCCATCATGGCCAGCCGCATAACGTTTCCGGGAACGAGTCGGCTCCGACCCGCATTTCCTCGAGGGCAAGACGAGCTTTTTCCACACCTTTCATGTTCGGATGCCGGCGGATAAGCACACGCAGCTGCTCCTTGATCGCGTAGGGTTCGCTCCTACCCTCGAAGCCCGAGCGCGGTGTGCGGATCAGCTGGTCACCCATGGCGATCACGTATGGCAGGGTCAACTGATGTGCCAGATCCAGCCATGTCCGGGATGGCGATGACACCGGGACGCCATCCAGTTCGATGACTTCGCCTGGGAGTACGTGAACTCGGTGGCCGGTTACGCCCCTACGCCGCACGCGCGGAAGCCCGTGCGGTTTGCTGAGGTGGACGGTATCCGCATTGCCTAGCCAGGGAGGAAGGCCAAGTGGGATCAGAAGGGCTGCGCTCTCGTGTGAAACCCAAGCCCCGGGGGTTGCTGCTGCTAGGACGCGCGCCCGTTGGACAAGTTCAAACTCGCGGCCAGTGGGCAGGTGAATTTGCCTGCCGCCGTCGGACACGTCCTTGGCCCTTAATCGCTTCGGTGGCACACCCAAAGTCCGGGACTCTTGGACGGTAAACGGGCGGAGTGCGAGCTCTGCGGGCAGCGGTTTGAGGCGGACCATAAACGCAATTTTGCCCGCAAATAGATCCCGGCGAGCGGTTATCCACAGGCTGGCTGCCAAACACGCCAACGCGGGGTCACTTACGGCCCATGTTTACCCGAAACATGGGCCGTAAGTGACCCCGCGTTGGCAGGAGAAGGTGGGGGAGAGAACTTTAGGCGTAGGCCCCAACCAAGCGCACGGCCCCACCGTCAACACCCTTGGCACCCTGGACATAGTCGGGGCCGGTCTTGTCGACGGAATCGGAGTTGGTGCCCACAGTGCCCATCACCCAGGACGGCAGCCCACGTTCGTTCAAACGTGCGACGGCGGCATCCGCAGCTTCGGGGGACACAATGGCTACCATTCCCACACCAAGGTTCAGTGTGCGCTCGAGGTCCGCGAGCGGCACATTGCCGAGTTCAGAAACGAGTTTGAAGATCGCAGGCAGTTCCCACGTGGTGCGGTCAACCGTGGCGAGCAGGCCCTGAGGCAGGACACGTGCCAAGTTGGCGGCAAGCCCACCACCGGTGACGTGGCTGAAGCCGTGTACTGCGCCAATACCTGAGGTTCCAGCAACCGGGAAAGCACGTGCCAGGTCCAGGCAGTCTGCTGCGTACACACGAGTCGGTTCGAGGAGTTCTTCACCCAAGGTTCGGCCAAGCTCGGAAACCTGGCGGTCCAAAGCCCAACCAGCGTGGTTGATCACACGGCGCACCAAGGAGTAACCGTTGGAGTGCAGACCGGAAGATGCCATAGCAATGACCACGTCGCCGTCGCGCACGCGGTCTGGGCCCAAGAGGGAATCGGCTTCAACAACGCCGGTGGCAGCGCCAGCAACATCGTATTCGTGTTCGCCTAGTAGGCCGGGGTGCTCGGCCGTTTCGCCACCTACCAGTGCGGTTCCGGCTACGGAGCAGGCTGCAGCGATACCGCGGACAATCCCGGCGATGCGCTCGGGGACAACTTTGCCGCAGGCGATGTAGTCGGTCATGTAGAGCGGCTCTGCACCAACCACCACAATGTCGTCAACTACCATGCCCACCAGGTCAAAGCCGATGGTGTCGTGAATGTCCATGGCCTGAGCAATGGCAACCTTGGTGCCAACACCGTCGGTGGACGTGGCCAGCAGCGGGCGCTTGTAAGTCAGGAGCTTGGAGACGTCGTAAAGCCCAGCGAATCCGCCAACCCCGCCCAACACGGAGGAGTTGTGGGTCGCCTTAACAGCGTCCTTCATCAGTTCGACGGCGCGATCGCCAGCCTCCACGTCAACACCGGCAGAAGCGTAGGTGATGCCTGCGTTGTTGTCGGCCGTTGTTTCGGGGGAGGGGGAGGTCATACTGCTTCTTTCTTGTCGGCGTCGCTCAGAAGGTTTTCGAACTCGGAATCGGGGCCGGGATCACAACCGGTGGCACCAGGTTTTTCGGCGGGGTCTTCGCTGCGCTCCAGCAGGTTTTTGCCTAGCTTGTCTGCGGTGGGAAGCTCGATCGGGTAGTTGCCGGTGAAGCAAGCGGTGCAGAGGCGTTCGCGAGGCTGTTGGGTGGCATTGATCATGCCGTCCTCGGAGATGTACGCGAGTGAGTCAGCACCGATTGCGGTGGAGATTTCGTCGATGGTGGCACCGTTGGCGATGAGCTCTGCGCGGGATGCGAAGTCGATTCCGTAGAAGCAGGGCCACTTGACCGGCGGGGACGAGATCTTCACGTGCACCGATGCGGCACCAGCTTCGCGCAGCATCCGCACAATGGCGCGCTGGGTATTTCCGCGGACGATCGAGTCATCCACTACCACCACTCGCTTGCCACGGATTACTGATTCCAGGGCGTTGAGCTTGAGCCGGATACCAAGTTGGCGCAGGGTCTGTGAGGGCTGAATGAAGGTACGGCCCACATAGGAGTTCTTGACAAAACCGTGTGCGAAGGGGATCCCGGATTCCTCGGCGTAACCCACTGCTGCGGGTGTGCCGGATTCGGGGACCGGAATCACAATGTCGGCTTCTTGGGTGTTTTCGCGGGCCAGCTGACGGCCCATTTCTACGCGGGATTCATACACGGAGCGGCCAGCAATAGCCGCGTCCGGGCGGGCCAAATAAACGTATTCAAAAACGCAACCGGCCGGGGTTGCTTCTGCGAACCGCTGAGTGCGGACACCGTCTTCGTCGATGGCGATGAACTCGCCAGGCTCGATTTCGCGGATGAAGCTTGCACCAACGGTAGCCAAAGCCGACTGCTCCGAAGCGACAACCCAGCCGCGTGAAAGGCGTCCCAAAACCAAGGGGCGGACGCCGTAAGCATCACGGGCGGCGTACAGGGTGCCTTCGTCCATAAACACAAAGCAGAACCCGCCGCGGATCTTGGGCAAAAGCTCAAGCGCAGTTTCTTCGAGGGTTTTGTCCTTGTCACCTTCAAGGAGAGCCGTCACAAGTGCGGTATCCGAGGTATTACCCTGCTTCATCTCGCCCGTGAGCTGGCCGTCATTGCGGTCCAAAATCATGCGCTTGAGTTCGGCCGTATTGGTGAGGTTGCCGTTGTGAGCCAAAGCGACGGTGCCGGTTGAAGTGGCACCGAGGGTTGGCTGGGCATTGGCCCAGTGGCTTGCTCCAGTGGTGGAGTACCGGCAGTGCCCCACTGCCAAATGACCGGTCAGGGTGTTGAGCGTTGTTTCGTCGAAGACCTGGGAGACAAGGCCCATGTCCTTATAGACGTTGATTCGGCTGCCATCACTGGTTGCAATGCCGGCGGACTCTTGTCCACGGTGTTGCAGAGCGTAGAGCCCGTAGTAGGTGAGTTTTGCTACTTCTTCACCGGGTGCCCAGACCCCAAAGACGCCACAAGCATCCTGAGGTCCCTTTTCGCCTGGGAGAAGATCATGAGAAAGTTTTCCATCGCCGCGTGCCACTAACGAATTATCTCACGTATGCGGCCATGTCCCTACGTGTGACTTTTGGCCCGCCCAAGGCGAGGCAAAAACGGCACTTACGCTTCGTCGTCGGCCGCTTCTGCTGCCGCGGCTTGAGCCTCTTCGCTGGGGGTTAATTCCTGTACGACGGCGGTGCGCTGGTTTTTGAGGCTCAATCGATCCATCAGCAGGGCCACCAGACAGCCCACCACCACACCGGCGGCGGCGAAAATGACGGCGAAGAACCCGAACACCGTGCTGGCTTCGTAAACCTCGCCGGGAACCACGGAATCTTCCGAGTGGAAACCGTATGCCGCGATGGCCGCAACGATGATGCCCAAGAGCCCGCCCGCAACCATAAAAGGAACGTACTTCGGTGCACGACGCACAGTGATCTCGCGGCGGGCAGGGGTAGTGGAATCTTGGGAAGACATGGTTTTAAGGGTACCGCGTGGAGTGTACGGAATTTTCTCTTGCGGACTGTTAGGTACAAGCGCACACTGAGCCTGAGGGGTCATTTAAGGAAGAAAAAATGTCCGCATCATCAGATCAGATCCGTCAGTCGCAACTTGCATCTTGGGAGAAGTTTTCGGCCGGTTGGAAGAAGTGGGATGACTACATGACTGGCTGGATGGCGCCGTTTGGGGACGCCATGATTCAGCAGGCCAAAATCGGTGAGGCGGCCCAAGTTTTGGACATTGCCTCAGGGACGGGCGAACCAGGGCTGAGTGCCGCAGCGCGTGTTCCCCACGGCGGTGTCACGTTGACTGACTTATCCCCGAACATGTTGGCAGTTGCCACGGACAAGGCCCATCATCGAGGACTGACGAACGTCAAAACAGTGGTGTCCGACGCCGCTTCGTTGCCCTTTGAAGACGGAAGCTTTGATGTTGTGCTCTGCCGTTTTGGTTACATCTTTTTCCCAGACATGGCCGCAGCAGCCGCCGAGCATGTCCGCTTAGGCCGTTCAGGTGCACGAATTTGCGCGGCGGTATGGGCTGAACCGGGTAAAAATCAGTGGGCAACCACGATGATGAGTGCCATTGCGCGGCACGTTGATGTACCGCAGGCCCCGGCAGGCGCTCCAGGACTATTCCGCTGTGCAGCGCCGGGCCTGATGAGCGAACTCTTTTCCGGGGCGGGGCTACTTGATGTTGGGGAAATTGAAGTGTCCGCCGTGATGCATCACGAATCGCCCGAGTCCTATTGGGAATTGATGAGTGATGTTGCAGCGCCTGTAGTGGCCAGCTTGGCAGGAGTGGACGCCAGTACTGTTGCAAAGATCCGTGCCGAGGTCCTGGAGGCAGTGCTCCCCGGAACGCACGACGGCGCAGTCGACTTCTCAGCGGGCGCCACCATAGTGGTGGGAACCGTGGGGTAAGGTCGCTCTTCTAGGCCAAGCCCAGTGCAGACTTGAGCTCAGCAACGTGACCTTCTGCCTTGATTTGGTAACGAGTCAGCGTGACCTTACCTTCGGCGTCGAGCACTACGGTGGAGCGGACAATGCCTTCGGTGATTTCGCCGTCGCGCAATTTCTCGCCCCAGGCGCCGTAGGCGAGGGCCACTGCGTGGTCCTCATCGGACAGGAGCGGGAAGGTCAGGCCAAAATCGCCGGTGAAAGCGGCCAGCTCCTCTGATGCGTCGGGGGAGATCCCCACTACCTGGTAGCCGTGGCCCTGCAACGAGCTCAGGCTGTCACGGAAGTCGCAGGCCTCGGTGGTGCATCCCGGCGTGGCGGCTTCCGGGTAGAAGTAGACGATCACGTTTTTGCCGCGGAAATCGCCCAAAGTGCGGACCGTTCCTTTGGCGTCACGGAGCGCAAAATCGGGGGCTGGAGTGCCGGTTTGAAGCTTCACGGTTTTAGTGGGGAGCACGGTGGGCCAACTTTCATAGCGAAGGTGTGTGCAATGGCTAACTTTGGGCGGGTGAAGAGTATTCCGCTGGCTGCATTCGGTGTTTAGTTCACCGGGCGCCGACGCGTAGTCTGAAGTTATGTCGGAGCCAGAATTCATTGAAGCAGATCTACCCCGCCCGCGTTTTACAGTAGAGACGGCTCGGGTCCTTGCCGAAGTGGCCCATAATCGGCAAAAGGACAAACTCAAACGCCCCTACCGGGACCATGTTCTTGCCGTGGGTGACGCGCTTGCCGACTTCGACGACGACGTCCAGATCGCCGGGTACCTCCACGACATTGCCGAGGACACCCCCATCACTCGCCAAGCTCTGCTGGACATGGGTGTTTCTGAGCGGGCCGCGGACATTATTGAGCGAGTCACCAACCGGTTCCACGAGAACCCGGACGATTACCAAAGCGGCATTCGCTACATTGCCGAAGGTCACGACGCCACTCTTGTGAAGATCGCGGACAACGCACACAATTCCTTGCCTGAGCGGGTTAAAGCGCTGGCCGAAAAGTGGCCGGATAAGCCACCGGTGACCAAATACCGTGAGGCTCGGCCGGTCTTGTACGCGGCAGTACCCGCTGAGGAAGTCCGCAAAATTCTGGTGCGCGCAAATCCGTCTCTACTCCCTGAGTTGGATGCTCTCCTGGACGAACTTCCCGATGAGGCCAGCGCCTGATCTATGGCAACCAACAAAAAGACCCTCCGCGAAGACGGGTTCGCCGGATTCCGGGTCTTCGACGAAATCGACATGATGCGGGTGCCTCAAGGGCCAGGCATCTTCGCGATTCTGCAACCGGTTGACTTCGAGCCCGTTTTCTTGGCGAAGAGCACAGCTGGCACCTTCAAAAAGAAGGATCCTTCGCTCAAGCGTGAGGCCCTCGAAGCCGAATGGATCCCGGAAGCGAAGGTCCTATACCTGGGCAAGGCCAGTGCGGGCAGCCAAGGAAACCGTGGCCTGCGCAAACAAATCCAAGAGTTTATGGATTACGGCCGCGGCCGCCCCACAGTGGTTTGGGATGCTCGGCTTATCTGGCAACTCAGGGATGCGCTTGACTTAGTCATTGCGTGGAAAGAGATCCCCGCTGAGGAGCTAAGCAACGCCGAAGCTGGTTACCACGCTGCATTTATTGCTGAGCACGGGCGGCTCCCGTTCGCGAACCTCGTCCGAGCCCGTGGAAAGGCCTGAACCCATGACCGCAAGCGATGAACTACTCGCCGCCTACGACGCACAACTGCGCACTGACGCCGAAACACCGAGCGCGCTGACGGTCAAGCACCTGGGCGCGCTGCGCTTGGTGACCTTCAGCGGCGGGCGAGGATTCATCACCTACCAAGACTTGGCGGGTGCCGATCGCGCACAGATTGAGCGATGGGTCCCCGAAGCTCTGGACTACTACAGCCAGAATCCGGCCATCGCCAAGGTCGAATGGAAAACCCGCGGCCACGATCACGCGCCCGGGCTCCACGAGGCACTCCTTGCCAATGGCTTCATCGAGGAAGAGCCGGAGTCCATCATGATCGGTGCAGCCTCCGCGCTCGCCGTCGAGGTCCCCTTGCCGGAGGGCATCACCCTCCGCCGCGTGACTAAAGACGCCGACATCCGGGCCATGTGCGCCATGCAGGACTTAGTCTTCGGTGAGGAACCGTCTGCCGAGTACGCGGATGCGATTGTTGCCCGCGCACACCGTGACCCACTCTTCGAACTCTGGGTGGCCGATCACGCCGGCGAAATCGTCAGTGCGGGCCGCCTGGAACCCGTCCCCGGAACTGACTTCGCTGGGATCTGGGGTGGTTGCACTGTGGAATCTTGGCGCGGTCAGGGAATCTACCGGGCACTGACCGCAGCCCGGGCCAGCTCGGCGCTCGCACAGGGATACACCCTCATCCATAGTGACTCCACCGGATACTCTCGGCCCATTTTGGAGCGCTACGGATTCACTAAAGTATCCACCACCACGCCCTACGTCTGGAAGCGCTGACGTCCCTTCACGCTGAGATCTTCCGCTTTTTGGAGCACGACGCCGGTTCTCACCGGCGTTGCGCAACGACACGCCGTCGGGGGTTCTAAAAAGCGGGGAAACTCAGCGGGAAGTCCGGGTGTTACCCCTAAAGGTCGGAACAAAACGCTGCAGTAACAACCCGGCCACGGCGATCCCCAGAGCCAACAGCACTGTATAGATCGCGCCTCCGGCTGGTCCCAACGCGCCTTTGAGCACGGCGACTGCTATCTCGCCCATGGCTTCAAAATCTCCGAGCTGGTTACGCGTGCCAAGCGTTGATTGCGTTGCGGTCACCAGCGCCGGGATAGCCCATAAGAACGCCAAATTTGCCACCCATACGAGGGCCAGCGCTGCTGGTTTAAGCCCACACCAAGCCAGAGAAACGCCAACCAAAATTGCGGGCAACCAGCGGTACACCATGGATGTTGAAAAGGGTCCTTCAATCGTGCGGGGTGATAACTGAACCATCCATTCGACCACCCAAGAAGCCAAAGGCACGGCCGCTAAGGCGAAACCAACAGTGGGAAGCCAACGGTGTTTGCCAAGCAGCATCATAAAAATCAGCAGTCCTACGGCGGCCGAAATCACTGCGGCCGCTAGAAGACCAGTCAAGTACATTGTTGATGCCCTGCCCGGGGCCAGGCCCACACTCACCACTGAAAATGCCTGCACCACGGCCACTAACTGGACCAGCGCCAAACCGGCCACGGTAAACGCTGTTGCCGGGCGCCGTCGGGCCCCAAAAAAGTTCCGTACGCCCAAGGCGGCTATTACCGCGCCGGACACAAACATCGCCAGGATCAAGATGACCGAGTACTGGCTCACGGGTAGGAGCGCGATGGGCATGTCTTCGGGCATAGTCTCCGTGGCCCAGAGGTTCTGCAGCGGCAGGCGTGCCCCGGCCATCAGCCACGGCAGTAGTCCAACCCCTGCAGAAATGATCCCCCACAGGGCGCCGAGAATTGCGTCTACGCTCTTGGGCCAGCTTCGGGCAGTTCGGCTCATCATTCTCCTGAGTAGGGGTAGGCGGGATATGCCTCGGCCCCCAACATCCTGCCCTAATTCTTCGCCGAGTGGGTAGATAACGTCGCTTTCAGCAAGGTCTAAGCGACGTTATCTACCCACTCGGCGAATTGTAGAGGGGTGACCCTCCGGGGCGCGGACTTAAAGAAAAGGGTTGACCCGTCGTCACTGAAACTCTAAAATACAACCAAATGGTTGTAGATCAGGTATCAGAAGCGGAATTGGATCGACTGTTCCAGGCGCTCGCCGACTCCACACGCCGCGACATCGTGGCAAGGGTGTCCGCGGCGGAGTACTCGGTGTCCGGTCTGGCCGCGCTCTACACCATGAGTTTCGCCGCAGTCCAAAAGCACATTGCGGTGTTGGAACGCGCATCCTTAGTGACCAAGGAAAAGCGCGGGAGGGAGCAGATTGTGCAAGCCAATCACGAAGGCCTTGGGCAGGCTAGGCAATTGCTCGATCAGCTCGAGGCAATCTGGCTCCAACGAGTAGACCGGATCGCGCAAGTACTGAACGAATCATAGGAAAGGTTCCATCATGACCGTCATTAGTTCCACAAAAGACGCCGAGGCGCTGTCCCTCGTGATCGTTGCCGAGTTTGATGCCACCACGGACCGCGTTTGGCAGATTTGGGAAAACCCTCGCCAGTTAGAGCAGTGGTGGGGTCCGCCCACGTGGCCTGCCAGCTTCCCGGAATACAACTTCACCGAAGGCGGCGACGTTGCCTATTACATGACCGGACCGGACGGATCTAAGGCACACGGCTGGTGGAAATTCACCCAGATTACTCCAGAAACTGGCCTAGAACTCGACGACGGATTCGCCAATGAGGACGGATCACACGTCACCGAAATGGGCACCTCACACATGGTGGTCTCCATCAAATCCATCGAGGATCAGCTCGCGCGGAGCCGGATGAGCATCCGCTCTCAATTTGAGAGTGCGGAGCAGCTGGAAAAAATGATTGAGATGGGAATGCAAGAAGGCATGGGCGAGGCTATGGGCCAGATCGATGCCATCCTAGCCGCAGATTCCTAGCACTCGCCTTCATGGCATTCACCGCCGAGTGGGTAGATAACGTCGCTGAGAGCAAGGTCTAAGGGATGTTATCTACCCACTCGGCGAGACGGGAAAAAGAACCTAGACGGTTCGCGGTGCCTTGGTCAGGTTGGCTTCCAGCTCGGCGGCGTTCTGCCGGACCCCGTATGCAGGGCGGTCACGCTCAACACGCCAGCTCTCGGACAGTTCGCCGATGTTGACGGTGTCGAATCCGAACTCGTTATAGAAGCCGGTGATCAGCTCCACGGCCTCCGGGAATTTGCTAGCAGTGGCCAGTGCGCGGCGGTTCTCGGTACCAGCAGGGGTGCCATTAGTGGTGATGTCCGCGGCAGCGATGTGATTGAAACCCTTGACTACCTTGGACTCCGGCAGGTGTTCCTGAAGCATCTGCGCAGTGGTGGTTTCGCCGTTATCCAGCGCGGCAATGTGGCCGTCGCGCTCCCAGTAATAGTTGTTCGTGTCGATCACGATCTTGCCCAACAACGGCTCCACAGGAACCTCCGCAATAGCCTTCAGTGGAACGGTCACGACGGCGAAATCACCCGCCGCTGCAGCCCCAGCCGGAGTGGCTGCACTTGCGTTGGGGCCGAGCTCGGTCACCAAGTCCTGGAGGGTTTCAGGCCCACGAGAGTTGCTGATCACCACCGTGTAACCAAGCCCAACCGCCTTGCGAGCAATCTGGCTTCCAATGTGTCCTGCACCGATAATTCCGATTGTTGTCATGCTGGCCACAACCCTGGGGACACTGTAGATATTTCCTTCGGCCGTTAGGATCGAATGATGTTCGGCACAGCTCAACTTTCAAACGGTGTCTACCTGCGGATGCTCAAGCACAGTGATTCGGAATTGCTCGCAGCTGCATACTCCGCCAACCAGCAACATCTGGCGCCATGGGACCCGCTGCGGACCCCGGAATTTTTCACTCCCCGCGGTCAGTCACGTGAGATTGTGTCCAAGCTTTCCCAGTACGACGCCGGTACCGCCCTACCGCTGATCCTCGCCACAGATGATGAAATCGTCGGGTCCCTCAACTTGAGCGGAATCGTCCGTGGGCCCTTTCAGAGCGCCAATCTTGGCTACTGGATTGATGCCGGACTCACCGGTCAAGGGGTGATGGGCCAGGCGGTAAAAACCGTTGCAGAATACGCAAAAGAGACCATGGGCTTGCACCGGATTCAAGCCGGGACACTTGTGCACAATGAGGCCTCACAACGGGTCCTCGCCAAGAACGGATTTGAGTATTTTGGGACGGCTCCGAAGTATCTAAAAATCGCGGACCAGTGGCAGGATCACAAATTGTTCCAGCTCATTTTGGAGTGAAAAATGAGCTGGCGTGCACGTTTTATGCCTGCACGTGGAATTCGGTCCAGCCGTGCCGAACCCCATTGACCTGTAGCTCCAGTGCATGGGTTCCGGAGTAGTGAACCCGGGTGGTCATTTGCCGGAAGCCATGCTTTTTGGAGAAAGTCCGGCTCTCTCCGGGTGCCAGTGTGGCGGCAGTGAGCTTAAAGACCTTGGCCGCTTGACTGCCGTTGGCTTTGGCATAGTGCACCACATAGTCCACCGCCAAGCGAGACTCTGCATCGCCGTCGTTAACGATTTCAAATTCGAAACTCAACTCGCCGGGCAACTGAACATTTTGGGAGTCCAAGCGAGGACCAGTCACCTGCACGTTCACCGGGGCAAAACCTTGCAGCGTCAATGCTCCGGGGTGAGCTTTTTTGATGAGCGTCCGCAAACCGTGCCGGATTACCCAAGCTGTGGCCAGGCTGGTTCCATCAGCTGCACGCCAGCTGGTGGCCGTGGAGACCACCAGTTCGGGCGCGTGCCGGGCAAGATCGTTGAGGTGATTGGCCACTGAGCGCCGCACATACTCGGAAGGATCCTGGTGCAAGGCGGTGAGTAGCGGAATGGTGGCTTCGGGGCGCTGGGTGATTTCCGGAACCCGGACAGCCCACGGAAGGTACGGCCGGGTTCCTTCGCTGGCCAAGCGGCGGACATGCTCGTCCGGATGACTGGTCCACGTTTGAATGACACCCAAAGCCCGGTCCAGATCCGCGGAAAGCAGGCGGCGAATTGCAAACTCCGCCGTCAACCGGCCAGTCAGTTCGGCCAGCAGTTCCAAGCAATCATCAAAGAATTCAGTGTCCCGCAGAGCCAGGGTCACAGCTGTCTCAGTCACCGGCCAGATCATCCAAGCAGTGAAATCCGGCTGAGCGAGCGCCCGCCTGAACAACGCGGCAACGTGAGGGTAAGCGGAGGGTCCGTATGCAGCCTCGAGATCGCGGACCATGGCGGCGCTGGTGAGGTCGGTGCGTTGCCGCAGGCTCAGCGGGTCCAAGCCCGCCGTGGTTGCCAGCAGTTGGGGGAAATCGGGACCGTCGGAAGTCCTAAGAATCCGTGCGAGCGAATCGACGGTTGTGGCATTAATCAGCTCGTTCATGGCGCCCATCCACTTAGGGTACCGTTCCAGCGAAAGCCGTCAGACCGCCGTCGGGCGTCACCCTCAATGGGAAACGCAAATCACCAGACGAAAAACCGTTAGACGATGTCTAAACCGTCCAACTGCTTCACCATTCCAGCGCCGTCCGGGGAGTAAACCCACGGCACGCTGGAGCCACTGTGATCGCCGTCTTCACTGTGACCGCCCGCCAGCACTGATTCACTGACCGAGAGCTGCCGGATGGCAATGGCGGCCACATTTCCGGGGTGGGCTTGGGAGAACGTGGAGTAAATTTCTTCATCGTGCTGGCCGTTGTCGCCAATCAGGAGCCACTTAACGTCGGGAAATTCCTGGGCCAAGCGCTGGAGGTTCATCATTTTGTGCTCGCGGCCGCTGCGGAACCACCGGTGCTGTGTGAGGCCCCAATCGGTGAGCAGCAGCGGGCCGGCGGGGTACAGGTTACGGCTCAAGAAGCGTGCCAAGGTGGGGGCTGCGTTCCACGGACCGGTGGAGAGGTAAATGATCGGTGCTTGGGGGTGGCCGGCGCGTAGCCGGTCCATCAGGACTGACATCCCGGGAGTGGCCATACGTGCCCGCTCGCTCAGCACAAAAGTGTTCCACAAAGCCAAAAAGGGGCGGGGAAGGGCTGTAATCATCACTGTGTCATCAATGTCAGAGACGATCCCAAACTCTGTTTCGGCCCCAATCACAAATACGAGGGAGTGCGCGGTGTCAGTGCCGGATGCGCGGATGCTGACTTTGTGCCAGCCGGGCTCAAGTTGCACCGGGACAACCGTGTCCACCATGCCGCCGCGATCCGATTTCACCCGAACCGTGGTGCCGCCGATCTCAATATCAACATCGCGGTTGGGGATGGGGACACTCGTGAACGCACGCCAGCCGCGCAGGTTCTGTTCGCCTGCCTTCGCTTCGCGGTCCGCCCGCGTTCCAGGGAGTGGCCTGCTGCTCAGCAGCACGCGGGCCATAACGCGGACCCATGTTGTTGAACCGTATCCGGTGTAGGCGATGGTGGCCGGAACAAAGTGGCTTTTACGCGCCATCCGTAGCCTAAGGGAGTTGATGGTGTCCGAGATCCTGTGGGCGAGTTGGAAGAGGGGGTTGTGTGCCCACGAGTTTTCTTCGGCTGTCGCCTGCGGCAAGCTGTCCATGCTCTAACTGTGTCATAGCTTGCGCCTACTGGCGTGCGGTCACGCGCCGTGTGAAGGATGCGTCTAGTTTGGGCGCCACTCGCCCGATTCCAGGTGAGCCCCGGCCACCGGACCCATCAGCAGCATCCCACCGTCTACCGGCCATGAAGCGCCGGTGACGTAACTTGCGCCCGGGGAGGCAAGGAAACTTACGACGGCGGCAATTTCGCGTGCGCGCCCGGACCGTCCCAGCGGGATTCCGGGAGCAGTGGGCGGCTCGGGGTCATCGCCCGGGTAACCGGACATGGGTGTTGCGATGGCGCCAGGCGCCACCGCATTGACTGTGATGTTGTGCCCGGAAAGTTCGAGAGCCATGGCTTTGAGTAGACCGTCCAAGCCGTGTTTTGCGGCGACGTAAGCGGCTCCGTTGACCTTGGGCTGAGTGGAATGGACGCTGGTGATTGCGATGATTCTGCCGCCGTTTCCGGCTTCGACCATCAGACGGGCCGCTGCCTGTAGGGAAGCGAACGCCCCTGTGAGGTTGAGGTCCATGGTGTGCCGCCACGTTTGCAGATCGAGCTCGAAGAATGGCTTGCCGTCCCCAGCCCCGGCGTTGTTCACAAAAATGTCCACGCCGCCTAGCTTTGAGGCTATTTCCTCGACCATTGCAGCGCAGTTTTCCGGCTCAGCTGTGTCTAGTTTCCGGAGTACTGCTGAGCGGCCCATGGCTTCGATGTCCCGGACCGTGCGCTCGCCGCCTGCCTGGTCTAAAAACCACGTCAGACCGATGTTGTGTCCGGCCTCAGCCAGAGCGAGTGCAATGGCCCTGCCAATTCCTCGATCTGCACCAACAACGATCGCTACACCCACAGCTCGCTCCCTTTCATCGCACCCTAACGCGCACTCCCACGCGCAAGCCCTCTTGACCCGCCTCATCCGCCTCATCCCGCCGAATGGGTAGATAAAGGCCTTTAGAACGCACCCTAAGGGACATTATCTACCCACTCGGCTAATGGGAACGGGGGAGGAGGGACTTTAGAGCGGGAGGAGCTCGGAGAGGTCGGCCCGCAATCCGGACGCGGCAACCCGTCCGGCCGCAACGGCGTCGGCCCAGCTCAAGGTGCCGGTGACCATACCAAGCCAAGTGGCGGCGTCGCACTCAATAACGTTGGGCGGGGTTCCTCGCGTGTGCCGCGGCCCCTCCACGCACTGCGTCACACCAAAGGGCGGGACGCGGACTTCCACGGAATTTCCCGGCGCTCGGGCCGTCACTTCTTCGAGCGTGTACCGGACAGCCGTGGCAGTCACTGAACGTCCGACGTCGGCACTCGCCTCAGCGGCGGTCCGCCACTCGCCCAGGGCTGCTTTTCCTTGTTCTTGGTCTACTCTGCGACGTGCAACAGCCATAACTCGTCTAGTCCAAGAGTGCTGCGACGGCGGAGCCGAGGCGCATCCGGCCCACGGGGACGCCACCGCCGAGGATGGGATCAACTACTTTTTCGAGCACACGTGCAACGGCCGGGACCTCAATTGCTTCAGCAGCGGCGAGGAGAGTCAGCCCCACGAGAGAGGTGGCCCGGATGTTGCCGTCGAGCACCTTGACCGCCACGGAGACGCCTTGGTCGGTGGCCATCACCAGGACACCTTCGGCACCAATTTTGGCAATTACACCGAGTTCGTCCATCACAATCGTGTTTGGTTGGCCGGTGCCCTGAATGGCCCAAGGGTAATCCAGCATGGAGGTGGCAATGGTGGCAGCGCGGGCGTTGGAGTTTTTGTTGCCCGGGGCTTTTGCCAAAGTGGAGTACGCACGGGCTAGGCCGGTGAGAGAGACAGCGGCAACCGGCGCACCACAGCCATCAATGCCCATGTGGGCGATTTCTTCTTCGGTGTATTCCTCAATTACTGCGCGGATTTGCTCTTGCAGGGGGTGGGTGGGGTCCAGGTACGTGGATTTATCCCAACCGTTTTCGGTGCAAGCCCACAGGAATGCCGCATGCTTGCCGGAGCAGTTGAAGGCCAAGCGGGACTTACCTTTTTCGCTGCGCAGGAGCCAGTTCCGGGCGGCTTCATCATACGGCCAGTCGGCAGGGCACCGCAGATCATCTTCCGTGACACCGGCCGCTTTGAGCATGGTTTCTACAATGTCCATGTGCTCAAGCGAACCAACGTGACTCGCGCAGGCGAGCGCTACCTGGGCGCCGCGCAACGGTACGCCTGCCTGCATGGAGGCCATCGCTTGGAAGGGCTTGAGCGTGGACCGAGCGTAAATGGGTGTGCGGATATCGCCCAGCTCGGTGACCACTTGGCCGTCGGCGGAAAGGACCACTGCGGAGCCAATGTGGCGGGACTCGATAAAGCCGCTGCGCTCAATAACGGCAAGTTCAACAGCGGAGTCCACGGTGAAGGTGGCGTGCGAGTTTCGAGGCATAGGCCAATTCTAGGGTCACAGCTTCGGGGATGGCTCAATTCCGTCACCACTTAGGACGCGCCCGGGGGCACAAAGTACCCTTGGAAATTGTGAAGGTTCTTGTGATTGGCCCAGGCGGCCGCGAACACGCCATTGTCCGTTCCCTCCTTGCTGACCCCAATGTTTCTGAGGTCCATTCGGCCCCGGGTAATGCTGGCATTGCAACGCTTGTGCCAACGCACGCGATTGATGCCAACAATCCGGAGGCCGTAGCCAACCTCGCGTTGAAGCTGGGCGCAGATTTGGTGGTGGTGGGTCCTGAGGCTCCGCTGGCCGCCGGAGTCTCCGACGCTGTGCGTGAGGCGGGCATCCCGGTGTTCGGTCCCAGCCGTGAGGCAGCCCAGTTGGAGGCCTCTAAGGCTTTCGCTAAGCAGGTGATGGCTGAGGCTAACGTCCCCACTGCCATGGCCAAGGTTGCCGTGAATGCTGAAGAAGCTGCGGACGCTTTGGACACTTTTGGCGCCCCCTATGTGGTGAAGGACGACGGTCTGGCAGCTGGCAAGGGCGTGGTGGTCACCAAGGACCGCGACGAGGCTCTAGCTCACGCGCAGACCTGCTTTGACGCTGGTGGATCCGTGGTGATTGAGGAATTCCTTGACGGGCCAGAGGTTTCACTCTTTGTTCTGTGCGATGGCCGCACCACGGTGCCGCTGGTTCCGGCGCAGGATTTCAAACGCATTTTCGACGGCGACGAAGGCCCCAATACGGGTGGTATGGGTGCTTACACGCCGCTCAACTGGGCGCCCGAGGGGTTGGTCCAGGAAGTTATTGACCGGGTTGCTCAGCCCACCGTGGATGAAATGGCCCGCCGCGGCACGCCGTTTATTGGTGTGCTGTTCTGTGGTTTGGCTCTGACCTCACGTGGAACCCGGGTGATTGAATTCAATGCCCGTTTTGGTGACCCGGAAACCCAAGCTGTTCTGGCCCGGCTCAAAACTCCACTGGGTGGTGTCTTGATGGCTGCGGCTAAGGGGGAATTGGATAAGGCGGAGGAACTGCGCTGGTCTAAGGAATCCGCCGTCGCAGTGGTGGTTGCCGCGAATAATTACCCAGGCACGCCACGCACGGGAGACCGCATCCGTGGCCTCAAAAAGGTTGAAGCCATTGATGGTGTGCACGTGATTCACGCCGGTACGGCGCTGAATGAGGACGGCAAAGTGGTTTCGGCTGGTGGCCGAGTTTTGGCTGTAGTCGCTTTGGGCGCGGATCTTGTAAAGGCGCGGGAAAAAGCGTACGACGGCGTTGAGCTGGTTCAGCTGGAAGGTTCCGTCTTCCGCACAGATATTGCAGCCAAAGCTGCCCGTGGTGAGATCAAGGTCAGCGGGCCGCGCACCGGCGCCTTGCCGGTGACCAAGCTGTCATCGGCAGCATCACCGACCTCAACGAAAGAGGATTCGTAGCATGGCTGGGTTAAACACCACAACATTGGAACTTGCTGGTTGGCAGCATGTCTATTCCGGCAAAGTCCGGGACTTGTACGTGCCCGTTGGTGAGGACGAAGACCAAGACCGGGTGCTGGTGGTTGCCAGTGACCGTATCAGCGCCTTTGACCACGTGTTGGAGAGCGAGATCCCGGACAAGGGACGTATCCTCACGCAGCTGAGCCTGTGGTGGTTTGACCAGCTGGGTGTGGAGCACCACGTGCTTGGTTCCACTGTGGAGGATGGTGTACCGGCGGAAGTGGCTGGCCGGGCCATGATTTGCAAACGCTTGGACATGTTCCCGGTGGAGTGCATTGCTCGTGGTTACCTCACCGGCTCAGGATTGTCTGAGTACAAGGTTTCACAGACGGTATGCAGCCTGCCGTTGCCGGAAGGACTGGTGGACGGATCCAAACTTGAGCCCGCTATTTTCACCCCCTCAGCGAAGGCTGAGGTGGGTGAGCATGACGAGAACATCACTTTTGATGCGGTGGTGGACGCGGTTGGGCCTGACGTTGCCGAGCGCTTGCGTGAGCTCACTCTGAAGATTTACACCACGGCTGAGGAGATTGCCCGCACTCGTGGCATCATCCTGGCTGACACAAAGGTGGAGTTCGGTATGGACCGTGGCACAGGTGTGATCACGCTGGGCGATGAGGTCCTGACCCCGGACTCTTCACGGTTCTGGGATGTTAATGATTACGAGCCCGGACGAGCGCAGCCGTCATTCGACAAGCAATACGTCCGTGACTGGCTGACCTCAGCCGAATCCGGATGGGACCGCGCCTCAGACGTGGCCCCACCCGCATTGCCGGCTGACGTGATTGAGCGAACCCGCGCCCGCTATGTTGAAGCGTTTGAGAAGTTGACCGGTCAGCAGTTCGTTTAGGCGGACTTGCTGGCCTCGGCCCGGCGTTCAGCGAGACGGATTTCCAAAATGGCATCCAAAGCTTGCTGAACCCGGTCTGAGGCTCCGGCTGCTGTGAACTCGGATTGAGCCTCTTGCAAGAATTCAAGCGCTGCAGTGGATTCGCCGGAGGCCTTGAGTGACTTGCCTAGGAGTAGCGATACTTCCCCTGCAGTGTGCCGTCCCAGTGAATCGCGGTCAGCGTGGATTGCTCGTAGTTTGTCCAGAGCGCCGGGGACGTCTCCGGTGAGGTAGAGCCAACGTGCCCGGATGAAGTCCACTTCCAGCTGGTCTGACTTGTTGCCGCCGACGATGGACAAGGCCAGCTCGGCGCGTTCAATCGCGGAGAGTGTTTCCGGCTCAACAATGCCCGAGGACAAGCGGACTGCCGCAGAAGCCTTGTTGAAACGAGCCCAAAGCTCAATGTCGTTGGCGGGCGAGAGCAGTTTGGCGGCTTTTTCATGGTGCATCACACCGGCAATGTAGTCGTGCCGCATAAAGGCAACGTTCCCAATGACCCAAGCAACTTCGCCAGCCAGTTGAGTCATGGCGTGGTCATCAACCTGTTCGTCCAGGACTTTGCAATACTTCCACGCTTCCTCAAGCTTGCCGCTCTCGGCGAGGGCGCCGATGAGGATCCTCAAAGAGCCGATATAGACGGTGGAACCTTGCGGAAGGC
Source organism: Pseudarthrobacter sp. J1763 (assembly GCF_050490295.1). NCBI lineage: Bacteria > Bacillati > Actinomycetota > Actinomycetes > Micrococcales > Micrococcaceae > Pseudarthrobacter > Pseudarthrobacter sp. J1763. The sequence continues at coordinate 49,002 of NZ_JBNPEN010000006.1, read as the reverse complement.
TCACACCTAAGTTGACTGCAATGGTTGCATGTTCGACGGCGGTAGCTAGGTGACCTTGTCCGTGGCACACTGCGGCAAGCATCTGCCGGGCACGGACCCCAAGCCCGATTGATTCGGTGGCCATGGGGTGTTCGAGGAGGTTTTCAATAATCTCTTGGCACTCGGCGAGTTTGCCGTCCTTCATCAGGCATTCCGCCTGCATGTAGCTCATGTTCCACCAGGCGCTGGTGTTCTTGGCTTCAAGTGCAATGAGAGCGGCGCTGGCGGCATGGGTGGCGGCCAAAGCGTAGTCGCGGAGGTCCCAGGCTTGACGGGCGTAGAGGCCGGCCAGAACGTACTCGGCATCGCTGAGGGATACGGGCTGGCTCCATGCTTCAAGTTGCTTGGGTGCCAGTTCGAGTCGGCGGGCTAGTTCCTGGATGACTTCCACAGTGGGCTCACGCCGACCGGTTTCTAGGAGCGAGATGTAGCTTGGTGAGTAGAGATCCTTACCAAGTTCAGCCTGCGTTAATCCGCGTTCGAGCCGCTCTGCTCGGAGCTTCTCGCCGAATCCATTCCCCACGGGACCTCCTGTAACCGGAACATTTCCACCACAAGAGCCTTGACAGCTCATGTAGTAAATATTTTACAATGTATGTCAACAAGGTTTGTGCCGAACTTGTAACAAATCCGACACGTGTTTAGAGGAAAAAATGATCAAGAAGATTGCAGCTTCTGTCGTCCTCGCTGGAGCTCTGGCTTTTTCAGCGGCCGCTCCCGCGTCCGCAATTGGCAACTGGCCGGACCCCGCACGGTCCTCCGTCTCAGTGACCTCAATTGGTAACTGGCCGGATCCCGCTCGGGCTTCCATTTCAGCCATTGGCAACTGGCCGGACCCCGCACGGTCATCGGTAACTTCGATCGGTAACTGGCCAGATCCCGCTTAAACAAACTCCTGAAAAAATACTTGTGGCCCCTCGCAATGCGGAGGGGCCACACGTATTTAACAAGCTAAAAGGGTTTGGCGAGTTGCTAGAGAACTTTTTTGACCACGCTGGATTTCAGTTGCATAGGTCCAAAGCCGTCCACTTTGCAGTCGATGTCGTGGTCGCCCACACCGTCCACCAGACGGATGTTGCGAACCTTGGTGCCCACCTTGATGGAAGTGGGGAAGCCCTTAACTTTCAGGTCCTTGGCAATGGTGACGGTATCGCCGTCGTGCAGTTCATTGCCTACGGAATCTTTGATCACGCGGGGGCCGTCAACTTCTTCAGCTGCGTCCTCGGCTGGTGACCACTCGTGGGCGCACTCGGGGCAGACCAGCAGGGCACCCATCTCGTAGGTGTAGGCGCTGCCGCATTCTGGGCAGGAGGGAAGTGAATCGCTCATGATCCGATTCTAGAGGGTGCCTCTTCGCTGGCATAAGAAGTGCAGGCATAAGAAAAGCCCGCCAGTTCTTGGATTCCAAGTGCTGACGGGCTTTCTGTGTGGTCGGGATGACAGGATTTGAACCTGCGACCTCTTCGTCCCGAACGAAGCGCGCTACCAAGCTGCGCTACATCCCGATCCATTGATTTACCACGCCAATGCGCGGCAAAAGCAACTTTACAAGGATAGCCGATGGGAGGCCGTGCTGGGAAATCGGCTGAGCCTTTCCAAGCGCCCGGTCCTAGGGGCTAAACCAGCGAGTCTTTCCACGCACCATGCAAAGCTGCGAACCTGCCGCCGCCGCTGATCAGCTCTGCTGGTGTGCCGTCCTCAACCACTGTGCCATCGTGAACCACCAGCACTCGGTCCGCGATCTCTACAGTGGACAAACGGTGAGCGATGATCAAGGCTGTCCGGCCTTTGCCGTTGACGCCATCCAGAAGTCGGGCCAAGCCGTTTTGAACCATCCGCTCCGAGGGGATGTCCAGCGAAGACGTTGCCTCATCCAAAATCAGCACGGCCGGGCTGGCTAGGAACGCTCTGGCGAAGCTGATCAACTGACGCTGACCAGCCGAGACACGTCCACCACGCTTGTTGACGTCAGTGTCGTAGCCCTCCGGCAATGCCGTGATGAACTCGTGTGCGCCCACAATGGTGGCTGCCTCCACAATCTCCTCACGAGTAGCCTCAGGACGGCCCAACGCGATGTTGTCAGCCACGGAACCGCTAAAGAGAAAAGCCTCCTGCGTGACCATCACTACTGCCTTGCGTAAGTCCTCTCCGGACAGATCACGCAGCTCAACGCCGTCTAGCGTTAATGACCCCGAGGTGACGTCATAGAAACGCGCAATCAATTTAGCCAGAGTGGACTTCCCGGCGCCCGTCTGACCTACCAAAGCAACAGTCTGTCCAGCCGGGATATGCAAGTCCATGGTGGGGATGATGACAGGACCATTGCCGTAACCGAACTCCACTTGGCGGAAGTCGATAGCACCCCGAGCGTTCTTCAATGCCACCGGATTTTTAGGCGGACGTACCGTAGGAACTTCCTCCAATAAACCGGAGACCTTCTCCAAAGCAGCCTGCGCACTCTGGAAGGAGTTGTAGAACATGGTCATCTGATCCACCGGCTGGAAGAAGCGCTTAGTGGACAGGATTAGCGCGAGCAACACACCAACGCTCATTCCACCCTCCAGCACCCGGAAACCGCCAGCGAGCAAAACCACGGCAACTGTGACATTGCCAATCAACACCAAACCAGGCTGCAGAACACCGTTGAGATTGATCGAGCGAACAGTAACCTTCCGGTATTCCTCAGCAACCTCGGTGTATTTCTGTGCGTTCTCAGCTTCCTTACGGAACGCCTTCACAGCCCGGATTCCGGTCATGGTTTCCACGAACTGAACAATCAACCGTGCGGACACCACTCGGGACTCGCGGTAGGCAATCTGAGACCATTTCTGATACCAGCGAGCCAAGAAGAACATGGGCACACCGGCGGCCAACATAATCAGTCCGCTGGGCCAGTCCAAAGCGAAAACCGTGATGGCCGTGAAGAGCATAAACAACACACCGGAGGCCAGCGAGCTGACGCCCGAGTCCAACAATTCGCGCAGCGCTTCAAGGTCTGAAGTCTGGCGGGAAATAATCCGGCCCGAGGTGTATTTTTCATGGAACTCAAGGCTCAAACGTTGAGTGTGCCGGAAAACGCGCACCCGCAAATCCAAGAGCATGGCCTGGCTGAGTTTGGCCGTGGATGTGACGTACAAAGCCGTCAGCCATGCGGTTGCGATTGCGGCCAAGACGTAGCCAATGCCCGCCAAAAACAACGGCCAACTATCGCCCTGCACCAAGGCGGGCAAAGCGCGGTCAATCCCAAAGGCAATCAGCGCGGGGCCTGCAACGCGAGTGGCCTGTGAAACCACCACCATTAACAGCGTCAGCCAAAAACGTAAGCGCACTGGACGGATCAACGAGCCCAATAAGGCGAGCGACCGTCGTCGTACTGCTTTGCTGTCCTCGCGGCTCAGATCTGAATTGTCCTCATTGGCTGTTCCAAACGTTGCGGCGCTCATCGCACGGCCTCCCCGGCCTCTTCAAGTTCCGTTTCCAGTTCAGAGTCCAAATCCTTGGGTTCCTCGTCCAAACTGGCAATGACATAGCGGTAGTGCGCATTCCGGCCCAATAGCTCGCTGTGCGTACCCACATCCGTAATCCGCCCGTCCTGGAGCAGCGCTACCCGGTCCGCGAGGGCCACGGTGGAGGGGCGGTGCGCCACAATCAGTGTGGTGGTCTCCGCGAGAACTTCACGCAAACGTGCCTCTACTTTGGCCTCGGTGTTGACGTCCAAAGCCGAGAGGGGGTCATCCAGCACCAAAACCTTGGGTTGAGCGGCGATGGCCCGGGCCAAGGCAACACGCTGGCGTTGACCACCGGAGAGGCTCAAGCCCTCCTCGCCAATGAGGGTATCAACCCCCTCTGGCAGTGTGTGGGTGAACTGGGCCTGGGCAACATCCAGCGCCTCGTTAAGGATGGCGTCAGTGCGTTCAGGGGCGCCCAGCAGAACGTTGTCCCGCACTGAATTGGAGAACAAAGTGGTGTCCTCAAAAGCCACGGCAACCACGGTTCGCAATTGCTCCACGGAGAAGTCGCGAAGGTCCACGCCGTCAATGCTGATGGACCCTTCTGTCACGTCATAAAGGCGCGGAATGAGCTGCAGCAGGGTCGACTTACCAGACCCCGTTACACCCACTAGAGCCATGGTCTCGCCGGGGCGGATCTCAAGGTCAATCTCATCCAAAATGAACTTGGTGTCCGCTGGATCCGGAGCAACGGCATCCTCAAAAGCGAAGCGCACCTTGGAAAAGGTCAATGCGTCCTTGGACTCGCTAGGCGTTTGAGGTTCTGTTGGATCAGTAATGGTGTTTACCGAATCCATCACTTCATAGTGGCGGTCAACTGCGCTCTTGGCAGCCAGAGTCATGGCCAGCAGCATGCCGCAAGCTTCCACAGGCGAGGCCACCACTGCTGCTGTGGCAAAGAAGGCCACCAGCGAACCGATGCTCAACTGCCCCGTGGTGCTGAGCCAAATTCCCACCATCAAGCCCAGACCCAAAGCGAGCTCGGGTAGTAGTGTGACCACCAGCGAGAACGTGGCAAGGTACTTGGCCTTGGCAATCTCAGTTTGGCGTAAACCTTCGGCTTGTTCGTTGAAGTTCTCGAGCGCTTCGCGGCTGCGGCCAAAGGCTTTGAGCACACGAATACCGTGAACAGATTCTTCAACCGTGGTGGCGAGATCGCCGGCCTGGTCTTGGCTCAGGCGGGCAACGCGGCCAAAATTCTTGCGGAAGCGGAAACCAAAAATCATAATCGGGACGGCAGCGGCCAAAAAGATCAGTGCAAGCTGCCAGCTCATGGAAAACATCAGGATGACGCCGATAATCACTGTCAGTGACGTCACCACCAACATAATCGCGCCAAACGCCATCCAGCGGCGCAAAAAGTTCAGATCACTCATAGCTCGCGAGAGCAACTGGCCTGAGCCCCAGCGATCGTGGAAGGAAACGGTCAAGTCCTGCAAGTGCTTGTAGAGCGAGATGCGCATCCGCGTTTCCACCGTGGTGGCCGGATTAATCACAAACTGGCGCCGCAAAGCAACCAGCACGGCTTCCAAAATACCCAGCCCAAGAATGACCCACACAGCAACCCACACGCCCGACGACGAACCGCCTGGGTGCAAGGAATCGTTGATCAACACACGCAACACTTGTGGGATGGCCAGGGCAACAATGCTGGCTAGGAGTGCGGAAATTAGACCCATCAAGAGCCGGGGAATGATCGGCTTCATGTGTGGGTAGAGGCGGCCAATTGATTTAAAAAATGAACGTTGCTCTGGCATGCCTACTTCTTTTTTCTTCCGCCGGAAATCCGTAAATACCAAGGAAGAGCCCCGATAGTTACCTTTAGCAACTAGCCTATGCCATCGAGGTGACACGATTCACTAAATTCTGGAACCGTTGGCGGGATTGGTCAGTTATTGCCAAACGTAATTACTTCGCTGGCCCCTCGGTCAGCGTGAGCAATACGGCCTCGGGACGGCACGCGATTCTCACCGGTGCGTAGCGTGAGGTGCCGATGCCGCCGGAGACGTTGACCGGCGTCGTACTGTTTTCAACGTTCCAATCGTGGAGGCCGCTGGCCCGCCACGTAGGCAGATCGCAATTGCTGATCAACGCCCCATAGCCCGGCACACAAATCTGGCCGCCGTGCGTGTGGCCGGCCAAAATGACGTCTGCGCCTTCGGCAGTAAACCGGTCCAAGACTCGCTGATACGGAGCATGAACGACGGCGACGCGAAGGTGCGGATTCTTGTCCTGACCAGCGGTGCCACGCGGCCAGCCAGCAAAGCGCTCACGGTTCAGGTGAGGGTCATCCATACCGGAGAAATCAAAACGCAGACCGTTCAGCACCACGGACTGAGCACGGTTGGTCAGCTCAATCCAACCTGCCATCCCAAATTCGGTGCGCAACTTATCCCAGTCCAGTTTCTGCGGATCCTTGCGAATTTTGGAGGGGCCCAAGAAGTATGTGGCTGGGTTCTTGAAGACTGGGGCGTAGTAGTCGTTTGACCCAGGAACAAATACTCCGGGGAACTTCATCAGAGGCCGCAGTGCATCGAGGAGCGGGTCAATCGCTTGTACGTGACTTAAGTTGTCTCCGGTATTCACCACAAGATCCGGGGAGAGCTGTGCGAGCTCCTTGAGCCACCGGGTCTTTTTGTCTTGCCCGGGCACAAAGTGAATGTCGCTCAAATGCAGAACCCGCAACGGGCCAAAACCTGCCGGCAAAATGGGCAGCGTTTCTTCCCGCAGCCCAAATTGGTTCTTTTCCCACACGCCGTAAGCAGTGGTAGCAGCCCCAGCTACGGCTAGAGTTCCGGCGGCAACGGCAAAGCCGCGCCCGATATCCCGAGCGCGGCTTACCGCAGAGTTATCCAGAGCCATTGCTAGCCGTTCTTTTTCTTGCCGTTGTTGTTAGCAGTGGTCGAAGTTGTGGGCTGCGAGCTCGGAGCAGTGGTCTCCGGCGTAGTCGAGTTGCTGCCCCCAGTGGACGACTGCGTCGGCTGCGGAACCGGGTCCCGCTGGACTGGTTGCGGAGCGGAGAGTAGGTTGGCCGGCGGCTCAGCAAACTCGCTGGTGTTGTACAGCCCAGCCACTTGTTGCATGTACTGACCCCACATCACACCGGCGATCTGAGAACCATCCACCACTGGGTAGAACTTACCGTTGATGGTGACGTCACGGCCCAATCGCTGGGACGGATCTTCAAGGGCTTCACCGAAGTAGGCGGCAGTTGCAAGCCCCTTGGTGTAACCGACAACCCAGGTCTGTGAGTTGTAGTTGTTAGTACCAGTCTTGGCTGCAGCCGGAGCACCAACCTTGGGCATCTGCCAACCCGAACCCTGCTTGAGAACGTCCTGAAGAACATAGTTCACGCCCTTGGCCACATCAGGAGAAATGGCATCCTTCTGGCAGTTCTGAGTCTGGGCTGGGAGCGCCTTACCTTGTGCGTCAGTCACAGAGGTGACTGCCATCGGCTCACAATAGGTACCCTCGGCTGAGAACGTTGCAAACGCTGAAGCCATGGTCAGCGGGGACACGTTGTACGGGCCCAAAAGGCTGGACAAGGTGGACATATCCAGCTTGTCCTTGCCCTCACCATTGTGCATCTTCAAAGCGTCTGCCATGCGTTGGATATCGCAGAAATCGTCCAACATTGCCGCCGAAGCGTACGTGGCAGTGTTGATGGAGTTGTAGAGGCCATAGTTCACCGGCATGTTGCGGTAATAGCCTTCATCGTTGTTCTGCAGAGTAGGTGCCGCACCAAGGTACTCTTCAGCGTCATTAAACGCTCCGGTGACCGCCTGGCAGGTGGTCTTCCATGGGTAATCCAACGGGTAGACCCTGTTGTAGGCGGGCACCACGGTGTTGAGCGCCTTGCCTTCCTTCAGCCACGCCGAGAACGTCACGGGCTTCATGGTTGAACCGGGTTGGAAACCACCCGCGCCACCCAAGTCATTGCCATTGGCGTCCTTGCGGTCCACATTGAAGTTGTAGGTGGTGGCAAAGGAGCTCTGGCCAGCGAGCATTCGGGTGTTCTGAGCCATCGAAAGGATTTTGCCGGTACCCGGTTGAACGGTGATCAGCGAAGCGCCCCACTTGTCCGGGTTGCTACCGGCAATGGCGTCTGCCTGTGCTTGGGCCGGTGACTGCAAACGTGGGTCCAGGGTGGTCTTGATGGTCAAACCGCCGCTGTAAACCTTCTTGACGCGATCCTCTTGGGTCGCGCCATAAGCGGGGTTGTTGAGGATGGTGTGCAGGACATAGGCACAGAAGTACTGTGCCTGGGAAGCATAGGCGCAGCCCTGGCGAGGCTGCGTCACCTTGGTGGTAACGGGAGTCTTCACAGCTGCGTCGTAGGCAGCTTTATCGATCTTGCCGTACCGCAACATTGCGGCGAGTACCAAGTCGCGGCGGACTTTGGCGCTTTTCGGGTTGCTGATTGGGTCATAGCCAGAAGGGTTGTTCACCAGACCAGCCAGCAGGGCGGCCTGAGGAAGAGTGAGGTCCTTGGCGGTGGTGCTGAAGAAGTACTTCGAAGCGGCTTCAATGCCGTAAGCGTTGCTGTTAAAGAACACAATGTTCAAATAACCCTCAAGGATCTGGTCCTTGGTCATTTTCTTCTCAAGCGCAATGGCCAGCTTCATCTCGCGAAGCTTGTCACCAACACCCTTATTCACACCGTTGAGTAGAACTTGATCGGTCTTACCTTCAGCTACCAGGGACTCATTGATCACGTTGTTCACGTACTGCTGAGTGATAGTGGAAGCACCCTGCTTCTTACCTTGCGCGGTGCTGACCAACGCACGCAAAATACCAGTGGTATCCACACCGCCGTGCTCGTAGAAGCGGTTGTCCTCGATAGCGATGACCGCGTTCTTAACGAACGGAGACATGTTCTTCAGATCTACCTTGGTCCGGTTCTCCGAATACAAGGAGGCAATCTGCGAGTTGTCAGCTGCCAGGATCTTAGTCACCTGGCCAGGCGGATCAACCGTCAACTCACTGGGCAGAGTGTCAAAGAACTGTATGGAACCGCTCGCCGAACTACCGGTCACCGCAGCGGCAGGGACCAGTAGACCAGCCACCAAGACACCGCAAACAGCACTCACTCCAAGAAAAGCAATAATCTTTCCAAGGACGGTGGCCGTGTCGAATAGTGGGTTCTTACGTTGAGCCATGTTTTAGAGTTTACCGGCAAGGACTACTCTGGTGCTCATGAGCAAATGGGAGTACGCCACTTTTCCGCTAATTACGCACGCCACCAAGCAGATCCTGGATCAATGGGGAGACGATGGTTGGGAACTGGTTCAAGTAGTAACTGGACCCGACGGCAATGGCCTGGTGGCCTACATGAAGCGGGAGAAAGCCTGATGACCGCTGAGGCACAGAACACTGAAACAACAGAGTCAGCAAGCGCTGTGGAGGCCCGCCTTGCCGAGCTGGGAATCACTCTCCCGGGCGTGGCGGCGCCAGTAGCTGCGTACGTGCCGGCAGTTGTGTCCGGCAATTACGTCTACACCTCAGGCCAATTGCCTTTTGTTGACGGCAAGCTGGTAGCCACGGGCAAGGTGTCCTCCGGCACGGAGAGCACCTCCGTCGAAGTGACCGTGTCCCCAGAAGACGCTAAAAACTACGCGGCGATTGCCGCTGTTAACGCCTTGGCAGCTGTTAAGAGTGTCATCGGTGACTTGGACCGGATTACCCGGATTGTTAAGGTGGTTGGCTTTGTTGCCTCCGATCCTTCATTTACCGGGCAGCCCGGTGTGATTAACGGTGCCTCCGAACTCCTTGGTAAAGTCCTCGGCGACGCAGGGCAACATGCTCGCTCCGCCGTCGGCGTTGCCGTTCTTCCCCTCGACGCACCCGTCGAAGTGGAAATCATCGCTGAATTCAGCTGACTCACACTGTTAGGTTCCCGTTGTGCCCCACATCGTCAGACGATTGTTTGAACTGCCCGTCGACCTTGAGGGTGCCGCCCGGAGTTGGCTAGAGCACGGCGAACGCACACCGCGTGCGCCGCGCTTCGCCTCCTCCGTGGTGTTGTTGCGTGATGCAGCCCAAGGCCTAGAAACGTGGCTGGGTTACCGCTCCGGTGGCTCGCCTCTGGGCGTTGTAGCGTTCCCGGGGGGTTCCCTTGAACCCGGCGACCAGGAACCGGTTGCTTGGGCGGGCCCGTCACCGCATCAATGGGCGGACATGATGGGAATGGACGACGCCGGGCTGGCGCGCCGTCACGTACTGGCGGCCATCCGTGAACTTTTTGAAGAGACCGGCGTGTTACTGGCCGGTCAGGACGCTTCCTCCACTGTGGAGGCCAACACCACTGCCGAATGGATGAAGGCGCGCGTGGCTGTGGCCGCTCAAGAAAAGAGCTTCACCGAGCTGCTGAACAAGCGTGGACTGACCGTCCGTACTGACTTGCTCAAACCGCTGGTGAATTGGCTCAGCCCAGACTTTGCGCACCGTCGGTTCAACACCCGCTACTTTGCTGCCACACTGCCCGTGGGACAGCAGCCTTCCTTGCTAGAAGGAAAAGGTGTGTGGGCGCGCTGGGTGTGTGCATCAAAAATTTTGGGGGAGCGGTCCTCCACGGAACTTGGCGATGAAATTGGCCAAGAAAATACCGTGGGCCTCACGCTGGGGCAATTGATGGTGCCCGGCGCCGAGATCATTCTGGAAAAAATCGGTGCTGCCAAGGGATGTATCGCGTACCTGAGCTACAAGCGCAAAACTCACGTCTACCAACCCATTTTGGTGGAAGAAGACGGTGTGCTGATGCTTGAGGTAGAAGCCGCGCATCCTGTTGCCGGCGAACCTCACCGCGAGCGGTAGGTCCCACCGGCAACCAGGTGACTTTTAGCGGGAACGCTGGCGCAAACGCTGCATGTCCAAGATGACCACTGCGCGTGCTTCCAAACGCAACCAGCCGCGCTGCACAAACTCAGCCAGGGCCTTGTTGACCGTCTCACGGGAAGCTCCCACCAGCTGGGCCAACTCTTCCTGGGTGAGCTCGTGAGCAACCAGAACACCATCCGTTGCCGGACGTCCAAAACGGTCAGCCAAGTCCAACAGTGCCTTAGCTACACGGCCAGGAACGTCGGAAAAGACCAAGTCAGAGAGTGAATCGTTGGTACGGCGCAAGCGGCGAGCCAAAGCCTGCAGCAGCTGAGCAGAAACCTCAGGGCGAGTACGCAGCAAGGCGTTCAAGCTGTCATTACGCAATCCGGCCAAGCGCGTCTCAGACACAGCAGTTGCCGTAGCGGTACGGGGGCTCGGATCAAAAAGTGCCATTTCACCAAACAGCTCGCCCGGGCCAAGAATGGCCAGCAAAGACTCGCGTCCGTCCGGTGAAGTACGTCCGAGCTTGACCTTGCCCGAAACGATGAAATACAGCTGATCGCCCTGATCGCCTTCCCGGAAGACGGATGCGCCGCGAGACAAGTCCACCTCGGTGAGCTCGTCCGTCAGCAACCGGAATGCGTCGTCGTCCAGCGTGGCGAACAGTGGTGCGCGGCGAAGTACCTCGATGTCCATGAATTCTCCTTGTAAGTTGGCGCTCCGGCTATTGTTTCAGAATTTTGTGATGAATGTGACGAAGTTGGCATTTGAGCCGCACCATTTTGCTTTGCGTCCAGTCAGAGCACAGCTTCGCATCGGTAGAATAAAGGCCAACGCTGCGCCGGTGCGCTGCATAAAGGAGCTCAAGTGTTCGGTTTGACGGTCTTGGACCTTGCCTTGGTGCTGATGCTCATTTCCTACCTCATTTACGGCCTCCGCAACGGCCTTCTGGTCACAGTTGGTGGGCTCGCTGGCTTCGCCGCAGGCGCGGCGGCCGCCTTTGTGGCCATCCCCTTGGTCAGCGGTTGGGTGACCGACTCCGGGTGGAGGCTCACAGCGATCGTCGCTACCGCCGTCGTACTGATGCTTTTGGGCCACGGACTTGGTACCGCGATTGGCCGCAGTATCCGACGTGCCGTTAAGGTCCAGCCGCTGCGCACCCTTGACCGGCTAGCAGGAGGCGTGGTGAACGTTTCCGTTGCCGCTCTGGTGATGTCCATGCTGGCGTTTAGCGTTGGGCAGCTTGGTGTGCCGCTAGTTTCGGCGCAAATTGCCGATTCCAAAGTGATCCGATTTATTGATTCGGCCACACCAACACCGGTTCAAACAGCACTGGCACAGCTCCGATCCACTGTTATTTCTGACGGGATTCCGCAACTCATTGAGGGTGTTGGGCCGGTGGTTCCGGTCCCTGTTCCGAATGAAAGCACAGACACTCCAGCCCTGAATACCGCAGCGCAATCGGTCCTCAAGATCACCGGAACCGCGTACCAATGCGGTCAAAACCAAACTGGCACGGGTTTTGTTGTAGCCCCTGGCCGGGTGGTCACCAACGCGCACGTAGTGGCGGGCGTCAACGAACCCGTGGTGGCCGTTCCCGGCGGAGGAGCACTGCAAGGCCGAGTGGTCTACTTCGATTCACAACATGATTTGGCAGTGCTGGACGTTGCAGGACTGAATGCTGCACCACTGGCCATGACCAAAAACCTGAGCGCTGGGACTGCTGCTGCCTTCTCCGGTTACCCCCACGGTGGTCCGTTCCAATCCAAACCAGCCTCGGTGCAGGGCATCACCAACGTTTTGGTGCCGGACATTTACGGCAATAACCCCCAAGCCGAACAGATTTACCAAATCTCCGGCGACGTGCAACCGGGAAACTCGGGAGGACCGTTATTGAACAGTGGCGGTCAAGTTGCCGGCGTCGTTTTCGCCAAGGCCAGCAGCAACTCTCCGTTGGGGTTTGCGATCACCATGGATCAGCTGCAACCCGTGGTTGACCAAGCTCCCGGACTGCAAAACACCGTGTCCTCGGGACAGTGCACCAAAAAGTAGCATTTGCTAGGCCGCCTGGCTGGTTTCAGCCAGCTAACTCGCATTTGTTGCTGATCCTGTGTCCCGTGGAACAGCAACTGTCCCGTGGAGCAGCAACAAATGCGAGTTAGGCGGGCCAGTACTAACTAGACGGACGTTGCCTTGATGAGGATTGCCTGCTCTGGGCGCAGCACAGGTAGTGGCAAACCAACTTCGGCAAAGAACGCGCCGCTCGCTGTGAAGCCCTTTCGGTACCAGAGTGGCGGCTCAATCTGAGCGAAAGCGCCGTGGCTCTCTTCAGTATCGCTGGGCAGAAGTGCTTCAACCCGGTACGTGCGCTTCGGATCGAGACCGGGAATTCCTGCCCTGCCAGGTACTTCGGCAGCCAGCGAAGCTAGAGCCACGGCAGCAAAGAGTGCCTGCGATTTGTCTTGGGATACCACACCGTGCAATTGCAGGTTTGGCACACCAAGATCTGCATTTACCCGAACGCCTGAGTGCAACATGCCTCGGTGTTCCTTGTAAATGTTGATCACGCGCTTGAGCACTTGTCGGTCCTCGTTGGAAGCCTGACGGATGTCCCATTCCATACCGAAGTGCCCAAACAATGCAGTGATGGCACGGAAGGCGATGCCGTGAGTGCGCCCCGTGGTGTGAGCTTGGGTAGGCCCAACGTGTGAACCCACCAGCTCCGGCGGCAATACGGACTGGGTCCAGCGTTGTATGGTCTGACGTTCCAGAGCATCGTTGCAATCTGAGGCCCAAACGCGGTCTGTGCGCTGCAAAATGCCTAAGTCCACGCGAGCACCACCCGAGGAGCAAGACTCAATTTCAATGTTGGGGTGGGCCGCTTTGAGCGCATCAAATAAGCGGTAGGCGGCAAGGGTTTGGTGATGAACTGAAGCCCGGCCGTTGTGCCCGTGTTCGGTGTGGTCTCGGTTCTGATCCCACTTGAGGTAGGAAATATTGTTCTCGCTCAGTAAGGCGCTAATCCGTTCAAAAATGTATTGCCACGCCTCTGGGTTCACTAGGTCAATAATGTGCTGGTGGCGCCACTCCATAGGCAAACGGCCACCCTCGGTAAACGGTGTGGAAGAAGGACCAACAATCCACTCAGGGTGCGCGCGGACCACTTCCGAATTAATGTTCACCATCTCCGGTTCAACCCACAGGCCAAATTCCATACCGCGGCTGGTTACGGCATCAATGAGCGGTGTTAGGCCTTCAGGCCACACCGTGCCGTCAACGTACCAGTCGCCCAAACCGGCGTGATCGTCGCGGCGCCCACGGAACCATCCGTCGTCGAGCACAAAACGTTCGACGCCGAGCTCCGCCGCCGATTCTGCCAACTCAATGAGTGGCTCAATCCGGTGATCAAAGTACACGGCTTCCCACGTGTTGAGCACCACAGGACGTGCCTTCCCGGAGCCGCCTTCGGCGCCTTGAGTGCCAACATGGTGAGGGCGGGCGCGGAACCAGTCATAAAATCTCTCCGTCACACCGTCCAGTCCGTGGTCTGAGTACGCGGCATACAGGGTGGGGGTGGTGTATTCAGTGCCTGGGCCGAGCAAAAGCTCACCCGAACCCAAAAGCTCGGAAGCGCCGAGCATCCGCCGGCCATCACCCAAGGAATCGAGGTATTGTTCGTGGTTTCCGGACCAGCCGAAATGTGTCGCCCAAACATTTCCGGAACGGTTAGCGAATCCAGCACTGCCAGCGGCAACCAAGAGAGATGAATCGTGTCCCGTGCGGCCGTGCCGTCCGGAACGAACCCACGTCCCCTGTTCAATGGAACGACGCTGCGGGTGGTTCTCACGGCACCAGCGGCCTGTGAGATCTAAAAGTTCTGTCGCTTGACTCGGTAAAGGGAGCACCAATGCGAGCTCGTCGAGGTTGTAGTCGCTGGTGCCCGTGTTCGTCAGCGTGTGGCACAGTTCCAAGAGCCCACCCACGTTGAGGCGGATCGTGCTTCGGATCTCAAGGCCAGCTTCCGGATCTGCCTGGATGACAACCGCGGAAGTAGCGGAGGCGGGATGACCTGCGGTAGCGCCGGCGTCGGAATATTCTGCCCAGACAATCTGGAACGCCGGAGAGAAGGCAGTGCCGCTTGCGCGGTGACCGCGCAAACCCGGACGGCCCAGCCATCCGGATGACGGCTGAGGGACCAGCCCTGCTACCACAGGCGTGTCAAAGGCCGAGTGGGGGATAGGAGGACGCAGAAGTTCTAGATCCGGCAACACCTCGCCCAAATCGGCGCCCCAATGGACGATCTGGGCTTCGCCCGTGTGGAAGGCGAGTAGGAGGCTAGTACCGGCGGAGCGCAGATATAACGGTCGCGGGTGCGGGGAAACCATGGAGTCTCTTTCAAAAGGAACGTTGTAACAGTCGAGGCAAAGTGGAACGTGGCCCGCCCGCTCACTTTTATGAGCAAGTGGGCGGGCCACGAGAGGTCAAGCGGTGAAACTACTACTTGGCGAACAGTTCGTTAACCTGATCGTTAGCAGCAGTCAGTGAACTCGCCGGCTCCTTGCCAGAAACCACTGCATCCATTGCGGGCTTCAAAATACCGGAGACTTTTGCGGCGTTATCGGTGATGGGCAACAGGAACGTGGTTTTGTCCTTGACGTGCTGGGTGAAGGCACTAACGTCAGTGCCCTTAGCCTTGAATGCTGCCGCTGCCTTATCCGAGGAGGTCTTGATGGCCGGGAAGACTACAGCCTTGCTGGCTACAACATCCTGGCAATCTGAACTGGCCAAGTATTCAACCCATTTAATGGCGGCTTCCTTCTTTTTGGTGCCAGCCCAGACAGAGTCAGCGAGGCCGTTGAACATCGAGGAACGTTTGCCATCTACACCGATCGGGGTGGGCGCAATTCCCGTCTCGATTCCCTTGTAGCTGGTGTATTGTCCGGTCATCCACGAACCATTGGCGTTAATGGCGGCCTTGCCGGCTCCGAAGTTATCCGAAGTGCTGGCGCCAATGGTGGTTTCTAGCTTGGGCATAAAGCCTTTTGTTGCCAAGCCGGACCACCAAGCGATGGTGTCCTGAATGCGCTTGTCATCGTAGTTGTAGTGGGTGCCCCAAGGGTTCTTGTCAGTGGTGGTCCAACCCGTCGTTGCCGCGAGGAAGCTCCACTGAGTTTGACCAGCATTCTCGGCGCCAGAGCCGGAAAGCCCCATGCCGTAAACGGCAACATTGTTTTTGTCGAAGCCGGCCTCGTCGCCTCGTTTACCGCTCTTGTCCACGGTCAAGTGGGCAATGGCCTTCTCATAGGTACCGCCATCGGTGGGGTTCCACGTCAGTGATGCCATTTGCTCAGCTGTGAGCCCGGCTGCGGCAGTCATTTTCTTGTTGTAGAACAAGCCAACGGTGTCCCAGTCTTTGGGGAGACCATAGCGCTTGCCGTCCTGGCCTACCCACAGATCTGCCAGGCCCTCGTTGTACTTGGTGAGGTCAACTTTGTCAGCGGCTACAGCGTCATCGAGTGCCACAAGCTGCTTGGTCTTAACGAATTCCGGGTACTTGCCCAGATGGTTTGTGAAAACATCGGGGGCGGTACCGGAGGCCATACCGTTGGTGAGTTTGCCCCAGTAGTCATCCCAGCCAGTTTGGGTAATCTTCACTGTGACATCTGGGTTGGCCTTGGTGAAGTCAGCAGCGCACTGTTTGTAGGCCGGGAGCTGGTTGGCGTCCCAGAGCCAGTAGCTGACTTCACCTTTAGCGCTATCCGTGCTGCCGCTACTACCGCCGCCACATGCGGAGAGAGCAAGAGCTGCAGCTACAGCAACGGCGACGGTGCCGAGTACTTTATTTTTGATCACTTTGAGTCCTTAAGGTGTGCGATTTTTTTACTGTGGGTCGGGAATAGAAAGTAGTTATTTGGTTCCGCTGAAGCCGATCGAGTTCACAATTTTCTTGCCAAAGATCGAGAACAAAATCAGCACAGGTGTTGCCGAAACGAGAGTGGCGGCCATCAGGCCGGACCAGTCGGGGGATCCTTGCGGGGACTGAGACTTGAAAACACCCAGGCCCACGGTTAGCACTCGAGTGTCCTCGGTGGTGCCCACCAACAGTGGCCAGAAGTATTCGTTCCACTGACCCATAAATGTCAGCAAGGCCAGAGTGGCCAGCGGTGCTGCGGCGTTCGGCAACACGATCTGGAAGAACATTCGGAAGTGCTTTGCACCGTCCAACATGGCTGCCTCTTCAACTTCACGAGACATATTCAGAAAGAACTGGCGCATAAAGAAGATGGCGAACGGTGTCATAAAGAGGTATGGCAGTACCAAACCCAGCATGGTGTTGAGCAGGCCTAGGTTCTTTACCAAAAGGAAGTTGGGTAGCGCCGTGAAGATCGGTGGAACCAGCATGGTGGCCAGGAAGAGTGAGAACACAAAGTCCCTGCCCTTCCACCGCAAACGGGAGAAAGCATAGGCTGCGAGGGAGCTGAAGAAAACAGCCGCCGCGGTGGTGACAGTGGAGAAAAGTAGCGAGTTCCAGAGGTACTGCCAAAAATTGATGGACGCTCCGGAGCCACCTTCAGCGATTGCTTCTTCCGCGGACTGCAAGCCGAAGACTCGTTTGAATGCGCCTAAGTTGAAGTCTGCTGGCAAGAGGCTTGCCGAGTTGGCGGCGAGCGAGCCATTGGTGGACAGTGCCGTGCGGATGACCCAGTAGAAAGGCAATACACTGACCGCTACTGCGATGCCCAGAAGTACCCACAGGCCTGCGGTGCGCCAGCTAAACGGTTTTTTACGACGGCGGATCGCCGTTTTGGAGGATGTAGCAGTTGTCATGGGAGTGTCCTTAGTCCAGGTCTGACTGGTTGCCACGGAGGAACTTCATCTGGATAAAGGCAACGATGGCGAGGATAACGAAGAGGATGACGGCGAGCGCGGAACCGTAGCCGAAGTCTTGCTCGTTGAAAGCGCGCTGGAAGATGTAGAACTGGAGTACGCGGGTGGCGTTGACGGGGCCGCCGGCGGTGGTGACGGCAACGGTGTCAAAGACCTGGAAGGAGCCGATCACTGTTACTACCAGGACTAGAACCAAAACGGGGCGCAAGAGTGGCATCGTGATCCGCCAGAACGTACTCCACGCTTTGGATCCGTCTATGCTGGCTGCCTCGTAAACCGTGGCAGGGATAGCTTGAAGCCCGGCGAAAATCAACAGGGCCGTGTAGCCCATGTGCCGCCATGTATTGATGAGCGCTTGGGTAGGGATGGCCCATTGCTCACTTCCGAAGAAGGCGACGCGGGGCAGGCCCAGCCATTCGATGATCTGGTTGATGATGCCGATTTGGTAGTCCAGCATCCAGAACCACAAGAGCGCTGCGATGACGTTCGCCATCAGGTAGGGCATAAGGAGTGCCCCGCGAATAATGGTGGATTTGGCCACCCGCTGCATCAAGATGGCTAACCCCAAGGCGAGCCCGGTTTGGAGCACGATGTTGATCAGGACGTACTCTCCGGTGACCTTCAGTGCGTTCCAGAACAGCGGGTCCCTAGAGATCTTTTCGTAGTTTTTGGTGCCAATCCACGTGGGATCTCCCAGGATGCTGTACTCCGTGAAGCTGAGGTAGATACCTCGAATGGTGGGGACCAAGTAGAAGAGGATCAGGCCGATCATTGCCGGGGCGATGAAAACCAGAGCGATCTTGAGGTCGCCCAGTCCACGGAAATCCGCCTGACGGCTGGCCCGTTTACGGGGTTTCTTGAAGTCGCCAGCCGCGTGCCCGGGGGCAGGCTGTTTGCTGAGTGTGGTCATCGTTGACCTTTCGGGGATGTGATGTTTCTAACAACTCCCGGTGAATCTACACGAGTAGATTTGTTGTCGTCAAGAACGATTGTGAATATTTGTGAGTATTTCTTCTAGTTTGGTTGTTTTGATTGACTCGAGTAGATCCCCCTGAAACACTGGGCTATCGGATTCCTCGAGCCTCTAAAAGGAAAAACAATGACGTTTTCAATCGGTGTAGTCGGCGTGGGCCAGTTCGGCGGACACTTTGCCCATCTCTTTAAGCTCCACCCTGGTGTTACCAAGGTCTACGCGGTGGACTCGTTGCCTGAACGTGCAAGCGAAGCACAAGCGACGTGGGGCCTAGACGGAACCATGGCCAGCTTCGAAGAATTGCTGGCCTCCGACGTCGATGCTGTCGCCATCTTTACACAACGGTGGACTCATGGACCCCTGGTAGTCCAAGCTCTGCGCGCCGGCAAACATGTCTATTCGGCAGTCCCCATGGCAATCAGTGAAGACGAAATTGCCGCAATCATCGAAGCAGTACGTGAGACCGGCCTGACTTACATGATGGGCGAAACCAGCTACTACAACCCCGCCACCGTGCACGCCCGCAATCAGCGCGCTGCCGGGAAGTTTGGACGTATTTTCTACTCAGAAGGCGATTACGTCCATGACATGGACCTCGGCTTCTATGACGCGTACCAGTACAGCGGGGGCGAGAACTGGAAGGCCACCGCGAGCTACCCGCCTATGCTCTACCCCACTCATGCAATCGGCGGAGTTCTCGGCGCAATCGGTGGCTACGCGGTCAGCGTGAGCTGCATTGGTGTGAAGGATGATCGGGGCGACGGCGTCTTTAACAAGGACATCAGTATGTTCAACAACGATTTCTCCAACGCCACGGCACTTTTTGAAATGAACGACGGCGGTGCCATGCGCACCAATGAAATGCGTCGCGTGGGTTACCCGTCCCACATCCGTGAGTCCCGGTTCAGGTTTTTTGGTACCGAAGCGAGCTTCGAGCAGCTGGCCACCACCACCGTTTGGCAGGACAAAGAAGGTGTCTATGACATTTCGGAGCAGGTTCTCACTCGGCCGAGCATCTCGCTAGATGATCCTTCACTGGCGGATGTAGCTCCGGAACTACGTGATGCCTTTGTCTCCGGCCTGGCCCCTGTTCACGATCCGTCGCGTTTGCCTGCCGAATTCAACCACGCACCCAACGGCCACGAGGGCAGCCATCAATTCTTGGTGGATGATTTTGTCACTGCAGTGAACTATGGCGTGATCCCGCCTGTGAATGCTTGGACAGCGGCCCGTTTTACGCTTCCAGGCATTGTGGCTCACGAGTCGGCTTTGCGTGGCGGGGAGCGCCTCGCCATCCGGGACTTTGGGGATGCCCCGCAGCTGGCTACCTCTTAGTAGCATTGTGCTTATGACCGTTAACACCCCCGCCGCTCGCTCCTCGGTGACCCGTAAGGAAGTCGCCAAGCGTGCGGGGGTGAGCACCGCGGTGGTTTCTTACGTGGTTAACGGCGGGCCCAAAAAAGTGGCCCCGGCCACCGAAGCGAGGGTTAAAGACGCCATTCGCGAGTTGGGTTACCGGCCCAACGCCGTGGCGAGGGCGCTCAAGTTGGGCTCGAGCCAGACAATTGGGCTGGTTATGCCGGATAACTTCAACCCATTCTTCGCCCTGTTTGCCCACGCCGTGGAAGAAGCGGCTGCTGCTCAGGGTTACTCGCTTTTGTTGGGAAATTCTGGCAGTAACGCGGACCGGGAAAGGGTGCTGGTCCGTAATTTTGCGGCCCGGCAGGTCGACGGAGTGGTGTTGTTTCCCACTCTGGACGAACCGGATTTGGCCGATCTTGCCGCTGCCGAAATACCTTGTGTGTTGCTGAATTTCGCCCGGGAAGCCCCGGGTTTTAGCACCATCGGTGTTGACCTACCTGGCGGTGCACGGTTAGCAGTAGAGCACCTGATTGGTCACGGCCACACGAACATCGCTTTGTGCGTGGGCATCCACAAGTCTGGCACCATGGACGATCGCTTCTTTGGATGGCGTGACGCACTCACTGATGCTGGGCTGGCCGAAGGGCCAGTGGCGCTCCGCACCTTCACCTTGGCTGGTGGGGCTGAAGCTGCCGCGCAAATACTTGCCGAGCCCAACCGGCCCACCGCAGTTTTTGTTAGTTCCGATGTTCAGGCCGTGGGTCTCCTGAATGCCCTGCACAAAGCCGGGCTCTCAGTTCCTGAAGATATGGCGGTGGTTTCATTTGACGGAACGCTGGACGCCGACTTTAGTTGGCCGCCACTGACCACGGTGGCCCAACCCGTGCAAGAAATGGGTGAAGCTGCCGTCAAGGCACTCCTAGACTTCCGTAATGACCATCAAACGATTCGCCATGTCTTTCCCACCCGACTACGGATCGGCGGATCTTGCGGCTGCAATTAGGCCCGCCCGCCGTCCAGGCCACTGTTTGCTTATTCACTCAGGGGGAGTGAGTCCGCAAGGTATTCAATGGCGAGCCGGTATCCAGTCACGCCGGCGCCCACAATCACTGCTTCGCACACCGGGGACAAGTAGGAGTGATGCCGGAATTCCTCGCGCTTGTGCACATTGGTGATGTGAACTTCTACCGCGGGAAGTGACACCCCAGCGATCGCGTCACGCAGTGCCACGGATGTGTGCGTGAACGCTCCGGCGTTGATCACAATGCCCACGGCGTTCTGCCGGGCGTCGTGGATCGCATCGAGCAGGTCGCCTTCGTGGTTGGACTGCACACAATCTGCGGTGAACCCGTGACGCTCCGCCGTATCAATGGCGAGCTGCTCCACATCCTCCAAAGTTGCTGAACCATAGAGCTGAGGTTCCCGGGTGCCAAGAAGGTTCAGGTTAGGGCCGTTAACAACCAGGATGGTGCCGCGCGAGCGGGTGGAGTCAGTCATGGCTACTAATCTAGCCCACGAATTTCCACCACAAAGCCCTGTTCCGGGTTCAAGATCGGTGCCGGAAGCCCGACGGCGCCGAGGAACCTACCGCTGGCCGTGGCACCTTGAGCGAACCACGCCGGAGCGGTGCGCTGGGTACTGAGTGCGGCGAAACTACCGTCCTCTGCCCGCGGATACACCGCACGCACGCGGTACTCGCGCTCCGGGTCAAGCCCAGGGAATTGAACCCTCCCCGGTTGCTCGGCTTCCGCCGTCGTAGTGCTGACTACTGCAAAGAGCGCCTGGCGGCCGCCACGGGCTGCAACTCCGTAAACGTTGAGATCTGTTTGGTGCGCGTCGGTGTAGACGCGGTCGCCGGAGTGGATTAGCGCCCGGTGCTTTTTGTAGAGCGCAATTGCGAAGGCGAGCTCGGCACGTGAGGCACAGTCCAGGGTGCTGATGTCCCATTCGAGGCCAAAGTGACCGAAGAGGGCCGTGATGGCGCGGAACGCGAGGCTATGAGTTCGCGCCGTGGTGTGGGACTGGGTGGGGCCAACATGCGAACCCACGAGTTCCGGCGGAACCACCAGCTGCGTCCACGCCTGAATCGTTTGACGTTCCAAGGCGTCATTGCAATCTGAAGTCCAGATCCGGTCCGTGTGCTCCAAAATCTCCAAGTCCACACGCGCGCCGCCGGAGGAGCAGCTCTCAATTTCCACTCCGGGGTGCGCGGCACGCAAGGCGTCTAGAAGCCGGTATACGGCCAAGGTTTGCTCGTGCACCGAGGGACTTCCAGCATGGCCGTGCTCAATCAGGTCACGGTTTTGATCCCATTTGAGGTAACTGATGTTGTACTCGGTCAAGAGCGCATCCAGCCGGTCAAAAATGTACTGCCAGGCCTCCGGGTTCACCAGGTCCAGAACGTGTTGCTGGCGCCACTCAAGCGGCAAACGGGCACCGGAACCGGAGGTATACGGCCCTGCCACCCAGTCCGGGTGCGCACGGATCAGATCAGAATTCAGGTTCACCATTTCCGGCTCCACCCACAGGCCAAACTCCATACCCCGGCTGCTGACCTCATTGATCAACGGCGTCAGTCCATCCGGCCACACGCCCTCGTCAACAAACCAGTCGCCCAACCCTGCGGAATCGTCACGGCGGCCACGGAACCAGCCGTCGTCGAGCACAAAACGCTCAATGCCCACCTCGGAAGCGGTCTGTGCCAAAGCGGTTAGTTTCTCAAGGTTGTGATCAAAATAGACGGCCTCCCACACGTTTAGCACGGCGGGCCGGGGGCGCGCGCGGCCGTCAGGCCAAGCACCCACATGGTGGTCGCGAGCGCGGAACCAATCGTAGAAGCGGCGGGAGATCCCGTTGAGCCCACTCTCAGAGTACGCAGCGAACATTGCCGGAGTGGTGTAGCTCTCCCCGGGAGCAAGTGTCACTTCGCCGGGGCCCAGCAACTCGGCTGCGCCAAGAACAGTGCGGCCATCTGCTGCCGTGTCGCAGAACTCTTCATGGTTGCCGCTCCACGCAAAGTGAACAGCCCACACTTGCCCCTGCTCGTGGGAGAAACCGGGTGTTCCCGCGGCCATAATCAGTGACGAATCGTGACCGGTGCGGCCGTGGCGGCCACTGCGAACCCAAGTTCCCTGCGTGATGGCGCGCCGTTGCGGGTGACGTTCCCGGCACCAGCGTCCGGTCAGATCCAAGAGCTCGGTGGCCATCCCAGGCACCGGTAATTGCACAGCCAATTGCTCCAAGGAGTACGCATCTGGGCCTTGGTTGGTGAGCCGGTGTGTCACTTCGAGTAGACCGCCGGGGTGCAAACGCACGGTGGATACCAGCTCAAGGCAGGCAGTCGCGTCCACCTGAGTGATGGTGGAGGCGGCGGTACTGGCCGTGGCATCCGTGACGCGGAATGCCGGGGAGAAGTTTTGCCCGCCGTTGATGGTGTGCCCCAGCAGACCCGGGCGGCCGCGCCAACCGGCAGAACCTTGCGGAACCAAGCTCAACGTCACCGGGACGTCCAGCGAAGAATGTGGCACGGGTTCGGTCAGTATGCCCAGCTCTGGCAGCTTCTTGCCTAGGTCCGCGCCCCAGTGCAGCACTTGTGCTTGGTCATTGGAAAAATCGATCACCACTGAGGTGCCTGCGGATCGAAGATGCAACGGTTCCATAGGGGAGACTCCTCTTTGAGTAAAAAGTTTTGGGGCAAAACTTTGGGGCAAACCCTAGGGTGCGTTGTTATCCCTGGAGGGGGTTGACCACACGTAGTTTGCGGACGGCTGTTGCCAAATAATTGCGGGCATTCTCGCCCAAGCCCGAATCCGTAATGATTTGATCAGCGTCCTCGAGTGCGGCAATGGTGCTAATGCCCTGCGTTCCCCACTTGGTGTGGTCCGCCACCACCACCAATTCGCGTGAGGCGTCCACCATGGCCCTGTCCGTTTCGGCTTCCAAAAGGTTGGGTGTGGTGAATCCGGCGCGTGAGTCCATACCGTGAACACCCATAAACAACATGTCCAGATGGACTTGCTTGAGTGCAGCAGTGGCAATAGGACCAACCAAGGCGTCCGACGGCGTCCGCTGGCCCCCGATCAAAATCACCGTAGTGGCACTTGAGTCGCCAGCGCTGCTGTAAAAAACATCTGCGATCCGCACCGAGTTGGTCACCACGGTGATCTGCGGACCCAAAGCAAGACGTTTGGCCAAAGCAAAGGTGGTGGTTCCAGCGCTCAAACCCACAGCCATACCTTCGTGCACCAGGCTGGCAGCTTCTGCGGCGATGGCGTCCTTCTCGGCGGTGTTTTGAGTGGATTTGAGTTCAAAGCCGGGCTCATGGGTGCCAGTGGGGCCCGGAATTTTGGCTCCGCCGTGAATGCGCTCCAACAAGCCGGCGTCGCTCAGGGAATCAATGTCTCGGCGCACAGTCATCGGCGAAACGCCCAATAACTCGGCAAGATCGGCCACACGCATGATCCGTTCGCGTCGAACGGAGTCAAGAATGGCCTGGTGGCGGGCCGCCGGAAGCATAAGAGTCCCTTTCGAAAAGCTGATGAAGTCTCAACCAAAGCCTAGTTTGCTGAGGTGCTAGCACTGGTCTTTGGCCTCCGAAGGGGGATCGGAGGCCAAAGACCAGAGCTGATGGCTTATAGCAGCTGCGTACTACTAGCTACTGAGCAGAGTTTGTGTCCAAGCGCACTACGGCGAACCCACCCGCAGGAACATTGAGTGTTCCTTCTACGGCAGTGCCGGAAATCAGGTCAGTACCCTGTGCAGGAGTGCTGTGCTCGGTATCGCCGTGGTTGATCACAAAAAGCCAGTCCTGATCATCCTTGCGGCGAACCACAACATCTACTTCGCCGCGGGCACCTGCTGGCACGCCCGTGCTAAGTCCGGCATCGGCCAGAACCAACTTCAGCAGTTCGCTGCTGGCGTCCACGTTCAAGGTGGTCGCCACGTAGTAAGCAGCACCAGTGCCAGCAGAACCAGTACCCGGCGCGCGGCGAGTGATCGCAGGCGAGCCGGCGGTAGCACCGGCGTCGAACGTTGCAAGAACCTCCGCGTCAGTGACAGCACCCAACTCGCTCCAATAAACACCGTCACCAAGGGCAGCGGAAGCCAGGCTGCCGCTGCCCTTGAGCGCAACGCCAGCGCCTTCACGCAGCGGGAAGAACTCCTCAATGCTCACACCCAAAAGCTTCGCAAAAGCGCCCGGGTAACCGCCGCCATTGATCGGGTCCATGATGATGTGGTCATTTTCATCCACAATCCCGGAGAAGTAGCTGACCACCAAAGTGCCCCCGGAGGCCACAAACTTCTCAAGATTGGCCCGGCCAGCCTCAGTGATCAAATACTGCATGGGGACAATGGCTACCTTGTAACCGGACAAATCATCGCTGCTCTGCCGGAAATCGGAAGTCACACCAGCCCGGTACAAGGCGTCATGCCAACGCCGAGTTTCAGCCACGCAATTCGCGTCCACGCTCGGGTGCGAATCCAGCTCCGAGGCCCAACGCGCGTCAGTGTCATGAATAATCACTGCATCTGCCACCACTCTGGAGCCAGCCAGCTCGGAAATCTGCTCAAGGGTCTTCCCCAGCTGAACAGTTTCCCGCCACACCTTGGTCTCGCGGCCAGCGTGCGGCAAAAGGCCCGAGTGGAACTTTTCAGCACCCGCGCGCGAAGCACGCCACTGGAAGAACAAGACACCATCCGTACCGCGGGCCACATGCTGCAACGAGTTGCGGAGCATCTCGCCCGGAGCCTTAGCAACATTGCGCGGCTGCCAGTTCACTGCCGAGCTCGAGTGCTCCATCAACAACCACGGAGCGCTTTTGGCCCAACCGCGGGTCAGGTCAGCAACCATCGCCAACTCTTGATAATTCCGCTCATCAGCAGCCATCAAATAGTGATCGTTGGAGACCAAATCCATCTGTTCTGACCAGCGCCAGTAATCAATTGGTGCAGTAAGGCCCATGGAAATGCCCATGAAGTTGGTGGTCACCGGGTGCGGTGAACGTGCTCGAATAATGTCAGCCTCGGCTCGGAAGCATTCCAGCAGTGCGTCCGAGGAGAAGCGTGCAAAGTCCAATTGCTGAGTGGGATTCACCCAGGTGCCTGAGCGGCGAGGGGGGATAACCTCCGCCCAGTCATAGTAGTGCTGAGACCAGAATGCGGTACCCCAAGCCTCGTTGAGTGCATCCAAGGTGCCGTAACGCTTTTGCAGCCACTCTTGGAAACCACGCTCGGCGTGCGGACCGTAGTCGGGCTGGTTGTGGCAACCGTACTCATTGTGAACATGCCACATCACGACGGCGGGGTGGTCAGCATAGCGATCCACAATCGCCGTGGTCAGGGCTGCTGCAGCCCGCCGGTAGTCAGGCGAGCACGCCGCGAAGGCCTGCCGGGAGCCGTAACTTTGCCGCACGCCGTCGGCATTAACCGGTTGAGAATCGGGATACTTGCGGCTGAACCACGGCGGTGGTGAAGCGCTCGCGTTGGCGAGGTCCACACTGATGCCGTTTTTGTGCAGCAGATCTAGGACCCGGTCCAACCAGCCGAACTCGTAGTGGCCTTCTTCCGGCTCCAAAAGGGCCCAACTGAAAATGCCCACACTGACCAGATTTACTCCGGCCTCTTTCATGAGGGCAACGTCATGTTCCCAGACGTCTTCAGGCCACTGCTCTGGGTTGTAGTCGCCGCCAAAAGCGATGCGTCCACCCAGTTTTTCGGTCACATACTGCATGTCTGCGCGTTCACTCACAGGTACTTATCCTTTACTGGATCCGAGGGTTAGACCGGCCACAAATTGGCGTTGCAAGAGCAAGTACACAATCAATGTGGGGATCACAGTGATGATGGCACCGGCGGCCAAGAGGTTGTAGTCGTTGAAGAACTGGCCTTGAAGGTTGTTGATGGCCGTGGTGATGGGCAGGCGGTCACCGCTCTGGATAAAGAGCAGCGGCCAGAAGAAGTCGTTGTAAATGAAGATGACTTC
Source organism: Pseudarthrobacter sp. J1763 (assembly GCF_050490295.1). Lineage (NCBI taxonomy): Bacteria > Bacillati > Actinomycetota > Actinomycetes > Micrococcales > Micrococcaceae > Pseudarthrobacter > Pseudarthrobacter sp. J1763. The sequence continues at coordinate 22,430 of NZ_JBNPEN010000006.1, read as the reverse complement.
AATAGTTCCCAAAGCGGCCAATGCCGGGCGGCACAGCGGCAAAATGATGCGCCAGTACTGGGTCCACAAACTTGCCCCGTCCACCAATGCGGCTTCTGTCAGGTCGGGGGAGAGGGCCTTCATGTAGTTGGAGAGCACAAAGGTGCAGAAACCAATCTGGAAAGCGGTGTCCACGGCGATGACTGAAACGTAGGTGTTGAGCAGATTGCCCGAATCGCTCATGGAGTACGGGAGCTCAAAGTGCTTGAACATCTCAAACAACGGTGCGGCCAAAACCTGCGGAGGGAGCAAGTTGCCAGCTGTAAACATAATCAACAGGGTGACGTTGAACTTCCACGAAACTCGCGAGACGGCGAAGGCCATCAGCGAGGCGAAGAAGAGGGTCAAAAGAACTGCCGGGATGCTGATGATCAGCGAGTTCATAAAGTACTTAGCAAACCCGCCTTGGGTCCACGCCTGAATGAAATTATCGAAGTTCAGCGCGCCACCAATGCTGAAGTAGCCGTACTTGTCAGTATCTGCGTGCGGGCGAAGAGCTGTGTAGAGGGGCCACAGCAAGGGAACCAGCCACATGGCTGACATCACGATCAGGAAAATGTGGGTGCCGTAGTGACGCTTAGCCTTACGGGCTGATTTTCCCTCCAGACCAGTATTTGGCGTGGGACGTGAGTTGCGGTTCCGGACCGCCGTTGAATTGCTCATGACTGGCTCTCTTTGCCGAAGGTGCGGACCAAGTAGAAGACGATCGGAACCAAAGAAATGACCAACAAGACCACTGCTAGGGCCGATCCAACGCCGATGACTTGGCCTTCACCCACCAGGTTTTGAATGACCAAGGCGCTGATCAATTCCAAACCGTTGGTGCCGCGGTTGATGACGTAAACAATGTCGAAGGCACGTAGCGATTCGATGATGGTGATAACCACAATGACCACGTTGACCGGGCGCATGGCCGGGAAGATGATCTGGAAGAAGGTTTGGGTGGCGCTTGCACCATCAATGGACGCTGCTTCTTTGAGGGTAGGATCAACACCCTTTAGTCCGGCTAAGTACAAGATCATGACGTAACCAGCGTGCCGCCAGGTTGCGGCAATAAGCGCTGCCCAAATGTTCACACTAGGGTCACCGAACCAATCCACGGCTGCCGGTGTTCCGGCGGTTCCCAAGACGTGGTTCAAAAATCCGTGATCGCGGTTGTAGAACAACTGCCAAATGATTCCTACCAGCGCCAGAGACAGCATCACCGGAATAAAGAAGATGCTCTGATAAATCTTGGTGCCTTTGATTTGCTGATCTAGCAGTACCGCCAAAAGCAAACCCAAAGGGGTGGCCACTAGAGCCAAAAAGACCAGCCACAGGACGTTGTGTTGAACAGCAGGCCAGAACGGCGGGTAGTCCTGGGTGATGTATTTGTAGTTGTCCAGACCGGCCGACTTCATGTCAGAGAGATCCAGCCCGTTCCACCGCGTAAAGCTCAATCCAATGGAGAGCAGGGTGGGGATCCAGACCAGGACCAATTGCAAGAGGGTGGGGACGCCAACCATAAAACCCAAAACCAGCTTGTCTCGGTTTGAAAGTCTGCGAACCTTGCGGAAGCGGCGCTGAGGCGTGGTGGTGCTTGTCATGGTGATTCCTTGTCCGTGATTGTGGCTGGGCAACGCGAACGGCGTTACCCAGCCACAATCGAGTGCGGGCGTGAACTACTGGGCTGCGTAGAGCGTCTTAGCCTGTGCTTCGAGGTTCTTGACGTCCACGTTGCCGTCCTTAATGAAGGACTGCAGCGCCGGGATGATCACGTTGTTGGCCATAGCCGGAAGAGCATCGCGGTCAAGGAACTGGCTGATGTATTTGGCATCGGCGATGGTCTGGGCACACTTCTTGTTCAGATCAGAGAACTTGGAGGTGTCGGCGCCCTTTGCGGTGGCGATGTTGGACGGATCAACAGCCGCATATGCGTCCTGACCTTCGGCCGAGCCCAAGAATGCGAGGAAGTCGCGAGCAGCTGAGTTTTCGCCACCCTTCTTGGACAAGAGGATGCCGTCGATCGGCGCCTCAACGGCGTCGCGGCCTTCCATGGCAATCTCCGGGAACGGGAAGAAATCAATGTCTGCAAGAACTGCTGGATCGGAGAACTGCTGGGTAACAAAGGAACCCAGCAAGTACATACCGGTCTTTTTGGCCTCAAGGGACTTTGCGGCATCCTGCCAGGTCTGACCAAGTGCTCCCGGATCCTGGAACGGCAAGAGTGCCTTCCAGGTATCAAAGACGTCGCTGACCTTCTTCTGATCCCAAGATTCCTTGTGCGCGCAGAGGTCCACGTGGAACTGGTAACCGTTCAAGCGCATGTTCAGGTAGTCGAACGTGCCCATTGCGGGCCAGCCGTCCTTGTCCGCGAAACCGATCGGGATCAGTCCATCTGCCTTCATCTTGGCGGAGAGGGTCTTGAGAGCGTCAAAGGTTTCCGGGATCTCGTAACCCTTGGCTGCCCAGAGGCTCTTGCGGTAGAAGAAGCCCCACGGATAGTTGTAGTTGGGGACAAAGTACATCTTGCCGTCGGGGCCGGTGGATGCCTTCTTCATGGCATCCGAGTAGTTGCCGCCGATCTTTTCCCAGACGTCGTCGATCGGAGCCAAGAGGCCCTTGCCTGCGTAGTACTGCATGCGGTAGCCAGCGAACCAAGTGAACGCGTCATCTGGGCTGCCCTGCAGGTAGGAGTTGATTTTGTTCTGGAAATCGTTGTGAGGCACCGTGTTGGTATTTACAGTGATTTCTGTCTTTTTGGTGAAAGCGTCTGTTACTGCCTTGTAGGCCTTCTTGGGTACTTCATCCGAAGAACCTGAACCTAGGGTCAGTGACTTCGAACCGCCCGCTTGAGGTGCGCTTCCGCCGGTGCATGCTGCTAGGAGGGGGATTCCGCTGAGTGCGACAGCCCCTACTCCGACGGTCTTGAGAAAAGTACGGCGATCCGGGGCAATGCCGCGGTCCCTGTACACAAAATTCCCCTGCGTAGCCATTGTCTCTCCTTTGAAAAATGGAACGTCCTGTGCGCTATGTCACATGAAGACGATCATATACTCCCAAATTCAAACAGGAAAGAACTAAATGTCTCATTACGGATAACTGTTAAATTACGACGGCGCCCCTCGCCACAGCGGCAAGGGGCGCCGTCGTCATGAGGTGCTATTTACGCAGCGAAGCCGCGATCTGTGACATCACCGTGTTGTCCGCCAACGTGGTGGCATCGCCCACTTCACGGCCCTCAGCGACGTCCTTGAGCAGGCGGCGCATGATTTTTCCTGAACGGGTCTTCGGCAACTCTGGAACTACCAGAATGTTCTTCGGCTTGGCGATCGGGCCGATCTCCTTGCCAACATGGTTACGCAGTTCCTGAACAATTTCATCGCCAGAGTCCACAGCATTGCCCCGCAAAATAACAAAAGCAACCACGGCCTGGCCTGTTGTCTCATCAGCGGCGCCCACCACGGCTGCTTCAGCAACGGCAGGGTGGCTTACCAAGGCCGATTCAATCTCGGTAGTGGAGAGGCGGTGACCGGAGACGTTCATCACGTCATCCACACGGCCCAAAAGCCACACGTCGCCGTCCTCGTCCTTCTTGGCGCCGTCGCCAGCGAAGTACATGGACTCAAAACGGGACCAGTAGGTGTCCTTGAAACGCTCAGGATCACCCCAAATGCCTCGCAACATGGATGGCCACGGTTCACGAATGACCAAGAACCCGCCGTGCCCATCAGGAACGGATTCACCCATCTCATCCACCACGTCCACAGCAATACCGGGCAATGGAACTTGAGCTGAGCCAGGCTTGGTTGCAGTAACGCCGGGAAGCGGGGCAACCATCATGGCTCCCGTTTCCGTCTGCCACCAAGTGTCAACGATCGGAGCGTGATTAGCGCCGATGACGTCGCGGTACCACATCCATGCCTCGGGGTTGATGGATTCGCCCACCGAACCCAGAACCCGAATGGAAGAGAGGTCGTACTTGTCCGGGATCTCACGTCCCCACTTCATAAAGGTGCGGATAGCTGTGGGGGCGGTGTACAAAATCGAGACCTTGTACTTCTCCACAATCTCCCACCAGCGGCCCTGATGCGGGGAGTCCGGAGTGCCCTCATACATAACCTGGGTAGCGCCATTGATGAGCGGCGCGTAGGTGACGTAACTGTGCCCGGTGATCCATCCGACGTCGGCTGTGCACCAATAGACGTCGGTTTCCGGGTGGAGGTCAAAGACAGCGCGGTGCGTGAAGGCCGTCTGGGTGAGGTAGCCACCGGTGGTGTGCAGAATGCCCTTGGGCTTTCCTGTGGTGCCGGAGGTGTAAAGGATAAACAGTGGGTGTTCACTCTCGTGGCCAACCGCAGTGTGCTCCGGGGATGCCGTGCCTACTGTGTCATCCCACCAGATGTCGCGGCCCTCAACCCAATTGACGTCCTCGCCATTTCGCTTGACCACAACAACGTGTTGAACTGTGTGGCCGTCCTTCTCAAGCGCGCCATCAACGGCGGGCTTGAGCGGGCTCGGCTTGCCGCGACGGTACGTTCCGTCGGCGGTGACCACCAGTTTTGCTTCAGCATCGTCAACCCGGCTGCGCAACGCGTCAGCCGAGAAACCACCAAACACCACCGAGTGGACAGCGCCAATGCGAGCACACGCGAGCAAAGTGATAACCGCTTCGGGAATCATGGGCAAGTACACTGCCACGCGGTCACCCTTAGTAACGCCCAAGGACTCAAAAGCGTTGGCAGCCTTCTTGACCTCCGTGGTCAGCTCGGCATACGTGTAGCTGCGGGTATCCCCGGGTTCGCCTTCAAAATAGATGGCCACACGGTCGCCATTGCCCGCCTCAACGTGACGATCCAAAGCGTTGTAGGCGGCATTGATCTCACCGTCTGCGAACCACTTTGCGAAAGGCGGCGTGGACCAGTCCAGGTCTTGAGTGAAGTCTTTGCTCCAGGTCAAGAGTTCTTTAGCCTGCTTGGCCCAAAACTTGGGGCGGTCCGCATCGGCTTCTGCATAGATGCCCTCTTGCACAATCGCGTTGGCGGCGAATTCTGCTGAGGGGCTGAAGCTGCGATTTTCGTGGAGTAGATTCTCCAGAGCGTCGCCCTGTGATGTGGGGGTGGTCTCCTGGGACATCCTTAACCTTCTTCTTTGACGGTGACTTCCGGATCCACCTTAGTCCGTTGTGAGCCAAGAAGGTGTTCGGCGTCACAAGATGAACAGGTGTGTGCACGGTGCGGCGCTAGAGATGCATCCGGGACTTGGCTAGGCTGAAACCAAAACGTGACTTCGCTGTGCCCGCTATATTTCAGGCAAGTGCGGCGCTCACCCGAATTCCAACGGTGCCCGCAGCGGCCACCGCCAACGTGGACTGGAGCAAATCGTGGATCAAGAAAATATGCCGACGGCGTCATCGCAGCCGTCGCCTACAGCCAAAGCCGGGCAAGGCGCTTCGGCGGTTGTTGGCCCCTTCACTGCACGCGACCTAGTAGTTTTTGGCGCGTTTGTGCTGTTGCTGGTTGGGTCTCTGCTGCCGATTTTCAGCCATATGCAGGGCAACCTGTGGAACGCTTCCGGCATCTTCTACTTCAGCTTGGGACTGATTTTGCCTGCAATTGTGGTGGTTCTGTTTGTAGCACGGCGGCTTTCTCCCAAGGTAGCGTTGCGAATCGGTTCGCTGTCCGTTGATCAGTTCGCATCCGTGGTTGCCTCTTTTAGTGTGTTCTTTTTTGTGGCACTTGTGGCAGCAGGTAGCTACTGGGGCGCAGGTGCATTCTTTGGATTGATTGGTTCCTTGGGGCTCCTCGCAGCAACCGTGTTGGCACCCTTCCTTCCCGTGCTCAAAGACGACTTTGCTGGCCGGCCAGAAGTTCCTGCTCACGTTGTAGCACGCAACGCTGTGGCCCCCGCGGCTAAGGTGACCGCCCCCAAAGCCAGCGCAGTGAAGCCCTCTCCGCCACAGGCGAATCAGGGCTACGCCACTCCGGCCCAGTCCACTCCCGCACAGTCCACTCCGACGCAGACTTTCGGTGGCCCCGGTGCCAACTACAACACTTCCTTCCCCGCTGCCACTAGCGCAGGCTCTAACGCCCCCAGCGCTGGCGGAAACTACGGTTTTGGTGTTCCAGTGAGCGACGCCGGAACTCCGGCGACCGCTGCCAGCTCCCCGTCTCCGGACCCGGTAACCCCAGCGGCAGACGAACTCACCAAAGAGTCCGCTGCTCCCCAAGGGCCAGAAGCCGGCCGTGCCGAATCTGACAACGCCAAATCTGACAAGGCCACATCTGACAACGCAGGATCTGACACTGCGGCGGCTTCCGTGGCGTCTGATGAGTCCGCTGCTGCAACGCCCGAGGCCGAGGTTCCCACGGCAGAACAGCCGCACCGCGCTACTGAACCGATCGGTGCGAGTGTTGACCCGGCGTCGCACCCTGAAACCGGCGCCCAAGAGCAAGTGAACTATGACGCTTTCTGGTTCGCCGTTGCCCAGACTCGCACCATTGTGGACGAGCACACCGGGGCGGCATTGTTCACCATCCACCCCGGCAATTGGGTCCTGGCTTTGCAAGATCGTGGTGACGAATTCCTAGTACAAAACACCGATGGCCAAGTGGGCGTACTGCGCGAACTAGCCAACATCGAGCGCGGTTCCTAGAGACAGATGTCCGTCAGCGGAACAGGCAATCTGCGAGTGAGCGCCAAGGGCAAGGTTCGGATTGAATCTGACTTGGCGCTCAAGCGCAGGGCCCGGAAGATCAACGCCGAACTGGCGAAGCAATACCCGTATGCGCACGCCGAACTGGATTTTCGTAATCCCTTCGAGCTGCTTGTGGCCACCGTCCTCTCAGCGCAGACCACCGATGTGCGGGTCAACCAGGTGACGCCTGTGCTGTTCGCGCGCTACCCGGATACGCTGGCACTTTCCCAAGCCGAACCAGCTGATGTGGAAGCGATCATCCAATCCACGGGATTTTTCAGGGCCAAAGCAAGGAACCTTCTAGCCCTAGCAAACCGGATTGTTGACGAGTTTGACGGCACGGTCCCGGGCCGGCTTGAAGACCTGGTGACGCTCCCCGGGGTGGGTAGGAAAACGGCCAACGTGGTCCTTGGAAACGCTTTTGGGGTGCCCGGAATTACCGTTGACACTCACTTTGGACGCTTGGCCCGGCGCTTTGGCTGGACCGATTCTGATGACCCGGTTCGTGTGGAAAATGACGTTGCAGAACTGTTTGAGCCACGGGATTGGACCATGCTCTCCCACCGAGTGGTATTCCATGGCAGGCGCGTCTGCCACTCCCGCAAACCCGCATGCGGCGCCTGCCCAGTGGCGCAGTGGTGCCCGTCCTTTGGCGACGGCGAAACGGACCCTGCCAAGGCAGTAAAACTTCTCAAATACGAACTTGCTCCCGGGCAAGAAGAATTGCTCGCGCGGATGCTGGCCAACACCGACCTTGCAGCACAAATCCGCCAGGAGACGCAAAGGAGTTCACTGTGAGTGCGCGTTCTCAGTTGGAAGATTTGGTTCGTCGTTTCAACTCTCCTGAGGCTCCAGCGGTCGACCCTTTGTGGCACAAGGATCTACTGGACGGTACAAACCCTCGCCACGCCGCAGTGCTGATGCTTTTTGGGGTTTTGGATAACATCCCGGCTCATTCCGCAAAGTATTATGCGCCAGCTGATCTGGACGTACTCCTGCTCCAGCGAGCCAACACTTTGGGTGATCACCCCGGGCAGGTAGCGTTCCCCGGCGGCGGGATCGATCCTGAAGACGCGGATGAAGTGGCTGCATCCCTGCGCGAAGCGCAAGAAGAAACAGGCCTAGACCCAAGCGGCGTCCAGGTCCTTGGGCAGCTGCCACAAGTTTCGCTTCCGCATAGTAACTTTTTAGTCACCCCGGTACTCGGCTGGTGGGCCTCCCCTTCGCCCATTCGGGTAGTGGACTTTGGTGAATCAGCCCAAGTTTTCAGGGTTCCAGTGCGCGACTTGCTGGACCCGGAAAACCGCGTGATGGCGACTCTGCGGCGCGGCAGCTCAGTGTTTTCGAGCCCGGCATTTGAAGTCAATGATGTGCTGGTGTGGGGGTTTACCGCGAAGCTACTGAATCAGCTTTTTGACGATCTCGGCTGGACGGTGCCGTGGGATGAAAGCCGCGTTCATGTAGTGATGTAGCGGTTGTGTGCCGGGCCATTATTTGGCGTGATCGTATGAATCCACCACGGCCACGGTGACCGGAAAATCTACCGGGATCCTGCCAAACAACAAATTCGCCGCCGTTTGGGCTGATTCCTCGATCGCCCTCACACACTCCTCAACGAGTTCTTGTGGCGCATGAACCATCACTTCGTCGTGCAAAAAGAACACCAACTCTGGTCGCTTCCCGGCGGGGAGATTGGTACCAATGGCGCGCAGCCGCCGTCGTAATTCCGCCAACCAGCACGCCGCCCACTCGGCGGCAGTCCCCTGAACCACAAAGTTGCGTGTGAAGCGCCCGCGCGAACGCGCCCACGAGTTGGCGCGGCGTTGCTCCTCCGCACTAGTACTTTGCTGAGAGGCCAGCCACGCCTGCGAGGGCGGTGGTGTGCTCCGTCCAAGGTGGGTGCTGACGGTGTGACCCGCTTCGCCAGCACGTGCTGCTTCTTCAACAAATCCGACGGCGCGTGGATACATCCGGGTCAGCTGCGGCATCAACCGTCCCGACTCGCCCGTGGTGGCGCCGTAAATGGCGCCGAGAAGCGCGACTTTTGCTTTGGCCCGGTCCCCGCCAAAACCTTCGGCGGCAATGCCTTCATACAGGTCCTTACGCCGGGCCGCTTCAGCCATTTTTGAGTCGTGCGCCAAAGCCACCAGAACGCGGGGCTCCAACTGCGAGGCATCCGCCACAATGAGCTTAAAACCCGGATCGGCATGTGCCGCTCCACGAATATTTTTGGGGATTTGAAGCGCCCCTCCACCACGTGAAGCCCAGCGCCCGGACACCACCCCGCCAACTACATACTCGGGACGGAATCTTCCGCTATGCACCCACGCGTCTAACCAGCTCCAGCCGTTAGCAGAGAGGAGCCTCGCGAGCTTCTTATATGCCAATAAGGGAATGATGGCGGCGTGCTGAGACTGCTGCAATTCCCACGAACGGGTGGACTTCACCTCGATGCCGTTGCGGTGCAGGGCGCGGAGTAATTCTTGAGGGGAGTCCGGATTAAGCGTGGGGGAATTCAGTAGGGTGCGGAGCTCTTGGGCGAGAGCCTCGAGCTTCTCTGGGCGGTTATTGCCGGTGGGCCGGCTCCCGAGGTATTCAGTGAGTATTTGCTCGTGTAGATCCTCCCGCCACGGCACACCAGCAAACTGCATCTCGGCAGCGATCAGACTGCCTGCAGATTCCGCGGCGAGCAAGAGTTGGAGCCGTTCGCGGTGCTGGGATTGAGCCAGGGCTGCCTGCTGCTGCGTATATTCCGCACGGAGAACTTCTAAAGTGGGGCCGCTTGGCGCACTCGTTTCTTCAAAGAGGGAGCCCTGATCTGGTGAAGGCGCCGGTGGCAAGAGCGCTTGCGGAGGTTCTGGCCGGTCTTCGGTGGTGAGAGTTTTGACAGCGTTCTTGGCGTAGTCCGTGTGGGCAGAAAACTGCGAGTAACTCAGTAATTGACCGCACAGTTGTAGATCATGGCAGCGCTCAATGATCACGCCGGCTTTGAGTAGCTCAGGGTAAAAAGCTTGTGTGCGGTGCCAGACCCAGCGTGGATGGTTTTCCTCGAGCTCTTTGACGGTTTGGGCCAGGTTGTCCCGGTGGATGACTAGTGGTTCACCCAGCGGGGTGCCGTCGGTGGCGAGCTCTTGGAGATAGACGTAATCGCGAGGCTGCCCTGAGAGGTGGGCCGATGTAGCGCCGTGCCCTGCTGGTTTCGCTCCTGCTGGCCCTGCTGGCCCTGAGGGCGCGGGGGTGTGGCTGGGCTCGGAGGCGGCCGCCAAAAGCATGGGCATTAAACTATTTTCCCTCATCAGTTGGCGGTGCGGTGCCGATTCCTTTGAACTGCCGTCCGGTTTTGTGCTGTCCGGTTTTGCGCTGTCCGGCTTAGAACCCTGTGGGTTTTCGTCTGCAGCGTTGTCTCTCTTGCAGGTTGCGGCAGGTGCGGCACTTCCCCTCCACAAGCGCTCATTTTGCTTGCTTTTCCACATAGACGCTTTGGCCCCTTATTTGAGCTCGAATACTTGGGCACGCTGAGGACATGAGCAGGCATGGAACACCCCAAACAACTGACGTAGGCCCCTCCGGCATTGAGCGGTCCCGTATCGCAGCTGCGCTCACCGGGCTGCCAGCGGAGGAAGCCGGTACTGGCCAAAATGGTGACTTCCTTTTGGTGACGGCTGCAGACTCAATCGTGGCGCAAGTGGAACGTGCGGCTGCAGCGGTTGGCGCAACCGTGATTGTGGCCGCGGACCCTGTCCAGGCGCTCCAAAACTGGGACCAAGTCGCCGAGGTCCTAGTAGGTAGCGATATTCATGATCTTCCCGCTCGCCGGCGAGCGCCAGCATTGTTGATCGGAGAGACTGCAGACGGCACTGACTTGTGGGATCAAGCAGCCCATCTTGGTGCGGAACGAGTGGTGATTCTGCCCGAAGGGATTTCGTGGCTGGCCGAGTTTATGGGCCGGCAAAATACTGATGCAGGAACGGCCCACGTGCTGGGTCTTATCGGGGCAAGCGGTGGTGTGGGAGCTACCACCGCGGCGTGCTGGCTGGCCCATCTTGGGGCGGACGCTGGCATCAGAACCCTGCTGGTTGACGGAGACCCCCAAGGCGGAGGCCTTGAACTTGCCTTAGCCGCTGAGGATGCAGCCGGCCTGCGGTGGCCGGACTTCGCTACCGTCCGCGGCAGTATCGGAGAGGATCAGCTTGCTTCCTCGTTGCCCACGGTTGGAGGGTTCGCGTTCTTGTCCTGGCCGGGGAGCAAACACGCGGTGGGTGCTGTAGACGCAGCGTCGTTGAGCGGTGTTTTGGATGCTGCGCGGCGCACTTTTGAGCTGGTGATCATCGATATCGGCAGGTCAGCTGAGCAAGTAACTAACTTTGCCTGGGACTGTGACCGAATACTGTTCTTGGCCCCACCCCAGCTCAAGGCCGCGATCTCAGCTTCTCGGATGCTTCACGAATTACCTCCAGTGCCCACGTCGTTAGTCTTCCGGGGCCGGCCGGGCAACGGTTTAGACGGTTCGGTGGTGGCGGCGGCCATTGGTGTTCCGTTCGAGTGTGCCCTGCCAAACATCCGCGGTACCGCGTCCTGCGCCGAAGACGGAAGGCTTTTGGAAGTCGCTCGCAGGCGGGCGGTCCGCAAATTTGCTAGCCGTGTTCTTTCACTAGATGAGATGGGTGGTCGGTGATGGGAACACGTCAATCGTGGCCGGCCGCGCCGTTGCCCCTGCGGCACGGCCGGCCACTGGGTGTGGAGTTGGACCCGGAATTATTAGACGTTGTCCGCCGTGAGGTCCTCAACGGTGAAGGGCCTGTGACGCCAGCACGAATTGCTGCAGCCGTTCAAAAGAGCGGACGCGTTTTGGGTGCTTCGGGAGCCCTAGCTGCGGTGGACCTGATCACTGCAGAACTCAGTGGTTTGGGGCCGCTCCAGGATCTTGCGGCAGAGCCGTCGGTTACAGACATTTTTGTGAACAGTTCGTTGGATGCGCCAGCAGAGGTTTGGGTTGACCGGGGAAGTGGGCTGGAACGCTGCCCGGTGAGCGTCGGTTCTGAACCGGAGCTGCGGCAACTAGCCATTCGTTTAGTGGCGGCGGGTGGTCGCAGGCTGGATGATGGATCGCCCTGCGTGGATGTCCGTTTGCCCGGTGGGTACAGGGTTCACGCTGTGCTGCCACCGATCTCGCCCAACGGCACTCTGCTTTCGGTACGCATCCGCCGAGCCACTACCTTCGGTATGGACGAGCTGCGGGAATTGGGCTTGTTTGATGCTGAGCTGGAAGCCGTTCTGCGGGCCATTATGGACAAACGGCTCAGCTTTTTGGTCAGCGGTGCAACTGGTTCGGGCAAAACGACACTTCTCTCAACACTCCTTGGCCTCTGCGGAAACCGAGAGCGAGTGGTGTTGATTGAGGACGCCGCAGAGCTGAACCCTGACCACAACCACGTTGTCTCGCTTGAATCCAGACATGCCAACCTAGAAGGTGGCGGTGCACTCGATCTGGGGGAGCTGGTACGTCAAGCACTTCGAATGCGGCCGGATCGGCTCATTGTGGGGGAGTGCCGCGGCGCCGAAGTCCGCGAACTTCTCGGTGCGCTGAACACCGGTCACAGCGGCGGCGGAGGGACCATCCACGCCAACGCAGCCCAAGACGTCCCGGCGCGCTTGGCCGCACTTGGTGCCCTGGCCGGGCTCAACCAGGCGGCGGTGGCTCTACAAGCGTCCAGCGCACTGGACGTGGTAATTCATTTACACCGTGGTCCGCGGGGTCGAAGGATCAGCAGCATCGGTGTAGTGGGAATGGACGCCGGTGGGCAACTGTGTGTTGTTGATGCGCTCCGCTTTGACGGGGTTTCCGTGGTGCGAGCAAAAGCTTGGGACAGTCTCCAGAAGCTGCTGACAGGCAGTGACGGTGGTCAGTCATGATTCCTTTCCTCCTCTTGTGTTGCGCCGGAGTGCTGCTATTCGCAGCAAATACCGGGTCTGTTGCGAGGATCCGGCATTTGGCAGCTCAACCAAGATTCTCTCCATTTGATGCCAGTGGGCAGCAGGGGCCTCAACTGGGTAGCCAGCGTTCTGATGTTCGCCGCCGACCCAGCGGGCAAGGTCAGCTGCGTGGTGGCGTGTCAGCGCTGATTAGCCGCTTTTCCACCACGAAGAGCGCACAGCTGGCCGAGGATGCGATGGCTATGTCTCTGTTGGTTCAACGCCTTTCTGCCTTGTTGCGTGGAGGAAGATCACCACTGCGTATGTGGGATGAGTTGAGTATTTTTTATGCCTCCGGTGCTTTGGGAACCTCCGCTGCCCGAATTTCTTCTGCTGGGTTTGCTCCTACAGCTGGGTTGCGCTCGCCAGCTTGGTTGGCACCCTCCGCACGACGGGGCTCCTCCGTTAGGCCGGCCGGCAGTTCTCTGAGCTCCGGTGCCGGGGCGCCGGTCACTTCCACAGCATCCAAGAGTTCCTTGTTTGTGGCCGGGGCTGAGCGCAAACGTGCCGCTCAGGAGAGCCAAGCTGCAGTGACTCGTGGCGAGATCTTGGCCATGCTCCGCGCAGCTCAAGGCGCCACCCTTTTAGGCCGGCCCGTTGCTCAAGCCATTGCGGAAGCCGCTACAGACGTTTTCCCCGGCAATCACTACGGCAGCCGTCAACTAAATGCTTCGCGTTCCGCAACAGGGCACGTGGCATGCCCAAGAGATATGGCCAGATACTGGCAGCAACTTGCCGCATGCCTCACCGTGGCCGAGGCCAGCGGATGCCCGCTCGCCGACGTACTCTCGCGCTTCGCTACCCAACTTGAACAAGAAGCAGACGCCCAGGCCTCGCGAGACACTGCGCTCGCCGGTCCACAAGCCACAGCCAGCCTTTTGGGTTGGTTGCCGCTTATGGGCTTTGGCCTCGGGCTGTTGATGGGAGTGGATCCAGTAGCAGTGATCGTGGGCTCACCCGTGGGCGTTGTGGTGTTCATCGCCGGAATCATCCTGATGATGGCCGGACGGATTTGGTCTTCCAAACTAGTCCAGACCGCAGCGAGGGTTCGGCTATGAATCTCCTATTGTTCTGCGCACTGTTGGCTGGCACGTACTTGCTGATCAAACCTCCGCAGTCACGGCTGTGGGCAGAGCGCATCGCTGGCGATTCCCGGCGGCAATCCGGGTCCCAAGGAAATCACGAGCGCATCCGTGAGCCACAAAGCCCTGGCACTGACCTTGACGACTTGCCCATGATGCTCGAACTCGCTGGCGCCATGCTGGACTCCGGAGCCAGCCTTTACCGTGTCCTTGAGTTATTGCGTTCCGTGAGCGAGCCCGGCTTACAAAAAGCCATGGCGCCGGTAGTCGCCGGTTTGGGACTGGGCACAGATTGGGAAACAGCCTGGCGTGGAAGCCGCTCAAGCGTTACACGCACAAGCACCAAAAGACTTATCGAAGGACTTAAAGAGGGCCTCGGTTTTGCTGCCACTACCGGGGCTCCGAGTTCAGCGATTTTGTACACACAAGCGGCCCGCATCCGGCGCCAGCAACACCGGGCAGCGGAGAAACAAGCCGCAACCTTGGGCGTACGTCTAGTGATCCCACTTGGTCTGTGCTGCTTGCCAGCGTTCATTTGCCTCGGGGTGATACCGGTTCTTCTCGCCATGCTCCCTGCAGGTCTTTGACCGACTAGAGACTCTGCCCGCTACCTGCGTGGCAGTAACCATCCACTTCGGTGGACTTAGAAAGGAAACACCATGAGTACAACGACGCTAAGCAACCAGCCACTGGCGCATAACAGTGGGCCCAGCGAAGAAGAAGAGTTCGAGAATGAACTGTGCCCCGTTTACGAGTTGCAACCGGGAATCACCAATTTCGCCCCGGTGCAGCAGCCCGATTACACACCGAAATCAAGTAGCTCTTCGGCGCCGCCCACTCCGCTTCACCCGGAGGGGAAATCCCCGCGGTTTCAACGAATCCGGGGCTCTGAAACTGGGATGGCAACTGCCGAATACGCCATAGCCACACTGGCGGCTGTGGGCCTTGCAGGGCTCTTGGTAGTGATTCTACGCAGTGCTGAGGTGCGTGGCATGTTGATGAGCATTATCAAAACGGCTCTCGCATTACCGTGAGTGCCAAACCGTGACTATTCAACAACGCCAAGGCCCAACGGCGGGGAAGTCGTTGGGCCTTGGCAGGACCCACGCCAGGACCCACGCCGGGACCCAGTTCAACGCCCAGTTCAGAACCCAGCGCAAAAATCATTGCACGCGAGACCGCGCCGGTGGCGATCGGGCTCCGGCCCTGCGGCGGCACAAAGCTGGAGAGCGTGGCGCCGTCACTGCTGAATTTGCCGTGGCGCTGCCAGCCGTTATTGCCGTTCTGGGAATGCTCTTGGGTGCTGTTGCGGCGGGTACCAGCCAGCTGCGGCTCGAGGAGGCTTCTAGGGCTGCGGCGAGGGCGCTCGCTCGTGGGGAGCCACCCGGTGAAGCGCAAGATATTGCGGTCCGCCTTGCCGGGTCTGAGGCAACGGCAACAACCACTAACGACGGCGGAGGCTGGCTCAGTGTGCAGGTTTCCGCCCCTGCCCCTGGTGTTTTGAGCGCGATTGTTCCGTGGACCCTTTCAGCGAAGGCATCGGCACGATCGGAGGAATCATATGCAGATGAACCCTAAAGATTGGCCGCGAGAGGAACGAGGTGCCGGGACGGTCTTGTCTGTGACGTTGTGCCTGGTTCTGTTGTTGCTTTTGGGGGGAATCTTGATGTTCTCTCAGGCAGCGTCGAGCGCCGTCCGGGCTGCTAAGGCTGCAGATCTTGCGGCCTTAGCAGCTGCAGACGTTGCCCGGGGATTGGCTAGTGGTGAACCGTGCGAGGTGGCGAGAGAAGTTGTTGATAAACAACGTGCCACTCTGGCTAGTTGCGAAGTACTAGGGCCGGAAGCGGACATGGTGATCGTTACGGCTACAGTGCACATTGTCCTTGGTCTCGGCGACGCCACAGGCCGGTCCAAAGCTGGCCCGCCACCCTAAATAACGGTTAGGCCTAAACGCCAGACCCTCAAAACAGCAGGCGGCCCGAAAGACTTGGCAGGCTCGGCAAGCACCAGTCCTTCAGTGCTACTTCTCCGGAGTCTGGGTGGAGTGCTTCAACAGCACATCCAACAAGGAAATGGCCGCGGCCTTATCCAGTGGGTTGTTTTTGTTCCCGCATTTGGGCGACTGCACGCAGGAAGGACAACCAGACTCGCATTCACAAGCGCGAATAGCATCGCGGGTTGCCGTGAGCCACAACTGGGCCTTGTTGAAGCCACGTTCGGCAAAACCTGCCCCGCCAGGGTGACCGTCATACACAAAAATTGTGGGGTTTTCAGTATCAGCATGAAGAGCAGTGGATACCCCGCCAACATCCCAACGATCGCTGGACGCTACCAAGGGAAGGAGCCCAATCGCCCCATGCTCAGCCGCGTGCAAAGCACCGGGGAACTGCGCCTCAATCAAGTTCGCGGCCGTGAGTGTTTTGCCGCCCACCACAAACCAAACAGCCTTGGTGAACAAATCACGGGCACCGAGCTCAAGCGGCTCTTCACCCAGAATCTCGTTAGAAATCAGGGCCTTGCGTTGAAAGGAGACTACTTGAGTCGTCACTTTGACCTCACCAAAATGCACCGTGACGGGCCCCCATTCCATGGTCCGCGAAACTTCAAGGACCTCAATCTGGGTGACGTCTCGGGCCGTGGTGTAGTAGTCCGGATTGGCGCGCTTGACCACTACACAGTGCTGTTCTTCATCGAGCTCTTCCACCAAATAGCTCTCGCCCTGGTGAACATAGATCGCGCCGCGGTGAGCCTGATAGTGAGTCTGTGGCGAGTCCATGGTGCCCAAAAGCGAACCTGTTTCGGCGTCAACAATGCTCACCGGGCCGCCACCATCGGCGCGCAAGTTCACCATGCCCGCAGCGCTCTGGGCGTGGGTCCAAAACCAACCAGCGGGCCGTCGTCGCAAATATCCTTGCTCCACCAGCTGAGCCAGCAACGTCACTGCGGTGGGACCAAACAAGGGCTCTTCGCCGTTGCGCAAGGGAAGTTCCGCTGCGGCAGCGCACAAATGGGGACCCAAAACGTACGGGTTGGAAGGATCAAAGACCGTAGCCTCCACCGCTACATCAAAAATGGCTTCAGGATGGTGGACCAAATAGGTATCCAGCGGGTCATCGCTTGCCACAAAGGCGGCGATGGCGTCCTGCCCGGCCCGGCCAGCTCTACCAATCTGCTGAAACAAAGAAGCACGCGTGCCTGGCCAACCCGCTACCAGCACGGCGTCCAAACCCGAGATATCGATCCCCAGCTCCAGAGCAGACGTGCTCGAAACCCCCAACAAGGCGCCCGAACGCAAAGCCTGCTCCAGGGCACGCCGTTCTTCTGGCAAATACCCGGAACGGTAAGCAGCCACTCGTTGGGGCAAGCTTGGATGAACCTCATGCAAAAGCCGTTTGGCGATCGAAGAAATAGTCTCGGCTCCGCGCCGGGACTTGATAAAGGCGATGGTCCTGATCTGGGCAGACACCAAATTCGCCAACAGATCAGCTGTTTCAGCAACCGCAGTCCGCCGCTCCGGGGCACCGTTCTCGCCCTTAAGCTCGGTCAGCGCAGGTTCCCAAAAAGCCACTGTGGTGGAACCGTGCGGCGAGCAATCTTCACTCACAGCCTTCACCGGTGCACCAATCAACCGGCCAAAAGATTCCGCAGGCTCGGAGGCAGTGGCGGAGGCCGCAATAAACACGGGGGAAGCGCCGTAGTGCTCGCAGATGCGGCGCAAGCGGCGCATCAAGTTAGCCACGTGGGAGCCAAAAACTCCACGGTAGCTGTGGGCTTCATCAACAATCACGTAGCGCAAGCGTCTAAAGAACCGTGCCCACCATGCGTGATTGGGCAGAATCCCAAAGTGCAGCATGTCCGGATTCGCCAAGATGACGTTCGCATGTTCACGGATCCATCGGCGTTCAGATTGTTCAGTGTCCCCGTCATACGTGGCAGCCCGCAGTGTGCCCAAACCTAAAGAGCGCAAAGCTGTGAGCTGATCGGCAGCGAGCGCTTTAGTCGGGGAGAGATATAAAGCGACGGCGCCGTCGTCGTGGATTTTTCCTGGCTCCGCGAGCACCTTGAGCTCTGAACGGTGAACGGCATCCAACATGGGTAGTTGATAGGCCAAGGATTTTCCCGAGGCCGTTCCCGTAGCAATCACCACGTGTTGGCCACCATGCGCCAAATCGGCAGCCTCGATCTGATGCCGGTACGGTTCGTGGATGCCCAGATTTCCGTAGGCGGAAACCAATTCCGGGTGAACCCACTGAGGCCATGCCGCATAAATCGCCTCGCGCGCTGGAATAACACGCACCGATTGCAGTTGCTCAGGCGCGTCTCCCCGGCCGAAGAGCGGAATCAACGAATCATGAGCAGGCACGGCTATATTGTGTCACCGACCCACAAATGAGCCGGGGACACGTACCGTGCGGCTGCCGCTACACCAACGAAAGGTTCTGAACTGGCTCGGTTGTTCCAGAAAAGACCATCACGTTGCACACTTGCTGCCAGCCCAAATGCGCATACAACTTCTGACCATCGGAGGACGCAAGCAAAAGGCCGTTCTCTACGTCATGCTCAAAAGCTTGGGCGGCAAGAGACTTCATAATAAAACTGCCCAATCCGCGGCGCTGAAATTCCGGATCAGTCACAATCGCATCAAAAACTGCAGTGTGGTTGACCACATTTACCCGCCCGCTTGCGGCCACCTTCTCACCGGCATGGACCACAACGTAGTGCACACCGTCCTTGACCGAAGTCGCTAACTCCAGATCGTCGTCGGGCAGCCAAGGGTCCTCGGTGTCCTGAGTGGCCATGTCAACGATCATCATGGTCTCCGACGTGGAGCTGACGTTCAGCCCCTTGGCAGCAGCCAAAGCCAGATAGCGTTGTGGGTCCTTGGTGAGGACAGACAACAAGCGTTTGTCGTTTTCCAAGGTCAGGGCCGCGAGAGCGGCGAATTCCTCGTCGGAAGGATCATGGGCGAAGTACTCAAACTCGCCATCCAAATTTTCACGCGGCGCTGCGTGGAAGCGTCCTTCCTTTTCTAACTTGTACCCCCGGCAACCAGCCCAGCCAGCCACCCAGACATCCAAGAGTCGTCCAGTGTCTTTGATCATGGTTTCGGTGCTCATGCTTCGAGGGTATTCCAGCTTCAGGGGATGCGACAGTGACTACCAGTAACGTATGGGTTAACTCTCAGTCTTTACACAGATGCGCGAAGGCCACGTAACCTTTAAACGTGGCCTTAAACAGAATTGTTCTTTTTTACGGATTTACCCCCATCGCAGACCCGGAAGCTGTCCGGCTCTGGCAGCGTGCCCTGTGCGAGAAACTTGGCTTGCGCGGCCGGATCCTGTTGTCCAAAGACGGTATCAACGCCACAGTGGGCGGGGAGATCGGTGCAGTAAAGCAGTACGTCAAAACCACCCGCGAATACGCCGGGTTTAAGGGCATCGACGTTAAGTGGTCAGAAGGTGGCGCAGAGGACTTTCCACGTTTGAGCGTTAAAGTTCGCGAGGAGATCGTTTCCTTCGGTGCGCCCGGCGAACTCAAAGTAGACGACGCCGGTGTTGTTGGTGGCGGAACCCACCTAAAGCCCGAGGAACTTCATGCCCTCCTCGAAGAGAAAAAAGCGGCCGGGCAAGAGGTCAAGTTCTTTGACGGTCGCAACGCCTTCGAAGCGCAGATCGGGAAGTTCAAAGACGCCATCGTTCCCGATGTGGCCACTACTCAGGACTTCATCAAAGAACTGGATTCCGGCAAGTATGACGATCTTAAGGATCAGCCGGTGGTCACCTACTGCACCGGCGGCATTCGTTGTGAAGTTCTCTCAAGCCTGATGGTTAATCGCGGGTTCAAAGAGGTTTACCAGCTCGACGGCGGAATTGTCCGGTACGGCGAGACATACAAGGACAAAGGCTTGTGGGAAGGTTCGCTGTACGTTTTTGACAAGCGTATGCACCTTGAATTTAGCGACGAGGCCAAAACGATTGGTGAGTGTGTGCGCTGCAGCGCACCAACGAGCAAGTTTGAGAACTGCTCTAATCCCTCATGCCGGAATTTGACGCTGTACTGCGCAGAGTGCGCCGCAAGCCCGGAAACCTTGCGCTGCCCGGAAGGCTGCGCCGCGTAGTTCGCGCTAGCTACTGCACCGGCCTTACTTCGCCGGCACCAATTTGTAAGCGAAGAGCAACGGCGCATCTACCGTCGTCGCGGTGATTTTTAGCGTCCCCGATGGCAGCGTGACGGGCACAATTTCTTTGTTGCCGTTGCAAGCTGCCCCTGCGTCGTGAACTGTGGCGCTACCTGATTCGAGCAAAAAGAATGCTTTACCTGTGCCTTCGCATGTGATGGTCAGAACGTACTTTCCGGCGCTGACGTTGGCCGCTGTATGGACTGAAGGGTCCCGGTTGAGGAGCTTGTCCGCAAAGGAAACTACCGACGCCGGGTCCTGGGGCATCGCGGTGGCTTGCCACGCGGGAACGTCTACGTCCTTGATTTCCGGAGTCACCGAGCAGGCGCTCAGACCAGCACCAAGGAGTAGAGCGGTGATGGGAACAACCGTGGCAGCACGGAGCGCAGAGAATCGGGCCATACCTCCAACTTACCGCCGTGGAGCACCTGCAAGAATCCACGCCTAGTCCTTGCACCAGCCAGATCCCTGCGCAGATACGATGGAGCGGTGGAAATCCCCAACAGCAATTCCCTTGAACTCCTGGCCGATTTGGCCGCCGACTTACGTGCGGCAGCCTACACGCTCGAGGGGGTGGAACAGTTCTTGGGGGCCTCGGCATGGGCAGCGCTGAACCGCGATCAACTCATTCCGGCGCTGCTGGTATCCCAGCAACACGACGCCGATCCGCTCTCGGTGATCGTCCAGTTGTGGCTACTGGCAAGGCCTCAGAGCGAAGAGCGGATCAACAACGCCTTCCCCACACTTGCTGCCGCGGGCCTCGCCGAGCTGGGGTTGGTAGAAGTCTCAGGCGCCAGCGAAAACGGCCCGCTGATCTCTGCTCTCGTTGATCTGCGTCCCTATGGTTGGGACGCAAACGCCGATGGTTCGGGCGGGGCAGAGTTGTGGGTGGCCAGTGACCTTGGCGCGCATCAGCGGCCTGGGGTTCTCCGCAAGGACCACGTGCTGGGCATCGGCCAAGCATCTACCACTTTGGTCCAGATGACAGCCCGCAGACATGTTGCCCGGGCCCTGGATTTGGGCACCGGCTGTGGCGTTCAAACGTTCCACTTATTGGGCTCTTCGGAATCAAGGGTGTAGCGAGGGTCTGAAACCTCCGGCCTCGAGCAGGCTCCTGGCTGTGTAGTTCGCGAGGTTGCGGAAGCCGAGCGCGGAGCCGCGGAGGTGCTCGAGTCGGCCGTTGATCGCCTCTGTCGGACCGTTGCTCGTGCCGGGCAGGTCGAAGAACGCGAGGACGTCCGCGGCGCGCTGCTTCAACGTCCGACCGAGCCGGCGAATCTCGGCCAGCATCGCGGGGACGCCGCTGCTGACGGAATCGATCACCGACCGCATCATCTCCTTCGCCTTCTTCTTGTCGGGTTCGCGGTAGGCGGCGACGATGCGCTGGTAGATGCCCCAGGTCGCTTCGACCTCGACGTGCTCCTCGACCGCGAACACCGCGTCCAGCCGTGCGGTCTGCTTCTCGGTGAGGAAGCTCACGCCGGTGTGGAGGGTGCGGCGGACCCCGTAGAGCGGGTCCCCGGCGTGACCGCGGTGCCCGAGAGTGTCCTGCTGAACCCTCTGCCGGGTCCGGTCCAGGGCGTCACCGGCGAGCCGGACGACATGGAACGGATCCATCACCGGGACCGCGTCGGGGAGTTCCTCGGACGCGGCGGTCTTGAACCCACTGAACCCATCCATCGCGACCACTTCGATCTGCTTCGACCACTCCTTGGGCCGGGCGGCGAGCCACTGCTTGAACACCGCCTTCGACCGACCCTCGACCATGTCCAGCAGCCGTGCGGGACCTGTCTTGTTGCGGGCGGGCGTGAGGTCGATGATCACGGTCACGTACTTGTCACCGAACCGGGTGTGACGCCAGACGTGCTCGTCGACGCCGATCGTGGTGACGCCGTCGAACCTGGCCGGATCGTCGATCAGCCGCCGCTTGCCCTCGGCGAGGATCGCGGTGTTCGCGGTGTGCCACGACACACCCAGGCCTGCCGCGGCGCGGGAGACGGTGAGGTGGTCGACCACGATCGCCTTCAGCGCCCACCCGACCCCGCCGCGGGAGATCTTCGCCCGCGGCGCCGCCGCGTTCGTCGTGTCCTGCCGCCAGGTGCGGCGGCAGTGGCCGCACCGGTAGCGGCGCACCCGCACCAGCAGCGTCGTGGGCCGGTGCCCGAACGGCTCGTGCGCGAGCGGACGCGTCACGGTGTCGCGCGGCACGCCCTCGGCGCCGCACTTCCGACACCACGGGTCATCGTCAACGACGCGGCACTCGAGTACCGCCCGGTCGGGCTCGATCAACTGGCCGATGGCTTCGAGGCCGAGCTCATCGAGACGGCAGAACGTGGTGAGGTCAGGGGTCGCGAACGTAGGGTGGTGCAAGTCGAGGTCTTCCGGCAGATGGGCAGTGTGAGAACTTCCATCCTGGAAGACCTCGACGTCTATCCACGAACCAGCCGCCGACCCTCGACTACACCCTCAACTGCGAAGAGCC
>NZ_JBNPEN010000005.1:0-244700 GCF_050490295.1 Pseudarthrobacter sp. J1763 | reverse complement strand
TCCCGGTGCCGAATCGTTGTGGGCGTATCGATAGCATCCCTCCAGCGGTAATACGAGGACCGTGGAACACCGAGTTTCCGGCACATGAACGCGATCTTCTCTCCAGCGTTCTCCTCCTGCTGAACAAGGCGGTAGAAGTCTTCTACCGTTGCTCTTTGGCGATAGATGCGCTGAAACTTTTTTTAGGAATTCGTTCTCCCGTTCCACTTCACGTAACCGGATTTCCATCGCCTTGTACTTCGCTGCATCAACCGGGGTGTCCGGTGTTCGGGCGCCGCCAGTCTCGCCTTCACGGTCGAGCCTGATCCAGCGTTTGAGAGCGGTCAGGGAAACGCCAAGCTCAACGGCTACCAGAGCTAATGGCCGGCCAGAGGAACTAGCCAACGCAACAGCATCAGCCTTGAACTCATCAGAATAGGTGGGTCGAGAAGACATGAGAACAATCCTTTCAAAGACTGTCTCAGATCAGTAGTACACCTCATTGCCTCGGCCTGCCGACCAAACGGGGAAACAGGGCGTTCCGACCGTCGCGGAAGTTGTCCAGGAGCATATCGACCTGCTGATTCGTCCGTCCCTTGGGACTATCGGGTCGTATCAGCGGATGCTTGACCTGCGGATTCGAAACTCGATAGGTCACATACCAGTTGACGAGTTCGGGTACCGGGACGTCATACACTGGGTCAAGGGCATTTCCGTCGCAGGTGTCGCACCTAAAAGCATCAAGAACATGCACGGGCTGCTGTCAGCTGCAATGAAGACCGCCGAGTTGCTCGGGTACATTTCCCGCAATCCCTGCCGAGGCGTCCCCCTCCCCACGGTTGAAAGGGCAGACGACGACGCTCTGTTCCTCACCCATGCCGAGTTCAGCTTGCTCACTGAAGGAATGCAGCAGTACAAGACTTTGGCTCAATTCCTAGTCATGACAGGGGCCAGGTTCGGCGAGGCAACCGCGCTCAGGGTCGCCGATATCGATCTGCTCTCTAAACCGCCGACCGCTCGCATCAACAAAGCGTGGAAACGCGACGGGCAATCCCGCTATTACCTGGGCCCGACCAAAACCAGGGCCGGAAAGCGTAGTGTCGGGCTCAATCCCGCCCTGGTAGACCTGCTCATTCCTTTAGTGGCAGACCGGCCCGGCAGCGAGCTGCTGTTCACAACGCCCGGCGGCCAGCGAATCGCTCACAAACCCTTCTGGCAACACCACTGGGTGCCAGCTGTCCGTGCAGCGCAAGTGCAGGGCCTGACGAAAACCCCGCGAATCCACGACCTGCGGCACACACATGCCTCCTGGCTCATCCACGACGGTGGAATTTCCCTGTTCGCGTTATCACGACGTTTAGGCCACGCATCCGTTCGAACGACCGAGCAGGTGTATGGACATCTCATGCCTCAGGCGTTGCAGGATGGCGCCGACGCGACCGAAAGGTCCGTCAGGGGCCTCAAGTTATAGATTCGCTTAACCCGTTTCGTTCTTCTCCGCTGGAGCCCGGGCGGCGGACCCTGCCCCACTTCGGGACCAGCTGTGGGAGTCACTGTGAGGAGGCATTTTTCAGGCGTTGGTCCCAATTTTTTTCTCGTGCAGCCGAGACGCTATAGGCGCGCGCGGACAACCTGAAGCCCAGCCATCAATCGCACACTATGATGGATTTATCCGACATGGAAGTGTGGTCGCCGTGAAGAAAATCCAGGACGCGCGGGAACTTGGCGAGCAGGTGAAAAGTCACCGGCTCCATGCTGGCCTGTCCCAGGAGGCACTTGCCCGTTCAACCGGTGTCAGCCGTTCAACTCTCATTGATCTCGAGCAGGGCAGGAACGTCTCCATCAGCACCGCCCTGAAGGTTCTTTCCCAGCTGGGAACCTTGCTGGCCATCGAGGAGGCCCCTCGGGAACCGGGGCTCTACTGGACCGCGGAAACGGCAGCCCGTGAGATCAAGCGGGAGCTGCGCAACGGCGATCCGGATTTCGCCATGCGCGTCCTCTCCATGGCCGCCAGTTATTTCGACCATCTCAATTCCACTGACCGCCGACGATTCCTCCGCACCCGGCCCGCTTCGACTGGACGGAAACGCTGGGATGCCCTGCTGGCCAGGACTTTCGCCTACAAATGCCATCAGCACGGACTGAATGAGCCGGTCT
The DNA here is from genome assembly GCF_050490295.1 of Pseudarthrobacter sp. J1763. Classification (NCBI taxonomy): domain Bacteria; kingdom Bacillati; phylum Actinomycetota; class Actinomycetes; order Micrococcales; family Micrococcaceae; genus Pseudarthrobacter; species Pseudarthrobacter sp. J1763. The sequence continues at coordinate 242,564 of NZ_JBNPEN010000005.1, read as the reverse complement.
GGACGAGCACCCCACCGCTGGAGTCGAAATGGTATGCAACCCCGCGCAAGCACGTCTCGCCTGCCTGGAAACAACGAATGGCAGAACGAACGCCCGTTGAATTCGCCGAAGCGAACATCGTCTTCGATGCCGCCAACCTGGCCGCAGCATGAGAGCAGGACGCCGCGCATCTTACCGATCCGATGACATCCGGGAACTTCTCATAGAACTGTCCCACCGGCTTCATGCCAGAGGCGCGGGCGCAAACATCTATCTCGTCGGCGGAGCCGCGATCGCCATCGAGTTCGACTCCCGTCGCTCCACAACAGACATCGATGCCGTGTACCACCCCGAGCAGACGGTGCAGGACGCAGCCACGGACATGGCACAAGAAATGGGCCTGGACCCGCGGTGGCTGAACAACGCCGCCCGGGCCTACATCCCGGACGGACAGGACACGGAGGCGGCGGAAGTAACGATTGCCGACAACCTCGTGCTGCGCGTCGCCTCACCAAGGTTCCTCTTAGCCATGAAGCTCGCCGCCGGCCGCGACCGAGACATCCCCGACATCGCAGTGCTCTGTCGCGCCCTGGGCATAAGCACCGCCGAAGCGGCCGTAGACGTAGCAGTCGAACTCTACGGTGAGCACTCAATGCAACTCACTAACCGGGAGGACCTGCTCCTCGTCGCCCAAGAGGCCCTGGACAGCAACAGCAACTAAGGCGCGCAGCTTGACGGAATCTTCATTATCGGCGTTTACTCACGGGACTGCGGGGACAGTGCCAACTCCGGGGATCACTGGACAGTCGTCGATCACAGGCGCAATCTGGCAATGTGCGCAGCTACGACGTCCGCGTTGGTGAGACAAATCCGGTTGAAGTCCCGCGGCGGCTCCCACTCGTGCGCACACCTGTGGAGGACATCGAGGACAGCCAGGCTGCTTTGCCTTTGCTTTGTTCAAAGGCCTTCGGCGGGATCGACAGATAGAACGCGTGGTTCCCGCGGGTGCCGCGGACATCATCGAGTTCCTTGATGGTCTCGCCGAGCCGCTCAAACGCAGCGTCGTCGTCGAATTCACCCTGGACGAACCGGATGCCCTCGGAGAGCTGGTTCCAGACCGCCTCATCGAACGGGGTCCGTGCGTGGGCCTGGACGGAGGCCTTCACCTCAGCGGCGAAGTCCTCCTTGTCCCACTCACGGCGGGCGAACCCGACCAGCGCGAAACTCGGCGGCAGCAGCCCCCGGTTGGCGAGGTCGTACACGGCAGGCATCAGTTTCTTCCGGGCGAGGTCGCCGGTAACCCCGAAGAGCACCAGCGACGACGGACCGGCAATCCGGTTCAACCGGCGGTCACGCGGATCCCGCAGGGGATTCCGGCCTGCACGTCGGTGCGGTGCAATAGTGGTATGCATTCCGGCCTTCGTTAGTCGGGGTCGAAGTGTTGGTGGATGAGGTCATGCCACCTTTCTGAAAGGCGACTCGCGCATCGTCCTTGAGCAGGGAGGGAATTGCCTGCTTTCGCTCAGGTCAGGGACCGGGGAAGGATGGCGTGTGGAAAGCGTAATCGGGGTATAGGGTGACCTTGTCGCTGCGGAGGAACAGCCGACGCATGCCTGTTTTTTCCTCGATGACCCATAGGACTTCTCCATCGTCCGTTCGGTCATCAACGCGCGCGGCAAACAGAAAAGTGTTCTCAGACCAGATTTCGATACGATCCCCGTTTTTGAAGAAATACCACTCTCGGTACATGCCGGGAGTTCTTGTGAGGGGTTCGACAGCGATCTGTGGTGACTGGTTCATTGGGGCTTCTTTCCCAGACTTGTCAGGCAGCACCTCATAGAATTGCCTTCAGTATGAAGGCAAGGTTGTGGCGGCCGTCCCTGAAAGGTCGGCCGCCGCAACAAACAGATGTCCGCAAACTAGGCGATAGCTGCCTTGAGTTCCTTGGCAGCCAGGGCGGGATCGGCCGCGCCGTAAATGGCGCCACCGGCGACGGCAACGTCAGCGCCGGCCTTCTGGACGGCCTGGATAGTCGATGCGTTTACGCCACCGGCTACGGAGAACGGGACCTTGGCCTCTTCACCGGCCTGGAGCAGACCGTTCAGATCAAAGCCCGGCTGGGCCTGCTCGTCCAGGCCTGCATGGAATTCGATGAACGTGGCGCCGAGGGCTCGGGCTTCCTTCGCGCGCGCCACCTTGTTGGGAACGCCGATGAGGTCCACGACGATGCCCTTGTTATGTGCTTTTGCAGCCTTGACCGCTCCAGCGATGGTGGAGTCGTCCGCGCTTCCGAGCACAGATACGAGGTCTGCTCCGGCTTTGAAGGCGATCTCGGCTTCCAGCTCTCCGGCATCCATTGTCTTCATGTCGGCGAAGACAATCTTGTCCGGGTGGGCTTCCTTTACTGCCGTGACGGCTGAGAGGCCGGCGGCTTTGATCAGCGGGGTGCCGAGCTCGATGATGTCGACATATTCGGCAACTTTGCCGGCCAGCTCGAGAGCGTCTTCGACGGTGAGGAGATCCATAGCAACCTGAAGTTTCACGGTGGTTTCTTTCTGTTGGGAACTGCGGTGGTTTGAAAGGTAAGCGATTGTTATTCGAGGTTTGCGTGCCTGAGCCAGAGTTGTTCAGCCGGTTCGTCGGTGTTGTCCCAGAGAGTTTGGAAGACGGCTTCAGTGGCGAGGAACAGGGCCTGTTCGAAGAGGCTCCCCGAGTACTGGCGGGAAACCGAGGAGCCGTGGTCGGTCTTCTGCGCCGCAGGGATGATCACCAACGCATCGGACAGGCCAGCCAGCGGTGATTCTTTGTTTGTCGTGAATGTTGCAATCCGCGCACCGGTTGTAGCTGCGGTTTCTGCGGCTTTGACGACACCAGAAGTGGTTCCGGAACCTGAGGCGACCAGAAGCAGATCACCCGCGGAGATCGCCGGGGTGGTGGTGTCACCAGCAACGTGCACCGCATAACCCAAATGCATCAACCTCATCGCAGTCATACGCAGGACCAGGCCGCTGCGGCCGGCCCCGGCAACGAAGATCCGGCCCGCGTCTCCAATTAGAGAGACAAGCGAAGCAAGTTGATGCTGGTCGATCCCGGCAACAGTTCCAGTGATTTCCTTCGTGACTAACGCCAAGCTCTGAGCAAGGGAACTTGCCGTCTCCTCCAAGGAGGAAGAGGCAACGGATGTCGGGGTCACGGTTTGTGTCCTTCACTTCGATGGGGGCCAGCCAGCAGCCGGTCCGGTGTTTTTCCGAACCTTCATCCATCGTTTCGTATCGAAAGGATAGGGGTAATCCTATTTTCGGACGGTTCTTACTATCACTTCGGATAGGAGGCTCTTAGAGGCGCCCGCTAGAGTGTAGGGATGAGCGTAGTTGTAGAACAGCCGGGAAGAGCCACCTCTTTGGCACTTCCGGACGTGAAGGGAACGTTCTTGCAAGCGGTTTCTGCTTTGGCGGACGCACCTTTGACTGACATTGCTGAACGGTTACGCGAAGCGTTGCTCCCCTATGTGGGCAGTACCGCGCTGGTGATTTTCACTGAAGACTGCACCGGCCGCCCTCAGAAAAAAGCCGGAGAGGAAGAGATCATCTCCAGGGTCTCCATCGGAGAACTCGAAAGACTGAGGGCGTCCCTCCCGAGTGATAACCCCTGGCAGGGTGACGCGGAAATAGCAGGCGCTCCTCGGGCCGTGCTCGCCGTCAAGTTCTCTTTAAGCAACGCCCTGCTCGTTATCACGGATCCCCACCCGGCAGAAGGAACCGCACAAGACTCGCCAGTTGCTCTAGTGGAATACCTGTGGCAAATCGCTGCACGGCGAATACAAGAAAAGGTGGCCGACGCTCCACCGTCCTACCTGATCGAATCACGGGCAGCCTCCGCAGAACGCCTCAGGGTGACAGCTGAACTCGTTGACCTGCATTCCACAACGCTGGAAACACTACTCGCGGCCTTACGCTCACCATCCTTGGACCACGCCTCAGCACGTTCAACGGTTACAGACCTTGCGGCCAGAGCCCTCGTCGCGCTGCGGACGGTCAGTGACCGCACAACGGACCTGGTCGAAGAACCGGTCGCCATGGCATTCGAACGACTCCAAGAGGATCTTCGCCCGCTCACCCGCTTCAGCGGCGTTAATGTCCAGTTCATTGAGCCGCCGCTCAATGGTCGGGCACTCCCTGGCGAAGTTGCTCATGCTGCACGGGCAGTCGTCCGCGGACTGGTTCTGGCCATGATTGAACAACCGGAAGTCCGGCGGATCCGCGCCCAGTGGGACTGCGACGGCGAGAACCTCTTGATTAATGTCCGTGACGACGGCCAAGGCGCCCTCTCAACCGACGCAACAAATATCGAGCGGTTGGAGCGACGTGTTCAGGTGCTTGCCGGAAGCATGCAAATCGACGTGATGCCAGGTTGGGGCGCGGACGTAGCAGTTACGCTCCCCCTGAATGCGCCAGCCAGCCCACCCGGGGACGCCACGGGCTGGAACCTCGCCGCGCGGGAAATGGAGGTGCTCCAGCACATGGCGGCCGGGAAACGGAACCGAAGCATCGCATCGGCGCTCAACATCAGCGAAAACACTGTTAAATTCCACGTCCGTAACCTCTTCAAAAAGCTCGATGTACGCTCACGCACTGAAGCTATCGCCCTTGCACACAGCCACGGAGTCCGTTGACGAGCAACGCTCTTTTGCTGATTGCTCCTCTCCAACAGGTGATTGTCTGTTTCGGTTTCGGCCGAGCAGCGTCAGCTTCAGTAAGGGGCGGCGGCCAGAAGAGCTACAAGTCAGGACGAGGTGCCTACGATCCCTTTGGTCATGAATTTCTCGATGCCCCGCAGTCTTTCCAGCTTATGGTCCGGCCAAGCACACCCCAACCTGACGTCCGAAATCTCCCTCAGAACACGTCAGAATAGAGCCCCGAACGCGATTCCTATACACGTATGATGATCACTTTCAGACTCCAACCTGACAGATGGCGGCTGGCTCTGAGCACGGGCTGCTGTACTGCCGCGCCGCTATATTGCCTTCCAGCTCCTATGGCTTACGTTCCTGCTGTCCCTTGTCCGCCTCAACTCTTGGCAAGGAACAGGAGCCGGCGCAGCCTGGACAGCAACGCGGGCTGCGTCTCATTTGCAGCAGCAGCTAACTGAGCAGTTCGCGCCGCTTCGACCCTCAGCGCTTCCTGATGAGCAGTGGATGCTTCGTTATACCGGCTCATCCCAATCGGGGGTGTAGGAGTTGGGGTCTGAAGCCGCCGGTCTCGAGCAGGCTTCGGGCGATGTAGTTGGTCAGGTTGCGGAACCCGAGTGCGGAGCCGCGCAGGTGTTCGAGCCGTCCGTTGAGTGCCTCGGTCGGCCCGTTGCTGGTGCCGGGTCGTTCGAAGTAGGCGAGCACGTCGGCGGCTCGCTTCTTCAGGGTCCGGCCCAGGGTGGTGAGCTCGGTGAGCACCTTGGGGACGCCGGCGCTGAGGTCGGTGATCAGCTTCTCCATGAGCTCGCGGCCACGTTGCCGGTCCTCGTGGCGATAGGCGGCGATCATCCGCTGGTAGACACCCCAGGTCGCCTCGACCTCGACGTGAGCGTCATCAACGAACAGCGCGCGTAGCCTGTCGCTCTGCTTGTCGGTGAGCAGGTCCGAACCGGTGTGCAGCGTGCGCCGCGACTTGTAGAGCGGATCGTCCCTGAACCCACGGTGCCCGTGGATCGCGAGTTGGACCCGGCGCCGGCACCTGTCGAGGGCGTCACCGGCCAGGCGCACGACGTGGAAGGGATCCACCACCGTGACCGCGTCCGGGATCTCCTCCGCAGCGGCGGTCTTGAACCCGGTGAAGCCGTCCATCGCGACCACCTCGACCGCGTCACGGAAGGCGTCGTCGCGGTCGGCGAGCCAGGTCTTGAACGCCGCCTTCGACCGGCCCTCGACCATGTCCAGCAGCCTTGCTGGGCCGGCGCCATCGCGGACCGGGGTGAGGTCGATGATCACGGTGACGTACTTGTCGCCACGCCTGGTGTGGCGCCAGACGTGCTCATCGACGCCAATGACCTTCACGCCCTCGAACCGCGTGGGGTCGTTGATCAGCAGCCGCTTGCCTTCGGCCAGGACCGCGTTGTTGGCGGTGTCCCACGCGACCCCGAGTCCCTCGGCGACACGTGCGACGGTGAGGTGTGCGACCACGATCCCTTCCAGCGCCCACCGCAGCCCGGTGCGCGAGAGCTTCGCGCGTGGCTCCGCCGCGGCGCTGGTGTCTTGGCGCCACACGTGTCCGCAGTCGGCACAGCGGTAGCGGCGCACTACAACTTCCAGCACGGTCGGTCGCCAGCCCAGCGGCTCGTGGGCCAACCGCCGGATCACGGTGTCACGAGCGGCGCCTTCGCTGCCGCACCGTCGGCACCACTGATCTGGTTCCACCACGCGGCACGCGAGGACCGCACGATCCGGTTCAAGTCGTTGTCCGGTCACGCTCAGACCGAGGCCGTCGAGTCGAGCGAAGGCGGTCAGGTCAGGGCGGCCGAAGCCGGCCGGCGGGGTAGCGTCGGACACGTCGAGGTCTTTCCGATGGATGGCGTAGGAACCTCCGTCGTCGGGAGACCTCGACGTCTATCTGCGGACCGACGCGCCCGGCCGACCTACACCGTCATCTGAGAAGACCCGGATAACCCCCCAAGGATTGTCCCCGGCTGTGGGCAGCGGCCCTGTCTTCACCCAACACCCGCAACTGTGCAACAGGCTGTTATGGAATTGATCAATCCGAGAGTCGACGGCGTCCGTGGCTTATTCTCGATCAATGAGCGATATCCAAGATGATGCACTTCGGATAGCCCTAGTCAGCCACAAGGCCCGAGCGGACGAGGAAGACAGTCGCCAATCCTGGAAAACGTTTTTTTGGTCCGTCTGCTTCTACGCCTGTTTCCAGTTCTTTTATGTGATGGCAAAATTGGCCGGTCCGGCAATTACTCTAGAGAATTTGCCATGGGAAAAACTTTTCCTCTGGAATTGGAGCGGAGGAGGCTACGTCAATTGTTCTTGGTTTAGCTGCTTTTATTGTCACAATCAATGTGGCAGTCTTCGCCGCCAGGCTCGCGCCGCCTTTGGATGATGTTTCAGTGTTAGACCTGGCCCGCTGGCAGCGAAGGATGCAGTTTCTGGCGCCGCGTGCAGGACAGGTGGCAATCGCAATCTCATTGACTCAGTTTGCCGTGCCAGCGCTCGGATTTGGGCTCCTCCTCATCAGTCTTCTCGCTGTCACCGCCGCGGACCTGCGTATCGCTGGGCGCTTGTCTGCGCTCCAAATGGAAGTAGATTCTGCAAAGAAGTTTTCGGATCATGCCCAGAAGGAATTCGAACGTTTGAAAAGCTCTTTTCGAAATCCTCTCCTGGCTAAAGTGGAGGGGGACGGTGAGACGAGTTGGAACAAGGCAAGCGCGCTCGTCATCCTTCCAACAGTTGCCTTGGTTACGGCTGAGACCTTTGGTCTCCTAATTCTTTGGCAAGGGGAAGGGGTGTTCCGTGGGTACGGTCTTACCGATTATTTTGGTTTCTACCTTTGGTTTGCTTTTGCGCTTTGGGGGGGTTCTCTTGCTCCTGACCGGGTCAACACTGAATGTCATCATCCACGCAGCTGCTGGGAGGTTGGTGAGAAGAGCCAAGCTTGGGCCCAAAGTCGTGCACTATGGGGGCCCTTCGCATTTAGGCATGGTTGGTTTGTTTGATCCGGTAGGGCCGGTGGCCGCCGGCGGCGAGTAGGCATCTGAGTCGGTAGTTGGTGAAGTTGCGGAAGCCTCTGGCGATGCGGCGTGTGGTTTCGATGACGCCGTTGATCGCTTCGGTGGGCCCGTTGGAGGCGCCGTTCGTGTCGAAGTAGGCCAGGATCGCACTCTTCCATTGTTTGAGTGTCCGGCCCAGGCGGGCGACTTCCGGGATTGGGCAGGACGGGAAGGACCCAATGACTTCATTCACGAGTTCCCTGCCCCGCTCCGGCCGGGCGTGATAGATGTTGCGGAGCTTCTGGTAGCACTGCCATGCGAGGGTGACTTCGTCGTCGGGGTCCCCGACAGTGAGTTTCGCGTCCAGCCGTGCAGATTGCTTGTCGGAGAGATGTTCAGCTCCGATCTGCAGGGTCCGGCGGATACCGTAGAGCGGATCTCCCTTGCGTCCGCGGTGCCCGAGAGTGTCCTGCTGGACGCGGCGGCGGACCTCGTCGACCATAGCCGATCCGAGTTTCACGACGTGGAAGGCGTCCAGGACCGTGATGGCTTCGGGCAGTTCGTCGCGGATCGCGTTGGCGTATCCGCGGAACGGATCCAGCGCCGCTGTCTTGATCCCGGCGGTGAACCCGGGGCCACGGTCTTTGAGCCAGTCGGCGTAGGCCTTCCCGGACCGTCCCGGAACGAGGTCCAGCAGCCGTGCGTGGACCAGGCCGTGGGTGTCGCGGGTGTGGTCCACGATTCCGGTGACCATCCCGGTGCCGGGCGGGCCGGTGTGTGACCAGACATGCTCATCGACGCCGAGCGCGTTCACACCTTTCAGCCTGCCGGCCGCGGCGATGCGTCGGGTGGCTTCGGCCTTGATCGCGTCCCAGACTGTGTGCCAGGAGACCCCGAGCTGGTGGGCCAGAGCGGAGACCGAGGTATCGAAATACTGCAGCGCGTCGGTCGCCCACCCAACAGCCCGGGCGGTGAGTTTCGCCCGTGGGCCCGCCAGCGGGTGTTCCTCGGTGAACGTGGTCCTCAAGCAGTCCGGATCCGGACAGCGCCAGACACGCTTGGCCCACAGCAGCCGCACCGGCCTGCCGAAACACGGAATGTCATGGAGCCGGACCCGGCGGCGCCCGTGGCCGACAGCAACGACGCCGCAATCGGGGCAGCCGGTAACGTCCTCCCCGGTCTCGACGCCAAGAACCAGGCCGGTCCCGGTGGTCATGACCGTACTGACGTGGACGCCTTCGACACCGAGCAGCGCATCCGCGCGCGTGCACCAGCGGCCGCCAGAACAAGACATAGAGTTATTCATGTCAGGGTCTCTTTTGGTATTGGTTTGCTTGGTCGCTACCAATTCAAAGAGGCCCTGACCTCTTTCCTCCCGCACCACGCCGCACCGAAATCGCGGCGGAGGCTCAGACCGCCCTAACCACGCTCATCTGCGAAGGGCCCATTCCTGATTACGAAGAGCAACTTTACGGCATCCCGGCAAGGCGTAGGAGGGCCGCGGCAGCGGCACCCACAATGACAACAACCAAAAACGGTGCCTTCAAGAACAGCGCAATCGCCGCCGCTACCAAGGCCCCCACGCGAGCGTCAAAAGCGATCGCTTGGCCGCTCGCGATGGTGTTCACCGTGGTCAAGGCAGCCAAGAGGCCAATAGTCAGAGTTCCGGCTACGCGAGTCATTCGCGGGTTCTTGAGCCAAGACTCGGGAACCAAATAGCCGAGAAGTTTGGTCAAGTACGCCACGAGGCACGCAAGGAGAATCCAAGGCCAAAGGTTCATTTTTGCCCTCCCTCGTGGTGCTGGATCTCTTCGGTGTTCGTGTGAGCATAGGGATCCATGTCCGGTTCCAAACCCTCAGTGGCCGGCCCTTTGCTCAGAATTCCGAACGCAGCCGCCACAACTGCTGCCACAAGAATGGGTACACCCGCCGGAACCCAAGGCACGGCAAGGACCGTGGCCACGGCGCAGCAGACGGCAATAGCACCGGCTTCCCTTGATTTCAGTCGCGGCCACAGCAGCGCCAAGAACGCAGCAACCGCAGCGCCGTCGAGCCCAAATTGCTTGGGATCACCAATCGATGCGCCGGCCAGGGCGCCAATCGCAGTGCAGATATTCCACCAAATCAAGATGCCAACACCGGCGGTCCAGAAGGCTCTACGCTGCTCGGCCCGATCCGTCTGTCCACTTGCCGTGGCGGTGGATTCGTCGATAGTGATGTGAGCTGCGGCGTATCGCTTCCAGCCCTTGGGCCCAATAAGCGCAGCCATTTGCATGCCGTAGACACCATTGCGAATGCCCAAAAGTGCGGACGCGGTCATGGCTGCGACGCCCGAGCCGCCGCCGGCCACCACGCCAATAAAAGCGAACTGGGAACCACCACTAAAAAGCAGCAAACTCAGTGCCATGGTCTGCCAGAAATCCACGCCCGAGGACACTGAGAGCGCGCCGAAAGAAATCCCGTATAAACCAGTGGCAAAACTAATTGACAACCCAACTCGGACTGCCGGGGACTGCAAAGACTTCACACGCGCCGTCGCAAGCTCCACGCCCAGGCGATGAGGGGAAGCTGAAGGGGAAGGCGAACGGTGTGGAATTTGCGCTCTTTGGCCGAACCTCGCGGACCGTACGCACGTTCCAGGGCGTACACATGACCGGCAATAAAGGCAGTGAACATGCTGGCAGTTGCCGTGGCCGAAGCGCGACGTGTTCCCGGAATCAACAGCCCCACAGCCGCTGCCGCTTCTGCCCAGCCACTCGCAGAAACCCAGCCGTCACGGCTGAGAACTGCCAGCGGTGACTTCGACGTCTGCCCCTCCGGAAGTTCTGCATCCGAACACAGGTACTTCGGGACCACAGTGTAGTAGAACTTGGGGTCGCGGAAGTGCTTGACGGCACTCGTCAGCAATAGCGCGGCCATGGCCGCTGCGGAAGCATGCTGAACAACGTTCTTGGAGATCCGGATAGACATGCATCTACCTAATCACAGGGGAGCGGCGCGGCACGCCTTCACGTCCGCTACTTTCGACGGCTCGTCCTCGTTCGCGTCCGATCAGTCCGTCGATCAAGAATCCGCAGCTAGTTGCGCCAAAACGTCCGCGGGACGGTTACTTGTGATCTCGTGAATGCCCAGCTCGGCGCACAACTCAACATCCTCGGCAGAGTCCACCGTCCACACCCGGAAACGCCGGCCGTTGTTCAACCACTCGTTAATCCGACGAGAATGCTCACGGACGTAGATGATCCCCGGGCCGGCAATTCCCGCCCGGCCCTCATCGAGGTTCTTCTCCCCGGACGCCTGGGCGGCCCGCAAAACATTGGCGAGTGTCCCTCCGGCGATTGGCCCCAAATCCAGCTCATGACGCAAAACCAGCACGTCGACGTCGTCCACTAACTGACACACAAAACGGTCCGGAACCGTCTCCAGCAAGTACTCCACCGAATCCGGGCTGAAGCTCATAAAGGAGATCAAAATATTGTCCAAGAGTCCCGTCTCGCGGTCCCAACCCTCGGCGGTCAGCAACTCCATCACCGTCTCTTCCAGCTTGAGGCGGTATGGGCTGGGGTGCTTGAACTCAATGGCCAAACCGATTTCCCGGCCCGCCCCGCGCAGAATCTCCAGCAGTTCCTCAAGCGTCAGAAACTGCTCGCTTTTGGCGCCGTACTCCTCGGGGATCTGCGCGCCTTTCCACGATGAAAAGTCCAGCTCTCGCAGCTCAGCCAAAGTCACATCAGCAACAGACCCGGTGCCATCCGAGGTGCGATCCAGAGTGTCGTCATGCAGAAGCACGGCGTGCTGATCGGCAGTGAGGTGAACGTCGCACTCAACCCCGTCAGCGCCGTCGGCCAGCGCTTGAAGGTACGCCGCCCGGGTGTGTTCGGCGAACTGACCGCTCGCACCACGGTGGGCGTAAACCAAAGGGCGGGACGTTTTCTGCTCCGGGGAAGTCATGGCAATACGCTAGCGGATTCGAGGCCCCACACCCGGCTAGTGTGGAGACATGCAGGTGAACACTGAGGCAATTTCCGCGGGCGCCGTCCTCTCCCCCGCCGACGCGGCCAAAGCCGCCGCACTCCGACGTATGAAACTCCTGGCCGTGATCTTACTGGTGGTGATGGCCATCATTTTCGCTGTGTCATTCGCGCTGCAAAAGTCCATGCCCGGATTCCAGTACGTCCGCGCCGCAGCAGAGGGTGGCATGGTGGGCGCCTTGGCCGACTGGTTCGCCGTCACAGCCTTGTTCAAGTACCCCATGGGCCTGAAGATCCCGCACACCGCCATCATTCCGCGCCGCAAGGACCAGATCGGCGCCTCGCTCGGTGAGTTTGTGGAGACTAACTTCCTGTCCGAGGACGTGGTCAAGGAGAAACTCGCTAGCGTCAATGTGGCGGAGAAGGTTGGCACGTGGCTCGCTTCACCAGGCACACCGGAGCATCCCGCTGGAGCTGAGCGAGTGGCCAAAGAAGGCGCGGCAGTGATCCGCGGAATCTTTACAGTTCTTAATGACGACGACGTCCAAACAGTCATCGAATCAATGGTCCGTAAGCACCTGGTTGATCCGCCATGGGGACCACCCGTAGGCAGGCTCGCCGAGCGCATTTTCCAAGACGGACACCACCACACACTCGTTGACCTGCTCGTAGACCGCGCCGCGGACTGGGTAGCCGCGAATCACGAAACGGTGGGCAGGCTGGTCACCGACCGGTCGCCGTCGTGGGTTCCAAACTTTGTTGACGGCCTGGTGGGAGACAAGGTTTACCTTGAGCTGTCCAAATTTGTGCGCTCCGTACAAGAGGATCAGAACCACCAAGTTCGCCAGTCGATTGACAAGTACCTGGGCGATCTTGCACAGGACCTGCAGCATGATCCGGTGGTGATTGCCCGCGCCGAAGGCATCAAGGCTCAAGTTTTGGGTGATCCCGAAGTTCGCCAACTCGCAACACGCACCTGGGAAACCGTAAAGACAGCACTCCTGACCGCCGTGGATGATCCGCACAGCGAACTAACCCTGAAATTCAAGACCGCCGTACGCGACTTTGGCCAACGCCTGATCGATGACGCCGAACTCGCAGGCAAGGTCAATCAGTGGGTGGGCGATGCCGCGGCCTACCTTGTGAACAACTATCGTTCGGACATTGCCGGGGTCATTACGGACACTGTGGCTCGCTGGGATGCCGAGGAAACGTCGCAGAAAATTGAGCTCCAGGTGGGCCGCGACCTGCAATACATCCGGATCAACGGCACAGTGGTGGGGGCCTTGGCCGGGCTCGCGATCTTCGCCCTCGCGCATCTGCTCTTGGGCTAAGAACGCTCGCCGGAGCTGGGCGACTAGGGCCGGACCGCGAGGAAACGTAAGGGCTGACCTGGGCGAGCCTGAGCCAGCTGATCCAGATCATGCTGATCAACCACAGCGATTACTGGATACCCGCCGGTCACGGGATGATCCGCCATAAACACTGTTGGAATGCCCGACGGCGGGACTTGCAGCGCCCCACGCACGGCACCTTCGCTAGGTAGTTCCGTGTGCTTGGCCCGCTCAAGCCCCTGCCCAAGGAGGCGTACCCCGATCCGGTTGGAATCCGGCGAGACAGCCCAGATCTGCCGGGTCAAGGAATCCCATGCGCCGGGGGTAAACCAATCAACTCGAGGGCCCGGGCTGACTCGTAGCTTGAGGACCTGCCCATCTTCGGGGGCACGCCGAGCCGCATAATTTTCTGTACTCTCCAGCCCGTCACCACCCCCAACCGTCCCAGCAGTCGGGCCCACTTCTAGGATTTGTCCCTCCGCCAGGGCTGGGGAGCCTTCCCGCGCCAAGGTGTCTGCACTCAGCGATCCAAAAAGAGGTGAGCCCAGCAGCCCGCCACGGATAGCCAAGTAGTACCGAAGACCCCGAACTGGCGGACCAAACTTCAGCACTGCCCCGGCTGGAATTCGCGTTGGCTTGGCCCACGGGAGTACAGAGCCATTCCCTTGCGAAGCGCCTGCTGCAGCACCAGCTGAAACCGTCACCGGCCCCTCTGCCCCGGTCAACGCCACCACGGCACCGCTAATAAAGCGAAGCTCAAGCCCGCCCATCAAGATCTCCAGCCCCGCCGGATTCCCCACGGACGGCCCGCCAGCCACACCAGTAGCAACCGCGTTGCCAACAAGCCGGTTCCCCAACTCCCACGCACCACGGTCCAAGGCGCCCGATGGGCTGAGTCCCAAGTGAGCAACACCTACCCGGCCGCGGTCCTGCAATAGCGTCAACGGTCCCGGATTTTTCACATAAATGCTCATGGAACCCTCACAAACCGGACAGTATCGCCGGGCTGAATCAGCGCTGGTGCAGGCGACTTGGCATCCCAAAGCCGTGCCGTCGTCGTGCCCAAAAGTTGCCAGCCACCCGGGGAGGAGCGAGGATAAGCGCCACTAAATTCCCCTGCGAGCCCCACGGAACCCGGCTCAACTGAGGTGCGCGGCGAGGTCCGGCGTGGCACCGTCAGCAAGGCGTGATCGGTCACCAAGTACATAAATCCGGGGGCAAAACCTGCGAAAGCAGCCCGCCAGGTGCTCTCCGTATGGAGGCGAACCACCTCGGCCTCAGTGCGCCCCAAAAGTCCTGCCACCTCGGCAAGATCTGCCCCGTTGTATTTCACCTCGAGCGTGACTGCGCGCGGACCAGAACGCACCGCGCCGTCGCTCTCCCCGGAATCCTCACCAACACGGGCTCCTCGCGTGCCGACAGTGATAGCGGCAGCCACCCACTCGCGAATTCGGCTTTTCACGCCGGGCCCGGGCAAATAGCTGATCAGGATGGTCCGGGCGGCTGGAATCACTTCGCGCACCTCGGCCGGACGGGCCGTCGCGGTGCCCAGTGAGTCGCCGCCAGAAAGCAGCATGCTCAGTTCTAGCACCGCGTCCAAACTGCCCAACTCCACCAAAACGGCACAGTCGCCGTAGGGCAATACCTGGTAGCCGGCGCTCAAAGCGTTTCCGTTAGGCGAAGGCTGCAATCTCAACACCAGCCGCTTCGAGTCCGTCGCGGACTGCGGCGGCCATTCGCAGAGCGCCGGGGGTGTCACCGTGGACGCAAAGCGAGTCGGCTTCAACGGAAACAGTAGTTCCGTCAATCGCCACGACTTGACCGTCCACTGCAATCCTGACGGCTTGGCGGACCACTGCTTCAACGTCTTGGAGTACCGCACCGTCCTGCGAGCGCGGGACCAGAGTGCCGTCCGGGAGATAGGCCCGGTCTACAAACGCTTCGCGATAGATCGGGTGGATGGTTTCTGCGCCGAGCTTGAGGATCGCCGAGTTGGGTAGTCCAAGGATCGGCAGGCCTGGATCGTAAGCCTGGACTGCTGCGAGCACAGCTGCTGCTTGTTCCTCGTCGTGAACAATCCGGTTGTAGAGGGCGCCGTGCGGTTTGACGTAGTCAACGGAGGCTCCCACCGCGTGGGCAATTCCGTCGAGCGCGCCGAGTTGATAGAGCACATCACCAAAGAGCTCGTCAAAGGTGACGTCCATGTCCCGGCGGCCAAAGCCTGCCAAGTCCCGGTAGCCCACATGAGCGCCGATCCGAACGTCTTGGTCAAAGGCGCCACGGCAACTGTCCAGCATGGTCACTGGGTCTCCGGCGTGGAATCCACACGCGATGTTGGCGCTGGTCACAAGCGTGAACATGGCGGCGTCGTCGCCCATCCGCCACGCGCCGAATGATTCGCCGAGGTCAGCGTTAAGATCCATTGCCGGCCTGCCCTTCGTTAGTAAGTTCTGGCTGCAGGCTTGGTCCGGATGTTGAAACAACTTCGCCCGGCATTACCAGTGGCACTTCGCCAAAGGCTTGGTGGGTGTTTGCCACAACAGCCCTGCCCATCATGAGGTTTCCGGCACCACCCACGGCAGCGCCGATCCCGAACGGCAAAGCTCGGCCCAAAAACGCTGTGCCTTGCCGCTTAAGGAGTGAACGCAAGAACGCTTTTTGAATGCGTTCACGGATGGAGATAAAGCCGGTGAGTGGTTTCGATTTCCCAAGCACCGATCCCCACACTTGGCTAGCGCCCTTAGACGTGCCGACGCTCTGTCCGCTGAGTGCGCTGAGCAGTGCGGTGCCTTCTTCGCCGAGCATAATGGCCATCACCATCGTCCGTGACTTGTCCGGGTCAACCATGTGAATCCCGTGCAGTTCTGCCACAGAGGAGGCATAGAGCGCCGTCGCTTCGAGGAATGCAACGGTGGCTCCCGCCGAGAGCCCCAGTGAGGCGATGGTTCCAATTCCGGGTACGACGGCGCTAGCACCTGCCGCTGCCCCGGTACCGGAGACTGCCAGAAGGTAGTCCCGGTCCAGTTTGGCGATCAGCTCACCGGCCGTGGCCCGCGGGTGCTTTTTGCGGAGCCTGCGAAGGTTCGCAAGGACCAAGGGCCGCTGCACATCCACTGCTTTGATGAGTGCGTTGTGCAGCCCTGGCTTGGGATTTCCCTGCTCGTCAAAGATCGCTTTGTGAGCTGTTTCTTGAGCGATTCGTACTGCCGGATTGTTGCGCTTGACCATCGTCTCCCCTGAAGTGTTGGTTAGAACGGTTCAGGACAACACTAGATCAAACTGCTGGCGCGGCGACGGTTTTCTTGTTGAATCCGAGTGCTTTTCGCAGTGCGAGGAATAGCAGAATCAGCCCTGCGGTCAGAAGCATGTGTCCGGTTCCGGCAATTCCTGCGAGCGCCTTGGATGTTGCGTCAACACCGGCAACCACCATGGAACCTTTGACCAGCATCATGCCGCCGGTGATGATCACACCGGCGTTCCAGATTCCGAAGAACCACGCGAAGAGCTTGGGTGCTGCTGCGGAGATGTTGAAGACTTTCTCGAGGACTAGGACGATCAGCAGGACCATAAAGCCCAGGACCAACCAGTGGGTGTGGACCAGGCCGAGCTGAGATTGGCCAGTGAAGTCATTCATCTTGGTGAATTCGCGGTAGAACAGACCGGAGAAAACACCGACGATTGCGTACGTGAAGGATGCGTAAAGAAGCTTTTTCATGTCTTCAATTCTTCCGTTGCACGCTGGCGCTGCCATCAACCGAATGGTTGATCGTGGGGTACTAAACGGTTGAGAACTTAGTGGTTGAGTACGTAGTGCCGAAGGAATGCACTGACGTCTGCCATTTCGGTTTTGGACATGTTGTGCCCCATTCCCGGATAGCTGCGTGCTGTGAGTTGGGTGTTGTTGTTGAGCCATTCTTCGGTGTGAGCTGTGGCGTCCTCGTTGATCACAAAGTCAGCTTTATCTCGGCCCCAGAAGAAAGGCGGCGGAGCATCAAAAGATTCACTCAGTGCCAACAGTTCGTTCTCGAGGACAAATCCGGAAAGGCCAACCACTGCCCTGTAGTCAGTGGGTTTTAGCCGTAGCAGGGTGCTGGCCATGGCCATTCCTTGCGAGTAGCCCAAGAGTGAGACGCTGCTGTGGTTCTCTCTCACGGAATTGATCCAACTGGACACTTGATGGGTGGCACTAATGACTTCGGCAAAATCATTAGTGAGGAAGTAGTCCAAGAGGAACCAGCCATAGCCTTCGGCAATCTCTTTGGGTCCGCGGAGGGCTGCACAGGTGAACTCTGGAGGAAGATGCTCAAAGAGTTTGCTCATGCGTGTTTCGTCGCTGCCGTAACCATGAAGCATTACCAAGAGAGGCGTTCCGGCTCTAGATTCCTCCGGTTTGGACCACAACACATTTTGCATGTGCACAGCCTACAGAGCCCTTCAGAGTGCTTGTGGTGCAAGACTGTGAAATGCAAGTGTTGTTATTTCCATCAATTGAAGGAGCAGCATGAGAATCGGTTCTTCCATATTCTTGATCGCCGTCGGAGCCATTTTGGCTTTTGCCCTCGCCCCGGGCCTGATTCCCTTTGTGGACCAGGCGCTGGTGGGTTACATCCTGATGGCCGTGGGTGTTTTGGGCCTGATCGTCTCGCTGGTGGTTGCCAGCCCTGGGCGCAACCGCCGCGTTTCCGAGTCCCGCCAGTTGGTTGACCCCAATACGGGTGAAACGGTGACTCGCCACGAGAGCCGCGAGAGTGGCCTCTGAGCAACGTGCAACAGCACCGAACTTAATATGTTGTTTTGACTGCAAACGCTTGGCCCGTCGGATCGATCCGACGGGCCCTGCGTGTTTAAGGGGCCCTGCGTGTTTAAGGAGCACTCGGCGAGCTCAGCCCACCCACCAGACTTGGCTTTTTGTTGTTTTCTATTGACAGGCCAACATAAACACAGATATTCTCAATTATTCCCACATGTATGTGAGTGGAATCACCACAGTTTTCGTCCCAAAGGAGGGCCAGTGTTCGCCGAAGAACGCCACCAGTTGATTACCTCACTGGTTTCCTCCCACGGACGCGTGAGCGTCACCGATCTGGCCGAGCGCTTCGACATCACCACCGAAACGGTCCGCCGGGACCTCGCCACACTAGAGGCCGACGGCGTGCTGCGCCGAGTTCATGGTGGGGCAGTCTCCGCCGACCGCTCCAGCACCATAGAAGCGAACATCAGCGAGCGGCTCGAACGCGGACAAGAGGCCAAACAACGCCTCGCCCGAGCAGCCCTCAAACTCATCCCAGCCGGTGCCGGCAGCATCATCCTTGACGCGGGTTCAACCACGGGCGCCTTGGCTGAACTACTCGCAGACCGTCCCAACGCGGCTTCGTTGGCTGTTATTACTAGCGCTGTTCCCATCGCCGCCACGCTGGCTGGCAACAACAACATCGCCTTGGAGCTCCTGGGTGGCAGAGTCCGCGGACTGACCCGCGCCGCCGTCGGACATTCAACAGTAGAAGCCCTGCGGAGCTTGCGCCCAGACATTGCCTTTATTGGCACCAATGGGATTGCCGCCGATTTTGGGCTCAGCACCCCTGATCCCGAAGAGGCAGCAGTGAAAGCGGCCATAGTCCGCGCTGCCCAACGCGTGGTGGTCCTCGCAGATGCCAGCAAGCTCGGCACTGAAGCGCTGGTCCAGTTCGCCTCCCTAGACCAAATTGATGCCCTCATCACTGACGGGACGCTGTCCCCCGAGCTCGCCAGTGCCCTCGCAGAAGCCCAAGTGGAAGTTGTCCTCGTATGATCGTCACACTGACCGCAAACCCCAGCCTGGACCGCACCGTTGAATTGCCTGGCCCCCTGGAACGCGGCGAAGTCCAACGCGCTGTGGCCGTGCGGCAAGAGTCTGGCGGAAAGGGCGTCAACGTTTCCCGAGCCCTCGCCGCCTCCGGGATCCCAACATTGGCCGTCCTCCCCGGCGACCCTCAAGATCCCCTTCTCGCCGGCCTCGACGCTGCCGAAGTCCCCTACGTTGCGCTGCCCATCGGTGCATCTTTGCGCAGCAACGTCACGCTCACCGAGCCCGGCGGCGTGACCACCAAGATCAATGAGCCCGGCCCCGAGCTCACTGCAGAAGTTCAAGCGGCTCTGATCGAGCTTCTAGACGAAAAGTCCTCCAATGCTCATTGGGTGGTGCTGGCCGGTTCACTCCCGCCCGGTGTTCCGATGGACTTCTACGCTCAAACCGTGCGGCACATCCGTTCGCACGGCACCGCCGGACACATTCCGCTGATCGCTGTGGACTCTTCCGGGGAACCCCTGGCAGCATCCATCGCAGCAGGACCCGAATCTGCCCCTGACCTACTCAAACCCAATGCCGAAGAACTCGCTGAGCTCGCCAGCCTTGCGGGCCTTGAGAACGTGGGCACCGCAGAAGAGCTCGAAGCGGATCCGCGCCTGGCCGCCCAAGCTGCTGCCGCCGTCGTACGTCTTGGCGTTGGTGCGGTGCTGGCAACACTCGGTGCCGGCGGCGCTGTCCTTGTAACCACCGAGGGCGCGTGGCTAGCAACGCACCCGCCCATCACCGCCGTCTCCACGGTGGGTGCCGGCGACTCGGCCCTTGCCGGTTACTTACTCGCGGCGAGCACCGGGGCCAGCCCGCAGGATTGCCTGCGGCAAGCTGTGGCCCACGGTTCCGCCGCGGCATCCTTGCCAGGCTCCACCGTCCCAACGCTTGAACAAAGCCATCCTGAATCCGTGACCATCACGGACCTGAACAACTAAAACTCAGCACCACCCCTGCCCCACCAAACGTTCTCCACCAACGTTGTTGACCAACGTTGTTGACCAAACAAAGGACTGACAATGACGCAGCTCATTACCGAGGATCTTGTGATTCTCGACCAAAACCTGGGTGATTCGCCCGCGGATGTGATCCGCACCCTTGCCACTAAGGTGGCTACGGCCGGCCGCGCCACGGAACTCGAATCCCTTTTTGCCGATGCCTTTGCTCGCGAGCAGAAGACCGCCACAGGTATCCCTGGCGGCATCGCTATCCCGCACTGTAAATCCGCTTCCGTGCTGACCCCATCGCTCGCCATGGCTCGACTCGGAAACCCTGTGGACTTCGGCGCTAAGGACGGCCCTGCCGATTTGATCTTTTTTATCGCCGCCCCCGAAGGCGCCGATCAGGAACACCTCAAGCTGCTCTCTAAACTGGCACGTTCTTTGATCAAAAAGGACTTCACCGCAGCCCTGCGCGCCGCAGCCACCCCGGCAGACATTGTTGGGCTGGTCGGCGAGGCTATTGCTGACAAGCCGGCCGCCCACGCGGCAACCCCCGCTGCTGGCGCTACTGCCGCCGCCGCGGTTTCTGAAGGGGTTTCTGAAGGTTCGACGGCAAGCGCGGCACCTAAGCGTTTGGTCGCCGTCACGGCATGCCCCACGGGTATTGCCCACACGTACATGGCCGCTGATTCACTGGTTGCTGCAGCCAAGGAAGCCGGTGTTGACCTTCAGGTGGAAACCCAGGGTTCTTCAGGCGCCACCCCGCTGCCCGCCTCGGTAATTGCCGCTGCTGATGCCGTGATCTTCGCCGTTGACGTGGATGTTCGCAACAAGGACCGCTTTGCTGGCAAGCCAGTGATCCAGTCCCCCGTCAAACGTGGCATTGACGAGCCTGACGTGATGATCCGTGAAGCTCTTGCAGCGGCGGAAAACCCGAACGCTCGCCGAGTGGCAGCCAGCTCGGGCTCTTCTGAGTCGGATGCGGACGCCGAGGGCAGCGAGTCCATCGGCGCCAAGCTCAAGCGTGCGCTGCTGACCGGTGTCTCCTACATGATCCCCTTTGTTGCCGCCGGCGGTTTGCTGATTGCTCTGGGCTTCTTGCTGGGTGGCTTCGAGATCACCAAGTTCGCGGACAAAATGGTGCTGGAGAACAACTTTGGCAACCTGCCCTCTGAGTACCCTGCCCAAGCTCTGGGACCGCTCGGCGCCTACTTGGGTGCTGTGTTGTTCAAAATTGGTGGCCTGTCCATGGGCTTCCTGGTCCCCGCGCTGGCAGGTTACATCGCGTACGCCATTGCTGACCGTCCCGGCATTGCCCCAGGTTTCACCGCCGGTGCTGTAGCCGGATTTATGGGTGCTGGCTTCTTGGGCGGCATTGTTGGTGGTCTTTTGGCCGGTTACACAGCACACGCCATTGGCCGCCTGAACGCTCCTCGTTGGTTGCGCGGCCTGATGCCGGTAGCCATCATCCCACTGATCGCCTCGATTGTGGCGTCCGGTCTGATGTTCCTGATTTTGGGTGGACCCATCAAGGCCCTGACCGTTGCTTTGAATGACTGGCTCTCAGGCCTCACTGGCGCCTCAGCCATTGTTCTGGGCATCATCCTCGGCTTGATGATGGCCTTTGACCTCGGTGGCCCCGTGAACAAGGTTGCTTACGCCTTCGCAGTGGCCGGTTTGGGTGCAGCGTCCGTCACCAACCAGGCTCCGTGGCAGATTATGGCCGCCGTGATGGCCGCAGGTATGGTGCCACCGCTGGCCATGGCTTTGGCCACCACGCTGGACAAAAAGCACTTCAGTGCTGCTGAACATGAGAACGGTAAGGCGGCCTGGCTGCTAGGCGCATCGTTTATCTCTGAAGGTGCCATTCCCTTCGCCGCAGCTGACCCGCTGCGTGTGATCCCGGCGTCGATGGTTGGCGCTGCGACAACGGGTGCCATTGTTATGGCGGCCGGTGTGACTTCAAAGGCTCCGCACGGTGGAATCTTTGTATTCTTCGCCATTGACCCGTTCCTGATGTTCCTCTTGGCTGTGGCCGTTGGAACAATCATTTCCGCATTCGCCGTGGTGGCTCTCAAGCGTTACGTTGGCAAAAAGCCGGCGCACATGACCGCTGCAGAATCGGTCAACGCGTAACTAGTTCTTCTGAATACACGTGTGGCGGGAACAGCAAACGCTGTTCCCGCCACAGGTGCTTTAAGGGGTTGTAGTTTGAGTGTCAGTTCGAGTGCGGCATCTGTGGCCTACTGGTTCTGTGAATGGCGTTAGCGCCAGCACCCCCGGATGAACGACCATGCGAATCTAGGTGGTCGTTGGGGTGTTTGTGCTTGCCATTGCCGTCGGGCCAATGCTGTGCCTCGGGTAGCTTTGGCTTCGCTTCTGATACCGGTGGGGCCGTTGGTGAGTTGCTCATGCTGATCGCTTCGCCGAGGTGATTGGCAACGTCGTCGGGGATGTCCGCTTGGTCGCCGGGAGAGCTCTGATGGGCTGTCATGGTGCTTCCTTTCGTCGCTGAAATGAAGGTTCCCTCATCCTAGGACTACCCTGCCCGCATGTCACTGCCTAGGCCCCTCCCCTCTCCGCCGAATGGGTAGATAATGTCCCTTTGAATCACCTCTAAACAGCGTTATCTACCCATTCGGCGGAGAAATCTGCAAACAATTTTGTAACGGAGTCTAATCACCTGAGAGAATCCTCCGATTTGTCTGCAAAATCCACGCGATATCAAGGAAAAACACGGCATAGTAAAAAGTCTTCAGAGCGGCGAATTGGCAGCCGAAACCCCGCCAAAACAGGCCAGAAGGCCGCATTTAACTCGGTGAAACGTTATTTTTCGCGTAAAATTGATTGCCTGCCCGGAGCGGGGCACACAGAAGTCGCAAGCAAATGACCTCCACAGGAGAACACAAATGCCCAATGACCGAAGCAATTCCGAACCGAATCTTGGTGCCGATGGCACCGTTAGGGACAATCTGGCCGCAACGCCGCCAGGAAAGTCCGCTGGCAAGAAACTAAGACTCCCTCTGCGCCAACGCCGTCTGAAAGTCTCGGACGTAAACGTAGTAGATAAGCCCATGCTGAAGAAAGCACTCGGCGGCACCATTGTGGGTAACACCATGGAATGGTACGACGTCGGTGTGTTCGGCTACTTGATCACCACTATGGGTCCGGTATTCCTCCCTGAGGCCGACAAATCCGTGCAGACGCTGTTCCTTCTGGGAACCTTCGCTGCCACCTTTATTGCCCGCCCGCTCGGTGGTGTGGTGTTCGGTTGGCTCGGTGACAAGGTTGGCCGCCAGAAAGTATTGGCCGCAACCTTGATGATGATGGCCGCCAGCACCTTCTTAGTTGGTGTACTGCCCGGTTACGCGCAGATCGGCATTTGGGCAGCTGTTTTGCTGGTTGTCCTCAAGCTCGTACAGGGCTTCTCCACCGGTGGCGAGTACGCCGGTGCTACAACCTTTGTGAGCGAGTACGCTCCGGACAAGCGCCGCGGTTTTTTCGCAAGCTTCTTGGACATGGGTTCCTACATTGGTTTCGCTCTTGGTGCAGCCCTGGTCTCCGTACTCCAAATCACCCTTGGCCAAGACACCATGGAAGCTTGGGGCTGGCGCATCCCGTTCTTGGTTGCCGGTCCTTTGGGCCTGATCGCCGTCTACTTCCGTAGCAAGATCGAGGAATCCCCGCAGTTCCAAGCCACCCTGGACGCTCAGGAAGCCAACGCCAACGCAGCTATTTCCGGCGACGACATCGCCTCCAAGGGCCCCGTCAGCGTGGTCAAGGCTAACTGGCGCCCGATTATTGTTGCCATGATTTTGGTGGCCGCAGCTAACACTGTTGGTTACGCTCTCACGTCCTACATGCCTACGTACCTGACCGAGTCCAAGGGTTACGACGAGCTCCACGGCACTTTGCTCACCATCCCCGTGTTGGTGATTATGAGCCTGTGCATCCCGTTGACCGGACGTTTGTCAGACAAGATTGGCCGCCGCCCCGTGCTGTGGATTGGTGCATTGAGCACCGTGGTCCTGTCCATTCCTGCGTTTATGTTGATAGGTGTTGGCGAGATTTGGACCACGCTTTTGGGCCTGGCCATGATCGCATTCCCCGTGACGTTCTATGTGGCTAACTTGGCTTCGGCTTTGCCAGCACAGTTCCCCACCGCTAGCCGTTACAGCGCTATGGGCATTGCGTACAACTTCGCCGTTGCCATCTTTGGTGGAACCACACCGTTTATTGTGGCCGCCCTCATTGGAGCCACGGGCAACGACATGATGCCCGCTTACTACCTGATGGCGACTTCAGCCATTGGTGCAATCGCCATCTACTTCCTCAAGGAATCAGCTAACCGTCCGCTTCCCGGCTCCATGCCGAGCGTGGACTCCGTGGCGGAAGCCAAGGAACTTGTGGCCACTCAAGACGAGAACCCGTTGATTGACCTCAACGAGATGCCGTTTGATGAGACGTTCCAGCCAGCAACTACTCCTGAAGCGCCGGGAGAACCGGCCAAGGTCTAGCTCGTAGCTGGCAACTGTTGTCCCGCTTGTTCGGGCCTGCATTCACTCAGTGAATGCAGGCCCGCGGCGTTTAACTGGGCAATGATGCTTTCCGCACTCTAGCCGGTCCGGATTTGATCCTGTCTGGCAAGATCCGAGTCAGTGCCACCAATGCTTTGTAGCGTTGAGACGGGATGGACACTGACTTGCCGCGTACGTTGTCAGCCAAGCCTTCCCGCACCACTTGCTCAGCCTGGAGCCACATAAATTTTGGCACCATACCTTTGTCCATACCCATCCGGTCATGAAATTCGGTGTGAGTGAACCCTGGGCAGACTGCTGTGACCTGCACACCCCGCGCTTTGTAAGCGAGGTTGGCCCAACGGCTAAAGCTCAGCAGCCACGCCTTTGCGGCTGAGTAACTTTCACGAGGCAGAAATGCTGCCACACTTGCAACGTTGATGATCCTGCCCTCGCCCCGGCTGAGCATGCTCTCCAGCACGGCATGAGTGAGCACCATGGACGTTTCCACGTGCAGTTTGAGGTGTTTCTTCTCGTCCTCGATGGGGTTTTCAGCAAAGGACTTAAGAAGTCCCAAGCCGGCGTTGTTGACCAGAATGCTCACCGGCCGTGCCGGGTCACTCAAACGTTCGACGACGGCCGCCACACCGCCGTCGTCGGTGAGGTCCGCGGCAATCACCTCAGCCGTGATCCCGTATTGGCGTTCCAGCTCCCCTGCCGTTTCCTGCAGTCGTTCTTCGTTGCGCGCAACGAGGATGAGGGAATGACCGGCTTGGGCGAGCTGACGGGCAAATTCTGCGCCAAGACCAGCGGTTGCTCCTGTGATCAATGCGGTTGAGTTCATCCAGCCACCCTATTCGGCTCAGCTAGACGTGTGAACCCCCAGCCCGGCGCGAGAACTAGGCTTTAGGCTGCGGCCAATCCACGTACTGCTCGTAGCCTTCGTGTTCGCGGACAAAACGGGCCACGTAGGGGCAATGCGGAATGATGCGTTTACCTGAAGCCACCACGTCATCGAGTGCAAACCGCACCAGAACACCGGCCAAACCGCGGCCGCGGAAGTCCTCCGAGGTTTCTGTATGGGTGAAGTCAATATGCCCAGGCTTGTCTAGGTACGCTGCGAAACCGGCGAGTTGATCTCCCACTCGCACTTCGTAGCGGTGAAGCTTCTCATTGCGGACCGTGGAAACTTCTTGGGCAAACTGATCTTCGCTTGTGGCTTTGATGTCCTGACTCATTTCTTGAGCGTGGCACTAAGAACCCTAGGACGCAAGCCCCTCGGCTATTCGCCGAGCCGCAGCCCACCAGGAGAAGCTAGCAGTGGCTAAGCCATACCCAACGCAAGCAGGCCAAACACAACGGCGAGTAACGGCGTCGTACCTTGAAGGGTTGCGGCACGGAGGTACTGCTTGCCGCTCAAGGCGAGCACAAGGGCTGCTGCGAGCATCGATCCACACGCGGTAAAGACCAGAGTCCAGCCAACCTGCGGCTGGCCGGCAATAACCAGAACGACGCCGAGGAGGGCACCAATGGCCAAAAACAGGTTGTAAAAGCCTTGGTTGTAAGCAAGACCTTTGGTGGTTTCAGCGTCCGCCTGCGAGGCTACGCTGAAACGCTGCCAGGTTGCCGGGCGAGTCCAGGTAATGGATTCCATCGTGAAAATGTACACGTGCAATAGCCCGGCAACGGCGGCGAAAATCATGGCGACAACAGTCATAGGTACAGCGTAGTCCCAGGACAGCTGGGACTACGCGCGCCGCGGCAATTAGCCGATTGGCTCGGCCATTTTTTCCACCACGTAGGCGGCATCCACTGACAGTCCGGTGACGGGATCCGTCATCTCTACCTTCCAGCTGCGGGCAAACTGGTCGACGCCGGCAGCCATGGCTACGGTGCCAGAGATCAGGACGGTGCCGGGCTGGTTGAGCCCACGTTCGGTGAGTACTTCGAGCCAGTAGTCCGGGCTCAGGAGTGCGGCCAAGGAGCTGTCCTGAATGAGGGTGTCTGCTACGTCGCCCTGACCCACCCATCCCTTGAGAGTGATCTGGTCCAAATGCTCGCGAACCTCATCAAGACGCCAAGCCTTCCGTCCCAA
This sequence comes from Pseudarthrobacter sp. J1763, assembly GCF_050490295.1. Classification (NCBI taxonomy): domain Bacteria; kingdom Bacillati; phylum Actinomycetota; class Actinomycetes; order Micrococcales; family Micrococcaceae; genus Pseudarthrobacter; species Pseudarthrobacter sp. J1763. The sequence goes on along the minus strand of NZ_JBNPEN010000005.1, from coordinate 216,196 downwards.
AACATCCGGGCTGGCGTTTTTGCTCCAGGCGACTCCGTGAACTTCAAGCTCGCGGTCAGTGTGATCACAAGCCACGGTGAGGAGAACGCCGCTCTCCGCGATGATGAGGGCCCATTCTGCTTCACCTGAAGTGCGGGCATGCTGGACCCGGACTTCGGAGGTCTGCTGCGCCAAGTACGGCGAAACCGGGTACAGGGCAGGGGTTGTGGTGGGGCCAGGGATGCCCAATTCGGCCAGTTCAGCAATGTGGGCTTGAACTTCATCTTGCTCACGGCCCGCGTAGCCAGCGTTGAGTAGGTGCTTGACCTGAACTTCCTCAACCGTGCCGTCTGGGAGTTCAAAGTTCAAAGTAGTCATGTTCTATCCGTTCTGTGCTGGTGGTGCCGGAAAATTTACAGATTAGAAACCAGAAACAGTCGCCAATGTACATCCAGTATGCGTAATGTATACATCTAACGCCAGTGTGACAGGCGTCACCGTAAAAAAGACTCATGGAGGACCCCGCATGGCCAACGCCTCAGTTCCGGCTTATGCCGCAGCACCCCAACCGAATAAACCCGTCCGCCCCAAGGGCCTCTACAAGGCCTTTGCCGCATCCCTCACCGGCACGGCGCTGGAGTGGTACGACTTCGCCGTGTACTCAGCCGCTGCCGCCGTCGTATTTCCGATTGTTTTCTTTCCCTCATCAGATCCCCTGACCGGAACCATCCTGGCCTTCTCCACCTACGCGGTGGGTTACGTTTCCCGCCCCATCGGTGGAATTGTGTTCGGCCGCCTTGGCGACCGCATTGGCCGTAAGCGAGTATTGGTCACCACGTTGATGATTATCGGCGTTGCAACAGTACTGATCGGCATCCTGCCCAGTTACGCCAGCATTGGCATCACAGCCCCGATCATCTTGGTGCTACTGCGCTTCGCTCAAGGTGTAGGCGTAGGCGGCGAGTGGGGTGGCGCCGTGCTGCTTTCCAGCGAATATGGTGACCCCAAGCGCAGAGGCTTTTGGGCCTCCGCAGCCCAAGTTGGCCCACCCGCCGGTAACCTGCTGGCCAACGGCGCCCTAGCCATCCTGACCGTGACGCTCAGCAACGAGCAATTCATTTCCTTCGGCTGGCGCATCGCTTTCTTGATCTCCGCACTGCTGGTTGGCTTCGGTCTTTGGATTCGCCTGCGTCTCGAAGACACCCCCATCTTCAAAGCCATCGAGGCCCATGGCGATCAGCCAAATGCGCCAGTGAGCGAAGTCTTCCGCAAAGAACTCCGCCCGCTGATCGCTGCCACCTTGTGCCGCGTAGGCCCGGACGTGCTCTACGCCCTCTTCACCGTATTTACACTCACCTACGGCATCCAATTCTTGGGTTACCAACGCAACCAGGTGCTCACTGCTGTTTTGATCGGTTCAGCGTTCCAGCTGTTTATGATCCCGCTGGCCGGTGCAGTTTCTGACCGATTCAACCGCCGCTGGGTTTACGGAATCGCAGCCGGCGCTGGTGCCATTTGGACCTTTATCTTCTTTGTAGTCCTGGGCGGAAACAGCCAACCCATGCTGATTGTAGGAATTGTCCTTGGCTTGATGGCGCACTCGTTTATGTACGGTCCGCAGGCAGCTTTCATCGTGGAACAGTTCTCCCCGCGCTTACGCTCCACGGGTAGCTCACTGGCCTACACCTTTGCTGGTGTGATCGGCGGAGCCATCGCACCTTTGATGTTCACCATACTGCTCTCGGAATTCAACACCTGGATTCCGGTGGCCATCTACGTTGCGGTAGCCGCCGTCGTAACGTTGATTGGGCTCTCACTGGGCCGGGATTCAAACACTGACGAAGACGAGGAGTACCGCCTGCTGCTCGAAGGTTCCGCAGTGCGCTAGGCGCCATGTTGTTCGAAGCCGGTTTAGGTGTGCAGCAGGAGGTCCCGGGTGGCCACCAGATGCTGATCGATGGCCGCTTGGGCCTGCTGCACATCGCCGGATTTCAAAGCATCAACAATGTGCTGATGTTCAGCGCAGACCTGCTGCCGCCGGCCACCAGTGCGGAACAACGCGGCCACACCCACCAACATCTGCCGCACGTGCAGCTTGCCGTACGTGCGGGAGATCAGTTCATTTCCAGCAGCGTCAATAAGCTGTTGGTGAAAGAGCGTGTCTAATCGGATGAACTCATGGGCGGCTTCAGCATCCGCTTGCTGGGACAAGCCAGCTTGTTGCTCAAGGGTGGCCTGCATTTCCTGGGCCGGGGTTTGGCCCGCTTCAATAACTAGGCGAGCAGCATGGCTTTCAAGCACACCACGCAGTTCCATCAGCTCAGATATTTCTCTACCGGTTACCAGCGGAACATAGGCCCCGCGTTGAGGAATGAGTTCCACCAGCCCGTCTGAAACAAGCAGCAGTAGTGCTTCCCGGACGGGAGTTCGCGAAACGCCAATCTGGGCTGCGAGTTCCTGTTCGTTGAGGAACTTGCCCTGCATTTGTGGATCGACGAGTACACTTTCGCGCAAGTAGGCGTAGGCCTTATCCCTGCCGGACACGGCAAGGGCCGAAGTTTTTCGCATACATTATGTATACAACAATCTGGAGTGACCCGATGCGTTTAGCAATTGCCCAAATCATCACCGGTGCTGATCTGAGTGCCAACTTAGACATCATCCGGGATTACGCTGGCCAAGCCAAGAGTGCCGGCGCGGAGCTGGTGGTATTCCCCGAAGCTTCCATGCGGGCCTTCGGAAATTCTCTCACCGACATCGCAGAGCCGCTAGATGGGGCATGGGCAAGCGCCGTGCGCAGCATGGGGCAGGAGCTGGGGATTGTGATTGTGGTGGGGATGTTCACGCCCGGTACCAACGGTCGGGTAACCAACACACTCCTAGCAACTGGGCCCGGTGTTGAAGCGTCCTACAACAAGATCCACCTCTTCGACGCGTTCGGTTTTGCTGAATCGGACACCGTGGAACCCGGAACATCACCGGTGACCTTTGAACTCAACGGCACCGTATTTGGCCTTGCGACCTGCTACGACGTTCGTTTCCCGGCACTTTTTACCACCAACGCCAAACTCGGTGCCCAGGTGAACATTGTGTGCGCGTCGTGGGGAGCTGGCGAGGGCAAAGCCGAACAATGGGACCTACTGGTGCGGGCCCGGGCTCTAGACAGCACGTCATTTGTGGTCGCATGCGGGCAAGGCGATCCGGCCAGTGTGGGTGTGGAATCCCGGGGTAGCGCGCCCACCGGCATCGGGCACAGCGCGGTGGTGTCCCCACTGGGCGTTACTCTTGCCGCCTTGGGTGGCAAGCCTGAGCTGACAGTGGTGGACATTGATCCGAGCGAAGTCAGCGCGGTCCGCGAAAAGCTGCCGGTTTTGACCAACGCCCACACGTTTTAGGGCTCACGGAACATCAAGCTCTGGCCTTCCAGCCCAGTTGCTCCAAGATTCCACCAAGCCCGCCGCTGAAGATCCCCGGAATGTAGGGGTTTCCTCCGGCCACGGTGGGCGGGAAGGCGAGCAACTGGGCTGGAAGGACGGGGAACAGGGCTGCGTGAGTTTTCGTCTTCCAGCGAATATCCCAGCGAATATCCCACCAAAACGGGACCTGACTGCCGCGTTAACTGGCAAAACCCCCGGTTTCCCGGGGGTTTTGAGGGTGGGCCCTGTGGGGTTCGAACCCACGACCCACGGATTAAAAGTCCGATGCTCTACCAACTGAGCTAAAGGCCCCTGCCGTTTGAATGCCGTTTCCGGCGCCCTACGGCCCAGTCCATTTCTGGACGTTAATACTGTACCCCAACAATCGCCTCACCTCCGCCTCGAGCCCAGCTGCCGGAAAAATACCGGGCCAATACACCAAACCAGTACAGTGCCGAAACACTACAAAATCAGCGCAGCCAACAGTTCCCCAGAGGTCCGCTCCGGCACGATACAAAGCAGCGCAGAACTGCAGACTGTACCGCTCAACGTCTCAGGAGTAGCGTGATTGTATGAACCAACAAAGCGGTCCCGGCAACAGCGGCTCTATCCCCCGGCCCCACAAGCCCAAACCCTTTGCCCCCATGGATTTTGAGCCCTTTGCTGGCGGCGCCGATCCAGCCCGCGTTTCTGAGGCAGCCCACTTAGCCGCGCACGCTTTGGTTCACCGCGGCCGCAAAAGCGATGACCCTAAAGTCACCAAACGGCTGGTAAAGCTGGCTGATGAGCAGGGTTTGGAGTCCATCGCCGAAATGTGGGCCGAAGCCCCCGCTCGTTCCCTCCCTGGAGCACTGTGGCGGCTCTACGCACTGCGCGCCGCAACACTCGCTGACCCCGAGCGAATCTCGGTCTACTTCAACGCAGGTAAGCACACCGCGCAGGTTGCTCACGCCGTGGCCGGTGCGGCGGAACCTCCGGGAGCTGAAGAGCTAAAAGTTATGGCTGACGCCATTTTGTCCGGAGCGTTCGACGGCGAATTCGACGTTGCACTGGAACGTTCGGCAGCGTTTTGCCGCGTTATAGCCCTAGGCCAGGCCAATCTTGCGGACAGTGCTGAGCCGGGCAATGAGGGTCACGCGAGCAAACTCACCAGAAATTCGCACCAGCTAGTCAAAACCGCAGAGGATCTTGAGCACGCGGCCAACGCGTGGCGTCTCGGTGAGTTGGACTAGAAGTTGGACTAGCACCACGGACTAGCAACAGCCCAGCGCGCTCTGAGCCAAAATGTCAATGTTGACTTCAGTGCGCGGGAGTAGAAAACTGAACTTGGTGCCGAACCGCGAAACCCCCGGGCTTCAACATTTAGCCGCCTAGAGCGGCCTACCGCCGAGAGGCGTATCCGGTTCGGCACCATTTTTGTATCCACTTTCCGGTGGACGCACAGACCCAAATGGATGGGCCGGTAAAGTAAGTACCGGTAGTCCAACCGATGACTTTGGCCGGGCTCCGCACCCTATTTCTTCTCATCTGAAGTCCGGTACATTTTGAAACTGCGCCTCTTCCCTCAAGAGACAGCTGGCCTCACGCTACTGTCCCAGATGGCACGCCAAATTGTTGTTGGCGCCGGAACACTCTCAGAAGTTTTGGGCGCCCCCCTGAGCGAATACGACCGCCTGGTGGAAGAAATGCACCAGCACGAGGGCAAATCAACAGAATTGCACTACGCACTTCTAACCCACATGCGCACGAGTTTTGTGAATCCGCTCCCACGCGAGGACATGTACACCCTCTCGCGCTTCCTCAGCGAAGCGATGGAAAAGCTCGACGGCGCCGCCGAACTTATTGCCTTGTACAAGTTGGACCGCTTGCCCAAACGCGCCGCTGACCAACTGGAAGTCATTGTCCGCCAGGCCGAACTTACGGCTGACGCCATGCGGCGCTTAGACAACCTTGACGATCTTGAGGACTACTGGATTGAAATCCTGCGCCTCGCTCGGCGCGCAGAGCGGACGCACCGGGTTTGGGTTGCTGATTTGATCAAGGACATGAAGTCCGCCCAGTACGCTCGCAATCGGGACGTGGCCAATCAACTCGTGGAAATCACCAAGGACATGAGGCGAGTGGCCACCCAGGTGGGTGCCATCATCGTCAAGGAATCCTAAATGGTTTTGGCTTTCCTGATCCTCGCGATCGTTTTGGTAGCCGTTTTTACGTTCCTGAACGGTTTCCGCGATGTCTCTGCCGCCGTCGCACTTGCGGTCCGCACCAACGCACTGACTCCCTCCATCGCCGTGCTTTTGGCGGCGATGTTTAACGCTCTTGGTGTGCTCATTAGCGTCCCCTTCGCGCTTGCCATCAGCCAATCGTGGGTTGTGCTGCCGCCTGGTCTCAACGGCGTTACAGTGGCTGTTTCAACTTTGGCCAGCGCCATCTTGTGGAACGTTTTTACTTGGTGGCGAGGCATCCCTTCCTCATCAACTCACGCGATTGTTGGTGGCCTCACCGGTGCAGCATTGGCCAGTACGCTCCTCGGTGGCGGGGTGGTTGCTGACGTTGGCCAGTCCTTGTGGGTACTGGTGTTGGCCCCGCTCTTACTCTCGCCGATTGTGGCCTTCGCTGGCGCGTATCTTTTGGTAGTCCCGGTGACCTGGGTGGTGCGGCACATGCAACCGAGCGTGGTGAACCGGCGGTTGCGGCATGCCCAAGCGGTCAGCGCTGCGGCTGTGGCCTTTGGCCACGGACTGCAAGACGGACAGCGCGGAATCGCCCTGTCCGTGCTGACCCTGATTGCTGCCGATGCTCTCCCCGCTAACGGTTCAAGCCCGGTTTGGGTGATTGTCCTTGTGCTGGCCTGTATGGCCTTGGGGACGCTGGGTGGCGGCTGGCGGATCTCGCACACATTAGGCCACAGGTTGGTGCGGATCGACCCCTTGCGCGGCTTTGTGGCACACCTGCTCAGTGCGGTCATGCTGTTTGTTGGCGCGATTGGACTCCACCTACCGTTTTCCACCACACACACCGTCACAGCTGCCACTCTGGGCGCTGGAACCAACCAGTCCTTCAGCACCACCAACCGTTCCTTGGTGATTAGAGTTTTGGGTTATTGGCTGCTGACCCCGGTGATGTGCGCTCTGCTGGCCTTTGTGCTGCAGCTGGCCCAGTCGCCGCTGTATCGCTAAGGATCAGCTGCGGCTGTAACGGCGCTCCGGCCGCCCCACAGCCCCATACCGTAAATGAACGACGGCGCGCCCCTCCTCTACGAGGTACTCCAAGTAACGCCGAGCGCTCACTCGCGAGGTGCCAAGTACGTCTGCTGCTTCGGTAGCGGACTGGTCATTCTGGGCATCACGCAAGAACTCCTCAACCATCCGCAAGGTCTCAGCACTGAATCCTTTGGGTAATGGCCGCACCACACCGCCAAGCCCAAAAACCTTGTCCACTTCAGCCTGGTCAGCCGCGCGCCCGGCAGATCCTGCGGAGAGCGCCCGGTAGCTTTCCCGGTAGTGCTGCAGCCGTTCGCGCAGGTCCTCTGCTGAAAACGGCTTCATCAAATAGTGCACAATCCCACCACGCAAGGCTTTGCGAACCGTCTCAGCCTCGCGGGCAGCACTGATCACCAGAACATCCAACTCTGGAAGAACCTCACGGAGTTGGTGGAGGAGGTCAAGGCCGTTGATGTCCGGCAAATAGATGTCCAAAAGCACCAGGTCCGGGCGCAAACGCTTGGCTTCAGCTACTGCTTGCTCGCCCGTATGAGCAGCACCCACCACTTCAAAACCATCGTTCTGCCGAACAAACCCAGCGTGCACCTTGGCGACCATAAAGTCGTCATCGACTACTAGAACCCTGATCACTCTTCCCCCGAACCTTCCCACTCGGCGCCGCTAACGGTCATGCTTTTACGCAGCGTTGCGGTGAACACGGCACCATGATCGTTGACCACCTCAACACTCCCGCCTCGCCGGCGGCACACCAACCGGGTTAGCGCCAGGCCAAAACCACGCCCACCCTCGCCGGCGCCTTCTCCAGCAACTGTTTTGGTGCTGTAACCACGGCGGAAAATGTCTTCAATTCGTTCAGTTTCCACGCCCATCCCCGAGTCCCGAACTTTCACAGTCACCCATTCTTTGTCCTCCACGATGGTCACAACCACAGTGGCACCCCGTGTACTGGCTACCGCATCTACCGCGTTATCCACCAGATTCCCTGCAACGGTGGTCAGGTCCAAAGACAGCCCCTCGTCCACACGGCCCAACGCCGAAGATGGCTCTAATCGAAGTTCAACATTCCGCTCCCCAGCAAGACTGTTTTTGGCAATCAGGAGGGCTGCGAGCGCCGGGTCCTTGATTCGTGAGGTGATCTGATCCGAGATCCCGTTCCGGCTCACACCGTCCACAAAATGCACCACTTCATCAAATTCACCCAACTGGATGAGCCCGGAAATCGTGTGCAGCTGATTGGCGAATTCGTGGGTTTGGGCGCGGAGTGTGTCGGTGGCGCTGCGGTTGCGGCCCAGCTCGCGTTCAAGCGTGGAAAGTTCTGTTCGGTCGCGCAGTGTGGTGACCGAACCGATCACTTTGCCCCTACTGCTCACTGGTTTGCGGTTCAACACCAATAGCCGCTCGCCCGCCAAAACCAGCCGGTCGGCGTCGGGCTGTTCGGTGGTGAGGTCCGCGCGCAAGTGCTGATCCACGCCCAGCTCATCCAAAGTGTGGCCCACGCACTCTTGTGGTAGACCCAAAAATTCTCTGGCGCTCTCGTTAGCTACTGTGACGCGCTCTTGCTGGTCCAGGGCGATTACGCCCTCCTTCACCCCGTGCAGAATAGCTTCGCGATGCTCCACCAGCCCGGCGATTTCTTCCGGTTCCAAGCCCAGAGTTTGGCGCTTCACCCGGCGTGACAGCAGCAATGAACCCGCCGCGCCAAGCGCGAGCGAGACACCTAAATACACCAACAGGTCCGGGACCGTGTCACCTAAACGTTGCCACAGGGAAGGATATTCACGTCCGACGGCGACAATCCCCACCGTCTTTCCGTCGTCGTCGAGTACTGGTACGTGAGCCACCAAGACCGTGTCCCCGTCCATCTCCACGGTTCCCGTCCAGGACCGGCCCTGCAGTACATCGCTTCTACCCAACGGCAGTGGCAAGTCAATATCCAGCGGGTTTTGCGAGGTCAAAACTATTCCCCTGGCGGTTGCTAGCTCCACAATGCTTGAGCCGGAAACTGTCCTGGCGGACTCCGCGAGTGACGGCAGTGCGGCACCGTGGCGGGGCTGGGCCGTGGGGATGAGCGCGCGCACCGTAGGGTTAGCGGCGAGGTTCTCGGCGGCGGAAAGTGCGCGGCGCCCCTCAACACGTTCAAAGGTGGCAGCTGATTGCAGCAAGGAAATGGCAATAACGCCCACAAGCACGGCAAGAACAATCAGCAACTGCAAGGCCAGGTACTGCCCAGCAAGGGATAAGCGGCGGCGCTTTGGCAACAGTGGATTGCGGCTCGGCACAACGGTGGGCACGGGACGTCCTTCTTTTGGTCTCATTCATTATGAGCCAGTTGTGTACCCTCCTAGGGCGTTCCAGGCGTGACCACAATGAACAAAACAATCTTTGAGAACACAAAGGTGAGCCATGTCACTTTCCCCCTTACGGTTATTCCACTCCCACCAAAGATGAGAAGAGGAACAAATGCGTCGATCGAAAGCACTGCGCGCCATTGCCGTCGCTGCAGGCCTAATGATTGCAGCCACCGGATGTGGCGCTACCAGCGGAACCGGAGCTAAAACCGAAAACTCCGCAGGATCCAGCTCCGGCCCCTTGACCGGACTGCGGATTATGGTTCCCAACACGGCAGGTGGCGGATATGACACCACCGCACGCACCGCAGCCAAGGTTATGAATGACACCAAAACCGCCACCAACACCGAGGTATTCAACCTTGCCGGCGCTGGCGGAACAGTGGGCTTGGCCCGTTTGGTGAATGAAAAGGGCAACAAAGACCTCACCATGCTGATGGGCTTGGGCGTGGTTGGCGCCAGCTACACCAACAAGTCCGAGGCCAAACTGACTGACACCACCCCCTTGGCCCGCCTCATCCAAGAGCCTGGCGCCATCATGGTTTCCAAGGACTCGCCTTACAAAACCATCGATGACCTGGTCACCGCGTGGAAAGCCGATCCCAAAAAGATCTCAGTTGGCGGCGGATCCAGCGCTGGCGGTCCTGACCACTTGCTCCCCATGCAGCTTGCACAGGCAGTGGGTATTGAGCCCAAGAATGTTAACTTCGTTTCCTTCGACGGCGGTGGAGACCTGCTGCCGGCCATTCTGGGCAACAAGCTGGGCTTCGCAGCATCCGGTGCTGGCGAATACATCCAGCAGATCAAGACCGGTCAGATCCGCGTTCTGGCAACCAGTGGTGCCGAGCGGCTCGAGGGCGTTGACGCTCCCACGCTGAAAGAATCCAAGATTGATCTGGAATTTAGCAACTGGCGCGGCATTGTGGCCCCTCCAGGTGTTTCCGAAGCTGACCAAGCCAACATTGTTGCTGCACTGACCAAGATGCACGGCAGCGAAGAATGGAAGAAGGCTCTTAAGGACCACGGCTGGACCGATGCTTTTATGACCGGCGACGAGTTCAAGACCTTCCTCACGGACCAAGACAAGCGCGTAGCTGACGTGCTGTCGCAGTTGGGTCTCGCGTGACCGAGCAAGCCCAGACCGGGACTTCCCGGGTCAAAAACCGCGCCGAGCTGGGCATTGCCGCCCTGCTCGGCGCGGTTGGCGCCGTAGTCCTAGTAGACGCCTCCCGCATTGTTGTCCCCTACTCACAATCGGACCCCGTAGGTCCGCGCACCATGCCGCTAATCATCGGCGCGCTCTTGCTCATCACCGCAGTAGCTCTAACAGTCAATGTGCTTCGCGGCGGCGCAGGTCAGGCAGAGGAGGGCGAGGACGTTGACCTCAGCCACTCCACGGACTGGAAAACAGTTCTTCCGCTAGTGGGTGCCTTTGTTCTGAACATTCTGCTGATTGACGTTGCAGGTTGGGTTATTTCCGGAACACTGCTTTTTTACGGCAGCGTCTGGGCACTCGGCAGCCGGCACTACCTCCGCGATGCAATCGTCTCGGTAGTTATGGCGCTTGGAACTTACTACGGTTTCTACTTCGGTCTGGGCATCAAACTGCCTGCCGGTATTTTGGCGGGAATTCTCTAACATGGACACTTTTAACCTCCTGATGCAGGGCTTCGCAACGGCCCTAACCCCCATGAACCTTCTGTACGCATGCATTGGCGTGCTGTTAGGTACCGCTGTTGGTGTTCTGCCCGGTATTGGTCCGGCCATGGCCGTGGCGCTATTGCTTCCCGTCACCTACAGCTTGGGCCCCACCAGCGCACTGATTATGTTTGCCGGTATCTACTACGGCGGTATGTATGGCGGATCCACCACATCCATCCTGCTGAACACCCCCGGCGAATCCTCCACCGTGATCACAGCGATCGAGGGCCACAAAATGGCCAAGGCTGGCCGGGCTGCTCAGGCGCTTGCTACAGCCGCGATCGGATCATTTGTTGCAGGCACCATCGGTACAGCATTGCTGGCCGTGTGCGCCCCCTTTGTAGTGAAGTTCGCGGTCAGTTTGGGCCCCTCCAGCTACCTCGCCATCATGATTCTGGGCCTGCTCACCGTGACGGCCGTGCTTGGTTCCTCAAAGATCCGCGGGTTCGCCTCGCTCGGCCTTGGCTTGGCAATCGGCCTGATTGGCATGGACCCGGTAACCGGGCAGCAACGCCTCGTATTTGGCCTCCCACTCTTAAGCGACGGAATCGACATTGTGGTGGTGGCAGTTGCCATCTTTGCAGTAGGTGAAGCGCTGTGGATTGCCGCGCACTTGCGCCGCAAAAAAACCACTACCATCCCTGTGGGCCAGCCCTGGATGGGCAAAGAGGACTGGAAACGTTCCTGGAAGCCGTGGCTACGCGGAACCGCGCTGGGCTTCCCGTTCGGTGCCATGCCAGCTGGCGGCGCCGAGGTTCCCACCTTCCTCTCCTACGTGGTGGAGAAAAAACTCAGCAAACACAAGGAAGAATTCGGCCACGGTGCCATTGAAGGTGTGGCCGGCCCGGAAGCAGCAAATAACGCTTCAGCCGCTGGAACCTTGACACCTCTCTTGGCGCTTGGCCTGCCCACCAACGCCACAGCGGCAGTGATGCTCGCAGCCCTGGTGCAATTTGGCATCCAGCCCGGCCCGCTCCTTTTTGAAAACGAACCGGTGTTGGTCTGGGGCCTGATCGCGAGCCTCTTTATTGGCAACACCTTGCTGCTGCTGATCAATTTGCCCATGGCACCGTTGTGGGCAAAGTTGCTCCAAATCCCGCGCCCGTACCTCTATGCAGGGATCTTGTTCTTCGCCACCCTAGGCGCCTACGCCGTGAACCTCCAGGCCTTTGACCTGATGATTTTGCTGGTATTGGGTGCTCTCGGTTTCGCCATGCGACGCTTTGGGCTCCCCGTGCTGCCCCTGATTATCGGCCTCATCTTGGGCCCACGGATCGAAAGTCAATTACGTAAGGCGTTGCAGTTGAGCGCGGGCGATCCCGCCGGGCTCTTCAACGAACCCGTGGCAGTGGCGGTTTACATTCTTGTGGCACTGCTCTTGGCGGCGCCGTTTGTGATCCGTCTGATCCAGCACAAACGGCTCGCAATCGCCTAGCGGAACCACTATCGGCTGAAACCTTAAACACGTACGACGTCGGCCCGCACCTATGAGGTGCGGGCCGACGTCGTACTGTGGCTTAGTTGGCGCTGGGTTTGCTTTAGCGCTGTGCGGTTTATCCGAAGCGGCCAGAAACGTAATCTTCGGTGGCCTTCTGGGAAGGGTTATTGAAGATAGTGGACGTCTCAGCGAACTCAATCAGCTTGCCGGGCTTACCGGTGCCAGCGATGTTGAAGAACGCGGTCTTGTCAGAAACACGAGCTGCCTGCTGCATGTTGTGAGTCACGATCACCACCGTGTACTGATCCTTGAGCTCGTTGATGAGGTCCTCAACGGCCAAAGTGGAGATCGGGTCAAGCGCCGAGCAAGGCTCATCCATCAGGATGACCTGAGGTTCCACAGCGATGGCACGCGCAATACACAGTCGCTGCTGCTGACCACCTGAGAGGCCAGAACCGGGCTTCTCCAAACGGTCCTTGACCTCATTCCAAAGGTTAGCCCCGCGCAATGACTTCTCCACCAACGCGTCAGCAGCACCCTTGGAAATGCGCTGGTTGTTCAGCTTCACACCGGCCAGCACGTTGTCACGGATGGACATGGTGGGGAACGGGTTAGGACGCTGGAAGACCATACCAATCTGCGTGCGGACCGTTACCGGGTCAACACCAGGGCCGTAGAGGTTGTCCCCGTCAAGGAGGACCTCACCCTCAACACGCGCGCCCGGGATCACCTCGTGCATACGGTTCAAGGTGCGCAAAAAGGTGGACTTACCGCAGCCCGAAGGGCCAATAAAAGCCGTAACGGACTTAGCCTCAATGTTGATGTTGATGTCTTCAACGGCCAAGAATTTACCGTAGTAGACGTTCAAGTCCTTGACGTCGATGCGCTTAGACATGGAGTTCCTTCACTAACTGGAGGTCTGCAAAAAGATGTTGGGAAACCAGCTCAGCGGCCGGTCTTAGGAGCAAACATTCGGGCAATCAACCGTGCGGCAAGGTTCAAGATCATTACCAACAGGATAAGCACCAAGGCCGCACCCCAAGCGCGCTGATCCGAAGGCCCCGGGTTAGACGGTGACGTGGGGTTCAAGATTTGGGTGTAGATGAAGGTAGGCAGCGAAGCCATCCAACCACCAAAAACGTTGTTGTTGATGCTCGTTGCAAATCCCGCGGTGACCAGAATCGGGGCGGTCTCACCAATAACGCGAGCAATCGCCAAGGTGACGCCAGATGCGATACCTGAGATCGCCGTCGGAATAACCACCTTGAGAATGGTGCGCCATTTACGAACACCGAGCGCGTACGCCGCCTCGCGGAGCTCGTTGGGGACGATCTTGAGCATTTCCTCACTGGAGCGCACCACTACTGGGATCATCAACACCGAAAGTGCGACGGCGGCAACGGCGCCGGTTTTGGTGCCCGGCCCCACTACGGCGAAGAAGAAGGCTGCGGCGAACAAACCGGCCACGATCGAGGGGATACCGGTCATCACATCAACAAAGAAGGTGATGGTGCGGGCCAAGACTTTATCGTTGCCGTATTCCACCAGGTAGATCGCGGTGAGCAAGCCAACCGGCACGGAAATGATGGTGGCCAGAAGAGTGATCTGCACGGTACCCAAAAGCGCGTGGTAAACACCGCCCAGAACCTTAGTTCCGTTCTCAACAGCCTTGTTGTCCGACGCTCCGGTCACACCGTTCATGGAGGTGCCCAAAAAGCCCGGTGTAAGAAGCCCCGGAATACCATTGACCAAAACGGTCCAGATAACCGAAACCAGCGGCAAGAGGGCAATCAAGAATGAGCCGTAAACCAAGCAGGTGGCCAAACGGTCTTTCGCTTTACGTGAGCCCTCAACTGCTGCACTCCAAGACACCAAACCAATGGTGAACAAGATGGCGGCAACAACACCCCACCCGAAAGCGTTGAAACCAATCAGTGCCAAGATCGCAGCCGAAACAATCACTGCCGCTGCCAAGACAATCCAAGGAGCGTACTTGGGCAACTGGCCCTTGGTCAGGGCCGATCGTTTCCGCCCAGTGGTGAGTGTGGTGCTCATTTAGTTAGCTCCCGAGAATTCTTTGTGCCGGGTGATAATCCAGCGAGCGATCATGTTCACGCCGAGAGTGATCACAAAGAGGACCAAGCCCGCGGCGATCAGTGTGTTGACCTTGATACCGCCCGCTTCCGGGAAGTTCAGCGCGATCTCGGCGGCGATGGTCTGGTTGCCCGACTGGATCAAGCTGGCGGTAAGGGCGCCGGAGGACAGGACCAGGGCGACGGCCATGGTCTCACCGAGCGCGCGGCCAAGACCCAGCATGACGGCGCTGATGATGCCCGGACGGCCGAACGGCAGCACGGCCATCCGGATCATTTCCCAGCGTGTGGCGCCAAGGGCCAGGGCGGCTTCCTCGTGCAGCTTGGGGGTTTGCAGGAAGATCTCACGGGACAGCGAGGTGATGATCGGCAGGACCATGACGGCCAGCACGATGCCCGCCGTCAGGATGGTCTTGCCGGTGGCCGAGGCCGGACCCTGGAAGATGGGCAGCCAGCCCAGGTTGGCAGCCAGCCAGTTGTAGGACGGGGAAATTTCCTTGGCCAGGAACGCCGCACCCCAGGCGCCGTAAACCACCGACGGGATGGCGGCCAGCAGGTCGATCACGTAGCCGAGGCCGGACGCGAGTCCGCGGGGCGCGAAGTGGGAGATGAAGAGCGCGACGCCGATCGCGATAGGGGTTGCGATCACGAGGGCGATCCCGGCGGCGATCAGGGTTCCGATCACAATCGGCCAGATGTAGGAGAAGAAGCCGTTGCCGCCCTGGATTTTGTCCGGCGACGCCACCAGGGCAGGCACCGACTGAATCACCAGAAAGAGCGCCACGCCGAACAGCACGGCCAGGATCAGACAGCCTGCGGCCAGGGTGGCTGCGGAAAAGACTTTGTCCCCGGCGCGGCCTGCGCCCCGGGACGAGGTCAAGGAGGTGGAGGTCACTTACGATCCTTCAGCTTCGATCTTCGCGACGGCTAACGGGCTTCGCCCGGCCGGCTGCGGTGAATCTTATGGTACTTCGGACAAACGCCTAGGTTCCCTGCCCCGGGCCGGCGGTCAGAAGCCGCCTTTTCGGAACAGGGAACCTTGGTCAGGCTGGTGTTACCACTATGCCTTGCGCATCAACGGATCCCTAGGCCTTGGCCTTGATGGACTCGATGGACTTCAGGGCCTTGTCCTGCAGCGTCTTGGACAGCGGAGCGGACTTCGCGGACTCGGCACCGGCCTTCTGCCCGGCGTCGGAGACGACGTAGCTTTCGAAGGCCTTGACCAGATCCGCGGTGGCTTGGGTGTCGTAGGTGGTGCACACGACGTGGAAGGAGACCAGCACGATCGGGTAGGCGCCCGCGATCGTAGTCTTGCGGTCCAGCTTGATGGAGAGGTCGTTGGCGTTCCGGCCCGCTACCGGCGTGCCGGCGTCCACTGCCTTGGCGGCGGCTTCGGCGGAGATCTTGGTGAAGGAATCGCCCACCTTGATCTGGGCGACACCCATCTTGCCGCTGACGGCGGAGTCATCGGCGTAAGTCACGGCGCCGGGGGTGTCCGTGACGGTCTTGACGACGCCGGAGGTGCCCTTGGCGTTCTCACCCTTCAGGGACGCGGGCCAGTTGCCGGAGGACTTGTCGGTCCAGACGTCCGGCGCCGCGGCGGCGAGGTAGTCGGTGAAGTTCTGCGTGGTGCCGGAATCATCCGAGCGGTTCACGGGGGTGACCTTCAGGTCAGGCAGGTTGGCGCCGGGGTTCAGGGCGGCGATGGCGGGGTCGTTCCACTTGGCGACCTGGCCGCGGAAGATCTTCGCCACGGTGGGGGCGTCGAGCTTGAGGTCCTTGACGTCGGGCAGGTTGTAGGCCACAGCGATCGGGGAAATGTAAACGGGGATGTTGATGGCGCCGTCGGGGCCGCACTTGGCCTTGGACGCGGCGACTTCTTCATCCTTGAGGTATGCGTCGGAACCGGCGAACTGTGCCGAGCCGTCAATGATGGCCTTGCGGCCGGCGCCGGAGCCATCCGGGGAGTACTGCACGGTGGCGCCCGGGTTGGCGGAGGCAAAGTTGGTCTTCCAGGCGTCCATGGCCGCGCCCTGCGCGGATGAGCCAACGCCGGTCAACGTACCGGTGACCTTGGGGCCGGAAGCGCTCGGGGCGCCCGTGGCTGCGGTGTTGGTTGCGTTGTCGGAACCGCAAGCGGTCAGCGCGAGAGCGCCGGCTGCAATTACAGCGAGAGCCGCGTGGCGGCCGAAGCGAAATGTCTTCACTAGATGAACCCCTTCCAGGGTGTTTTCGATGCGAGCCGAACCGGCGTGAACCGGGCGCCTCCTGAGAACAGGAGCAGTTTTTCGGTAGTGCGTACTTTTGTACCTTCAACGAAGTTATGGGGCATAGGTAACGGAATTCACGGCCCAAGGTGAACGGAGGGTTAACTCGACGTGTTACCTTGCTTACACATTTAGCGCCACGATAGCAATACCCTTGCCGTCAAACTTATTGACAGTATGTGAACTGCCCCGCGTACGATCGTCAACAAATAGACTTAGCCCATGGCCCCAGCGACCGGACTACCCGCCCTCCGCAAACACTTGAGTAAACGGTTTCACACCGGTGCCGTGCGCAGCCGGAATTCCGTTGTTCCAGCGCTACAAATGACCATTTGCGCAGTCGCCGCCTACGCCTTCGCAGAATACGTGTTGGGGCATACCGGCCCACTCTTCGCCGCAACCTCATCCCTCATTGCCTTGGGATTTTCTCGTGAACCGCGGCTGCGCCGCGTTATTGAAGTAGGACTCGGCTGCACACTGGGCATCGTTGTAGGCGATTTACTACTCCACTGGCTGGGCGGCGGGATCTTGGTTGCCGCCGTCGTACTGTTCTTTTCCATCCTTCTTGCACGGTTCCTGGACAGCGGCAGCATCTTCACCACTCAATTGGGCTTGCAGTCACTCTTGGTAGTTTTGCTGCCGGCACCCGCCGGCGGGCCGTTTACCCGCAGTCTGGATGCCGTCGTCGGTGGCGTGTTTGCACTACTGGTCACCATGCTGGCCGCTAAAGACCCCCGGCGGGAGCCACGCCAGGACATGACCAAAATCCTCCGTGAATTTAGCTTAGTGCTGCGCGAATGCGCCACCTCGCTTCAGTCCAACGATTCAACTGCCGCGTGGCATGCCCTAGTTCGAGCCCGCAGTTGCCAGCCGCTTGTTGATTCGATGCGGCAAACACTGCGCGCCTCCGGAGAAGTCACCTCCATTGCCCCGGCGTATAGAAGGCACAAGGACGAGATCAATCGGCTCGAACACTCCTTGGAATTCGTTGACCTTGCACTGCGTAATTCGCGTGTTTTTGCGCGCCGTCTCACTAGTGCCATCAACCATGCAGCACTTTCCGACGCCGCCACCGAGAACATTGCCGAGGTTCTTGAGGAAACTGCCGACGCCATCGATGTGCTCGCTGCAGGCTTGTCCGCCACTGACGCCCGCGCACGGGAAGCACATGTCCGCAACGCCCGCCAAGACCTAGCCGCCGTGTCCTTGCGCCTACACCCACGCATGCTTGGTGTGGAACGGCTTGAGGGCGAAACCGTGGTGATGCTGTTCCGGCCACTGATGGTGGACCTCATGGAAGCATCCGGGATTGAAGCCGACGAGGCGCGAGGATATCTCCCCGAGCTGTAGACGCCATTGCCTTGTTTGTCAGCGGCCCCGGCTAGGCTGAATTTATGGCTAGTAAAACGACTCGCGGCAACAAAGCGCCTGCATATAAATGCTCCGAATGCGGCTGGACAACCGTCAAATGGGTGGGGCGTTGCGGCGAGTGCCAAGCGTGGGGAACCGTCGAGGAGGCCGGCGCCACAGTAGCCAGAACGACGGCGGCAACCACTGTTTTGCAGCCAGCGGTACCTATTGGTGAGGTGGACGCCACCACAGCGGCTTTTCTTCCCACCGGCGTTGATGAACTCGACCGCGTGTTGGGTGGCGGTTTGGTCCCCGGTGCGGTCATTTTGCTTGCCGGAGAGCCCGGGGTAGGCAAGTCAACGCTCCTACTAGATGTTGCTGCCAAGTTCGCACGTGGTGGGCGGGAAGTTTTGTACATCACGGGTGAGGAATCTGCCGCCCAAGTGAAACTGCGCGCAGAGCGGATCAACGCCGTCGCGGATTCACTGTATTTGTCAGCGGAAACTGACCTGGGCCAAGCCTTGGGACAGGTTGAACGGGTAGAGCCGCGCTTGTTGATTGTGGACTCCGTGCAAACGCTCAGCAGTGCTGACGTGGATGGCAGCGCCGGCGGTGTGTCCCAAGTACGCGAGGTTGCTGCGTCCCTGATTGCCTCCGCCAAACGCCGGAACATCACCACACTTTTGGTAGGGCATGTGACCAAGGACGGGTCCATTGCCGGGCCGCGCTTGTTGGAGCACCTGGTTGATGTGGTGTGCCAATTTGAAGGCGAGAGGCACTCCCGGCTGCGCCTGCTGCGCGCCGTGAAGAACCGCTACGGGCCCACGGATGAAGTGGGCTGTTTTGATCTGAACGAGGATGGAATTGAAGGCCTGGCTGATCCCAGCGGGCTTTTTGTTTCGCGAACAAAAGAACCAGTTTCCGGAACCTGCATTACGGTGACGCTCGAGGGGCGTCGACCGCTCCTCGCTGAGGTTCAGGCCTTGTTAGCCGAGTCCCCAAACTCCCAACCGCGCCGGGCAACAAGTGGGTTGGATAGTTCGCGAGTGGCCATGCTGCTGGCGGTTTTGCAGCAGCGCGCGGGATGCCTATTGCACAAGGACGATTCCTATGTGGCCACGGTGGGCGGGGTGAAACTGAGCGAACCGGCCACTGATCTTGCCGTGGCTCTTGCCGTGGCCAGCGCCAAGGCCAAGAAGGCGCTGCCACAAAAGCTTATTGCTTTCGGCGAGGTGGGTTTGGCGGGTGAAGTGCGGCCTGTTCCCGGGATCAACCAGCGCATTCAAGAAGCTCACCGGCTCGGATTCACGCATGCTGTTGTGCCATCAAGCCCCAACGGACCCGGCCCAGTTCCGGCAGGTTTCTCGGTGCGCGAAGTGGGCCACCTCGCCGAAGCCCTGGACCTTCTCATCGGCAACTAATTTCCGCCGAGGTCGGTGCATAGCGTCGTTTTCCCGGTTAATTTGCGGGGAGCTCGCGGCGTTGCACCGACCTCGCGCGCGGCTGGGATACTTTTCGCATGAGCACCCCAGCAAAAGCAGCCTCCACGCAGGACGTTTTCACCCAACCGCTGCGCGAGCAGTTCGAGGCGTTTATCGACGATCACCGAAACGCTTTAGCCGCGAGTCTAGATTCGCTCACCGAAGAACAAGTACGACGACGGCTGGTGCCTTCGAGGACAACCCTCCTAGGACTGGTGAAACACGCCAGCTTTGTGGAACAGGTGTGGTTCAACGAGGCAATTACTGGCCGGAGCAGAGCCGAGATTGGCATCCCGGCTACTCCCGACGAGTCATTTGTTTTGACCTCTGAAGACACCATTGATTCGGTCCTGGCGGCCTACCAAAGTGCCTGCGACGCATCACGTGCTGCAACAGCGGAGCTCAGTTTGGACGATCTAGTCATCCACAACCGCCGAGGACCCTTGCCGCTGCGCTGGATCTACCTGCATGTGCTGCGCGAGCTAGCCCAACATTGTGGGCACGCCGACATCCTCAGGGAGCAAATCATCGCCGTCGATTCACCCCTGCCAGCCCGCGAAGTCGGTGCATAGCGCCGAAATCCCCTGACATTTGCGGGGAGCTCGCAGCGTTGCACCGACCTCGGCGAAGAGTCCAGCCCAGGGTTCGGCGGAAGGAATCGGCGTGGCGTGGGTGGTAGGTGCTGCTAGAACTGCGGGCGTTCGCTACCGATGCTCTCGAGAACCAAATCCGGGTAGTTCTTCTGAATGCGGCGAAGCGCCCAAATATCGTTAAACAGGGCCAAGTACTCCCCGTCGGAACGCAAAAGCACCTCGGCGCCAACCACATTCGCCAGTACAGGCATGGTGTCCAGCGTGGTGAGCCGAGCCATGGAGTACGGCAAACGTTCTAGGCGCATCGGAGCGTTAAAGTCGTGCTCCATCCGGTCCTGCACCACCTCAAACTGCATGGGACCAACGGCCGCAAGAACCGGTGCTTGGTCGCCACGAATGTCTGAGCGCAGAACCTGGATAACACCTTCGTGTTCCAGCTGCTCAATTCCCCGGCGGAACTGCTTGAACTTGCTGGGGTCCTTGGACCGGGCAACCTGGAAGTGTTCAGGAGCGAAGAGCGGGATGGCCGGAAATTCCACCGGCTGCTCAATAAACAGGCTGTCCCCCACGCGCAAGGATGAGGCGTTGACCAAACCCACAACGTCGCCGGGGAAGGCCTCATCAATAACTTCACGTTCGCGGCCAAAAACTTGTTGAGCGTACTTAGTGGCGAAAGATTTGTTGGTGCGCCCTTGAGTGACCACCATGCCGCGCTCAAACTTGCCCGAGCACACACGAATAAAGGCAACGTGGTCACGGTGGGCCTTGTTCATACCGGCCTGCACCTTAAAGACAAAGCCAGAGAACGGTGCGTCAACTGGCCGAGTTTCTCCCGTAACGTCGGGGCGGGGTGAGGCCTGGGGAGCAAAATCCACCAGAGCATCGAGGATTTCCTTAACACCAAAGTTCAGTGCTGCGGAGCTGAAGAGGACAGGAGTTGCCTTACCTGCATGGAATTCATCAACGTTGAAGGCCAGGTTGGAATCGATGACCAATTCCGCCTCATCCACCGCGTTCTCCCAGTCCGCACCTTGATTTTCAAGGGCCTGTTCTGGGGTGAAGTATTCGGTAATGGCAATGTTTGCACCAGCGTTGTTGCGCTTGAACTGGGCAAAGCGATCGTTGCGCAAATCCCAAACACCACGGAAATCCCCCGAGATACCAACGGCCCAGGTCAAAGGCATTGGCAACAAACCGGTTCGTTCAGTGATCTCGTCCATCAATGCCAAAGCGTCCAGACCCGGCCGGTCCCACTTGTTGATCACCGTAATGATGGGCAGATTGCGCTGCTTACACACTTCAAAGAGCTTCATGGTCTGCGTTTCGAGGCCTTTAGCTGCATCCACAAGCATCACTGCACAGTCCACGGCAGCGAGTACACGGTAGGTATCTTCAGAGAAGTCGGCGTGACCTGGCGTATCCAAGAGGTTGATCACAGTGTCCCGGTAATCAAACTGCAGCGCAGCGGAGCTGATGGAAATACCGCGGTCCTGCTCCATCTGCATCCAGTCCGAGACTGTCTCTTTACGGTTGGCTTTACCCGAGGACGCACCGGCGGTGCCGATGACCTTCGCGTGAAGTGCCAGCGCTTCGGTGAGAGTCGACTTTCCGGCGTCAGGGTGGGAGATAACCGCAAAGGTACGACGACGGGCCGCTTGCTTTTCGATTTCGTTGCCACGGACTGGGCGGAGGATGTCTTGAGACACGGTGCTGCTTTCGCTACGGGAGTGCTGTGAACTGGGCGCCGGCCATGGGCCGAAATCGCGTGGCGGCGGGAATCTCAAGTTTAGCGCAGGCACCCAAATGGGCCTCCCGACGTCGTACATTGCAGTGCACTAAAGGGGTGCACCTGCAAAAGTCTTTTGGGGCACTTTGCCTAGCACTGGTGCGGTTTTGGGGTGGGTCAGGCCGTATGATTGTTCAAGGCGAGTCCAAGGCACTTTTGGATTCCACAAAGTCGCGGCCTATCTGGCCGCCTGAGCCGGCCGATCCGGCAACGGTGGAGGAACACAAATATGGCGCGCACGCCTGAAGAATCGCTCAAAGCAACGTTGGCACGCGTTGCCCCAGGCACCCCGTTGCGTGACGGTCTTGAACGAATCCTGCGCGGCCGCACCGGTGCGCTGATTGTGCTCGGCTCGGACCGAACAATTGACTCAATTTGTTCCGGTGGATTCGACATTGGAATCGATTTTTCGCCAACCCGACTGCGTGAACTTGCCAAAATGGACGGCGCCATTGTGTGCGACCGGGATGCAAGCAACATTCTGCGCGCCGCTGTCCAGTTGGTCCCGGATTCCAGCATCGAAACGCAAGAATCTGGTACGCGCCACCGCACAGCTGAGCGAGTTGCCATCCAGACCGGTGTCCCTGTGGTTTCGGTTAGCCAATCTATGCAGATCATCGCGCTGTACGTCAAC
This sequence comes from Pseudarthrobacter sp. J1763, assembly GCF_050490295.1. Taxonomy (NCBI): domain Bacteria; kingdom Bacillati; phylum Actinomycetota; class Actinomycetes; order Micrococcales; family Micrococcaceae; genus Pseudarthrobacter; species Pseudarthrobacter sp. J1763. Next base: position 193,886 of record NZ_JBNPEN010000005.1, on the reverse strand, counting down.
GGTTTGCGCCACGTGTTGGAGGGCTCTGAGAAGGTTTTGGCACGCGCCAACCAAGCCCTAGCAACGTTGGAGCGTTACCGTTCGCGCTTGGATCAGGTCACAAGTTCACTTTCTGCCCTCGAAATCGAAGCAATGGTGACTGTCCGCGACGTGGCAATCACGCTGCAACGCCAAGAGATGGTGCGGCGCATTTCCGAGGAGATCTCGCAATACGTTCTGGAACTTGGTGTTGACGGGCGTCTTCTGTCCTTGCAATTGGATGAGCTGACGGTGGGCCGCGGCCCGGGTTCGGACGTCATCATCCGCGATTACGCCGGCGCTGAGGCTTCAGCTGAAGACGTAGAAGCGGCGGTTCAGAAACTCTTGGATCTTGGCGCCTCGGAACTGATTGATCTGGGCAAAATTGCCGGAATCATCGGTTTTGCTGGCGGTGTGGACACGCTCGACGCCATTGTGCAGCCGCGTGGTTACCGTTTGTTGTCCGGTCTTAAGGCTGTTCCGAAGGCCGTTGCCGACCGTCTGGTGGATCATTTCGGCGGGCTGCAATACCTCATGGCCGCAACCATCGAAGACTTGATGACCGTGGACGGCATTGGCGAGCAGCGTGCCCGCACCGTCCGCGAGGGGCTCAGCCGTATGGCCGAGGCGAGCCTGCTAGACCGGTTCCTCTAAACCCGGCTCTAATAAAGCCGCCTTACTTCAGCTGAAAAGGTGCCTTGGGGCTGGTTCGTGTACCCAAGGTGGCCTGAAAAATATAGGTGGCCCCACCAGCTCCGGGCGTTGCGTTGACAGCTACACACCCTTCAGCGGATCGGTTTCGTTCCCACACAAAGGTGGCAGTTTCTGATGCGCCGGGAGCGAGTGTTTTGCTCAGATTGGTGGGGTTCGCGAGGCAGTCCCGCGAGCTAAAGATCCGGTCTTGGCCGCTGGAGATCAGGAATTCCATTTGCGAGGTTCCAAGGTTTAGCGGGCAGGCAACCTTTCCCTCGTTGGAGACTTTGAGCGTCAACTTGGGTTTCTCGTTGGCTGCATAGCTTTCTTTGTCCGTGCTCGCCGTGACCTTGACTAGGCCTTCGTCGCATACCGGCGTTTTGGGTGCTGTTGCAGTAGGGCTGGGGCTTTGGGCCGTATTCGAGCTGGCTGGGTTGGCGTTTTCCTCGCCATTGCTGCGGGTCGTGGCGGAAATTGCGACGACGGCACCCACCACGAGCGCCACAATCACCAGCAGGATCAAAACCAGAAAAAGCCGACGGCGACGGTAGACTGCTGCGCTCGGCTTGCGCTTGGATGATGTGCCGCGGGATGAATTGCCGCGGGGTGCGCGCGCCGGTGTTTTTGAGTTGTCCTGCCTAGCCATGGTTACAAGGTTAAGTAGCGTATGGCACTAAATCCGCCAACCACGCCGCCGCGAGAGGCAAATCACCGCCAGAACAGGCGAGGACTATACGAGTGTCACCTTTATGCTGGCAATCACGGTGCGCAACTCATTGAGGAGGGACTCATCAGCGCCCAGGGGGCAGCTGCCGTTGAGTTGGATGAGGTCAATTGCCCCTCCGTTTTCCACACCAGCAACGGCTACCAGCTGCACGAGTGTTCCCGCTTGTGGGTGCTGGTAACCAACCTCGTGCACAAACCAACGCAGCCCGTTCAGTTCAACATAGGCGGAGTCAATAGGCTCTGCGCCATCGAGGTCCTTGAGGGTTGCTTCAATAACCGGGGCTAGTTCCTCGAGTTTGAAGTCTGGTCCGCGGCGGGTTACGGACAATACAATGTTCGGTGCGTAGCGGCCTTCCGTAACTGTCTTAACAAGTGCTCCGAGCGCGTCCGGCATGGCACGTTTGGTCCAGTCGCTGGGCAGCTCCGCAGCAATGTGCGGGTAGGCCGGTAGTTCTGTTGACGGGAAGATTGTTTCAGTCATGTGGTGTTTCCTCACTTCTGCTCAGGACGTATTCGGTGCTACCCAAGGACTTGTTTCTTCACAAAGCTGCCAAAACCAGTTACTGATTCGAGGGCGCGCGGTGCGCTGATGTCCACTGACACACCGCCACCAAGGCCAACAACGTCTGTTAGCTTGGCGCCAATGGCAATCTTAACCCCGCCCGCTTGGGGTGAAATGTCAAAGGTCTCTCCTTCGCCGGCCCCAGCTGCGACCGACCCCTTAACACCTACACGTTGACCCAGGATTTCGGTGTACTGGGTTCGTTCGGCTTCTGCCCCAGCCCCAGCATCGGTTCCCGAAGCGCTCCACTTACCGCCTCCATCACCTGATTCCCAGCCCGCGCCGGGGGTTCCTGCACTGGCCCAAGCGCCAGCTTTGGCGTCTGTTTCTCCGCCAACTTTGAACAGGCCGCCTAAGAACGACGCTTCTTTGGTGTCAGTTGAGCGCACACCTGCGAATGCTTCAACATTGCCGGTGGCTTGCATACCGCCGGGCCCCATCCGAACGTCTCCGTCACCCTTGACTTCAGCGCCGTACATCACTCTGTTGGTGTCCGTCACAACCAGCCAATTGTCGGCCAAGCTGGTGGTTTTAGTTGATTTCACTTCGGCCCCAACAAAGGCTTCACCGTGGACTTCGCCGTTGATTCCGTCCAAGCCTAGGTGCAATTTGCCGTCCGTGGAGGCCCGTGCTCCAACAAACCCTTCGGTGGTGTCACTAAATTTGACCGGCCCGTTTTGATATGTGGTGTCTGCTTTAGCGCCGTACCCGGCGCGCGCGTCGGCTTTGCCGTCAAGGTTTAGGTTTGTGCCGTCTCGTTTGATGTGCCCATCCGCGGAGGCGTCCGTCCCGGAGGTATTGGTGACAGTGGTTTGCCCGTTGCCGCCGAGCAAGGACCACTTTTTGTCCACCAAAATGGGGTTGCCGTCTTTGTCCTTCACTACAACTTTGGTGGAGTCGCCGGGGCCGGCGCCGGGGCCACTGACAGGGCCTCCGCCCGAACCGGAGCTACTGCCGCCAGTTCCGCCGCTAGCAGCATTTGAGCTTTGAGCCTGTTCCTCAGCGTTTTTCTTGAGCGCTTTGGCCTCTTTTTGCAACGCGAGGGCAGAGTTGTTGAGCTGTTGACGCAGATTGCTGCGCCATTGTGCCCGGAAGCGTTCGGCGTCGTTGCCTTTCCACATGTCCGACTTTTCAACCATTTGGTTCAGCTGTTGCGCGAGTCTGCGGAAGGTGCTGGCTGACTTGTCAAAATCGCCTGCGAGCGCCTTGAGCTGTTCAACGTCCGCGCCGTAGAAGCCTGCCATCGATTTCCCCCATCCATTCCTGCTCCACGCTCGCGACTTTCGCTCTTCAAATAGAGTGGATACATCGAAACTATTACACCCTCACTCACCCCGTCGATGGGTACCACTTCCCATCTCAGCAGCGTCCCGGAGCCGGCCACGCTGAGTTTGCTGCACAACAAACTCGCTGACTGGTTCCATAACAACGGCCGCGACCTACCCTGGCGGACATTGTTGAGGAACAGCCCTGAGTGTACTGCTTGGGGAATTTTGGTGAGCGAAATTATGCTCCAGCAAACCCCGGTGGTGAGGGTTTTGCCTGTGTGGGAACAGTGGATGCAACGCTGGCCAACACCCGATGCGCTGGCTGCCGAGCCCAGCGGTGAGGCAGTACGCGCATGGGGCCGGCTGGGCTACCCGCGCCGGGCCTTACGCTTACATGCCGCCGCAATAGCGATTACGGAAGAGTACGACGGCGAGGTCCCGGCTGCGTACCAAGACCTCCTTTCGCTCCCAGGCGTGGGTAGTTACACCGCTGCTGCTGTGTCAGCGTTCGCCTACGGGCGCCGCACTACCGTGGTGGATACGAATATTCGCCGGGTGCATGCCCGCTTAGTCTCAGGTACGGCGTTGCCGGCGCAATCTTTGACGGCGGCCGAAACTCAATTGGCGAATGAACTTCTGCCCGAAGATCCGGCCGAATCGGTGATGTGGAATGCGGCAGTCATGGAGCTTGGAGCCTTGATCTGCACCGCCCGATCACCCAAGTGTGCGCAGTGTCCGGTAGCTGCACAGTGTCAGTGGCGCGCCCAAGGCGAGCCGCCGCCGTCGTACATTCCTAAAGGTCAGCCGTGGCACGGGACTGACCGGCAATTGCGTGGCGCAGTGATGGCTGTGTTGCGTGAAGCTGAGCAGCCGGTGGCCGAGGGTGCATTTTTTGTGGCTCCGGTGGATCTGCATTTGGATTCGGAGTGCATCTCGGTGCCTCTGGCGGCGTTGCATCGGCTTAATCCTGAGCCCGAACGGCTGGAACGCATCCTTGCTGGGCTGGTGAACGACGGTCTGGCCAAACGCTCCCCTGCCGGAATCCAACTCCCGAGCTAATTTCCCTCCGTCACCCCCGCCGAGTGTGCATTTAATGCCAATGTTCTGCGAAAACATCAGCATTAAATGCCAACTCGGCGGGGGGTGAGGACGGCTCAGGTGAGAAGGGCGAGTTGGCGGGGGGCTTAGAGTTCGCCGAAGCCCTCTTGGACTTTTTGGCCCACAAAGTCCACTGCTTTCTGCGCATCGGGCCCGGTGGCACGAACCGAAAGTGTGCTGCCCTGTTTCGCGGCCAAGCTCATCAACATCATGATCGATTGCGCGTCCACCCCGTTGATTTCAATCTCAACGTCCAGGGCTGAGAGCGCTCCGGCCAACACCGCGGCGGGCCGGGCGTGCAAGCCGAGCTGGTTGGGTAGAACGAACTCGCCGGTCACAGCCGGAGCAGTCTCGGCGAGCCCTGCACCAGTTGCACCGGAAGTGGCAGTGGCAGCAGCACCAAATCCCGCGGGCAGTAAAGCATGCTCAGCTGCGGACTTGACCTGCTCCAGCGTTCCGCCACCCTGGGCAGCCACAGCAGCAGCCACCAAACCTTCCACCAGGGGCGCGTCGGCCAGCAGGATATCCGGCGGAGAGCCAATGAACTCGAGCGCCGATTCGGCTGTCATCACAGCCGATCCCAAGTCAGTCAGGACCACCACACCACCACCTGATTCGGCGGAGCCCATGGCATCCATGACCAACTCCAGGCTGGTCCCAATTCGGCCATCATCCGTGCCACCGGCGGCCACAATTTTGACGTCCGGAGCCATTTGGGCGGCGAGTTCCACGGCACCTTCAGCGATTTTTGAACTGTGCGAGACCACTACCAAGCCCACCGTCATGCCGGAGCCCCAGCGTCAGCTGAATCTGCAGAGCCAGCTGCATCAACGGCTGCTCGCAACAACAAGGCAGTGGAGGCCGCACCTGGATCTCGATGCCCGGCGCTTCGCTCCCCCAAATAGCTAGCCCGCCCCTTGCGCGCCACCAGTGGGTCAGTCGCCACGGCACCAGCTTCGGCGGCAAGCGCTGCGGCTTCAAGGACAGCTACGACGCCGGATGGATCCTGCGCTGCGGCCTTTTGTGCCGCTTCGACCGCCGGAGTCCACGCGTCAATCATGGTTTTGTCACCCACTTCGGCTTTGCCGCGGGCAACAATGCCGTCGCGAGCTGCGGTAAGAGCGGTGGACAGCAACGTGCCGTCGAGCTCTGGCACCTCGCCCACCGCTGTAGCTGCACGCAAGAATGCTGTCCCGTAGAGGGGGCCGGCGGCCCCGCCCACCTTGGACATCAGCGTCATGGCGGTGAGTTTAAACGCGGCGCCGGGACTCTCAGGAGGCGTTTCGGAGAGCTTCTGGATAACTGCTTGGAAGCCGCGGTCCATGTTTTCGCCGTGATCAGCGTCGCCAATGGCCCTGTCCAAGTTCATCAGTTCCTCGCGGTGTGCGGCGATCACTTCGGCACAGCCCTGAAGCCAGCGGATAGCCCATCCTGTATCAAGTGTTGCTGTCATTTCACTTCCCCCAGCGCAGTGCTGCGGTGTGCACTGGCGCGTCCCAGAGTTGGGTCATTTCCTCGTCGAGTCGCAGCACAGAGATGGAGCAGCCCTGCATTTCGAGTGCGGTGATGTAGTTGCCCACCAGCGAGCGTTCCACGGTGACTCCGGCGTCGGCGAGCAGCGCATGTGCCTTGCGGTAGACGATGTATAGCTCGCTCAGTGGTGTCCCGCCCATTCCGTTGACAAAGAGCAGCACTTTCTCCCCGGACTTAAGCCCTAGATCAGAGGTGACTGGTTCTAGGAGGCGGGCGGTGATTCCATCAGCGTTTTCCATTGCGATCTTGTGCCGGCCAGGTTCGCCATGAATGCCGATTCCAATCTCAATCTCGTTCTCTTCGAGGTCAAAGCTGGGCACGCCTGCGTGTGGAACGGTGCATGCGGAGAGCGCCACACCCATAGTACGAACGTTCTCGTTGACTCTGTTTCCGATGGCCGCAACGGCGTCCAGGTCGTCGCCGCGTTCGGCCGCGGCGCCGGCAATTTTCTCAACCAAAACAGTGCCGCCCACCCCGCGCCGCCCGGCGGTGTAGAGCGAATCTTCTACCGCGACGTCGTCGTTCACTAAAACGGTGCGCACCTGTACGCCTTCCGCCTCCGCCATCTCCGCCGCGGTCTCAAAGTTGAGCACGTCACCGGTGTAGTTCTTCACAATATGTACGACGCCGGCACCTGAGTTAACGGCCAGAGTGGCCGGAATAATCTGGTCAGGTGTTGGGGAGGTGAAAACGGCGCCGGGCACTGCGGCGTCGAGCATTCCGAAGCCTACGTAACCGGCGTGAAGTGGTTCGTGGCCGCTACCGCCGCCGGAAACCAACCCGACTTTGCCGGCCACCGGCGCATCTTTGCGCGTGATGTACATCGGCTCGGTGTTAACTGTCACGAGGTCGGCGTGGGCTAGACCAAATCCCTCTACGGATTCGTCCACTACTGCACGCGGATCGTTGATAAGTTTTTTCATGGCGAAACTCCCTGTTTGCTGGCTGCTTTGAGAATTGAAACCTAAAGCAGACCATACTCGCGTGGCGCCGTGCAGGGTAGAGGAATTTGCCTACTGGAATGTTTAGAGAGCGCGAATCATCCGGGTGTTGCCAAGGGTGTTCGGTTTAACGCGGGCCAAGTCCAAAAATTCGGCCACACCTTCGTCGTGGGAACGCAGAAGCTCGGAGTACACGGCAGGGTCAACACCGCTTTGTACCGCCATCACTTCGAAGCCGTGCTTTTGAAAGAAGTCCACTTCAAAAGTCAGGCAAAAAAGCCGGCTAACGCCAATTTCCACGGCGTCTTTGAGCAACCGGGTGACCAACTGGTGCCCCACACCCCGGCCACGCCAAGCGCTGTCAGTGGCAAGAGTGCGGATTTCTCCGAGGTCCTCCCACATAATGTGCAAGGCTCCGCACCCAATCACTGTTCCGTCTTCGGTGACTGCCACGCGGAACTCTTGAAGGGCCTCGTAGTACGCCACGGATTCCTTGGCGATCAAAATTCGCTCTTCGGCCAGCGGCGCCACCAATGCTTTGATGGCGGGGACGTCGGAAGTGCGGGCGGGCCGAATCTGGAACGTGGAACTCACGTTCCCCATAGTACGGCCCACCCACACTGTGCCCAACGCTGGTTACTGCAACAGTGACCAAGCGGATAGTTTGAGCTTTCCTAGAACCCGGGTTTACAAACCTAGGGTTTCTGGCAGGCCAAGGTCTTTGTCCAAAACATGCTTGGCCAAGAACTGCTCAACCACGCCGTACCAAACCTTCGAGTGCTGCGGCTGTAGGACCCAGTGGTTTTCATCTGGGAAGTACAAAAAGCGGTGCGGGGTTTTACCGTCGTCGTCAGCGGCGAGCTTGGACTTGGAAAGCAGCTCATACCAAAGACGCAAACCTTCGCCGATCGGCACACGGTAGTCCTTGTCTCCGTGTACCACCAGCATGGGTGTGCTGATGTTCTCCACGTGGTGGTGAGGCGAGTTGGCCTCAATCATTTCTGGGGTCATCTCTTTGAGCCAATACATTGCCGCATCCGTGGTGGCGCCAAACTGATCCAGTGCCCACAGGCTGGCGTGGGTGACGATTGCCTTAAACCGGTCAGTGTTTCCGGCAACCCAGTTGGCCATGTACCCGCCGAAGGAACCACCCATTGCGGCGGTGCGTGTGTGATCGATGTCTGTACGTTTTTCCACAGCATCGGTCAGCGCCATCAAGTCGGTGTACGGGTTTTTACCCCAGTCGCCCCAACCGCGTTGAATGTAGTCCTGACCGTAACCGGTTGACAGTGCCGGATCTGGCAAGAGCACTGCATATCCCTTGGCAGTGAGCAGCCACGGGTTCCAACGCCAGGTCCACGCATTCCACGAACCCAAAGGCCCGCCATGAATCCAGAGCAGTAGCGGAGCCGGGTTTGCTTCCGAAGCACCCTCCGGCAAGGCCAAGTAGCCGGGGACCCGGACACCATCCGCTGCGGCGGTCTCAACACGCTCCAGTTTTCCCGGGAAGGAGGGCCGTTCGGCGGGAGCTTGCAGGCGTGTCACTTCACCACTTGCAAGATCAATGCGCACCACCTCGGAGGGAAACTCGTAGGAGCTGCGCAGCGCGTAGGCCGTTTTGCCGTCCGGCGCAACCAGAACATTCGTGTACGCCGAGGCATCCTTCGTCACCCGGGTGACGGCCCCGTCAGCCACCGAGACGGCGAACAGCGGCGAGGCGCCGTCGTCGTCAGCTGTAACCAATACTGAGCTGCCGTCTGGAAGCCACGCCACTGGGTGCCCCCACCTGTCCCAATCGGGGGCGAGCTCACGGGACTGGCCCGTGGCAACATCCAGAAGGTTCATCCGGACGCGCGGCGCTTCCTGCGGGGTGGTATGCGACTCCGCGACAAACGCCAGCGTCCCATTGTCCGGGCTCACCGGCCCAGCGTAAAAATCCAATCCTTCGGTATCCAAAAGTGTCCGCATGGTTCCGGATTCGGTGTCCACGGAAACAAGATCGCCGCGCATGTCGCCGCGTGCCACACCTCGGTTCAGGGTGGTGTAGATGGTTTTGCCGTCCGGGCTCACGGAGCTGTGACTCTCGCGCAGCTGTCCACGCACGTGTGGGGTGAGGTTGCGGAGCTTTAGTGGTGGCAGCGCGTCCACGGTGGTGGGTACTGCCGCTGCGTCAGCACGCTTCTCTGTATCAGCTTGTGTATCGGGTTCGACGGCGAACAGGCGCGGCTCCGCGGGCCCAAGGTCAGCGTCCCAATTACGCACCGGGTATCCACTGTGGAGGATAGCTGCGACTGACTTGTCCTTGCGGGACTTGCGGCGCTCCTCGTCTTCGCTTTCGTCAGCGGCGCCGGACAAAACCGAGGCCGAAACAAAAGTCGCCTCGGCAGCGGAAGCAGTAAGAACCTCAGAGATTCCGCCAGCACGGGATAAGACCACACGAGCCTCGCCACCAGCAGCCGGCAAGAGCCACAGTGCGTTGACCGGGTCATCTTCCGAGGTTTCAGGATCGGGCCGGGCGGAGGTGAAATACAGGTCGCCGCTGGCTGTAAACACAGCACCGGCCTCGCCTTTGGCGCTTCGAGTAATACGACGCGCGGGCCGGGCACCTTCCGGGTCCAACTCCCACAACGCCGACTTGTACTCGGTGGCCTTGTTGTTGAGCGTTGCCACGGTAGTGACGAGTCGCTTCCCGTCCGGGCTGAGGGCCAGGCCGCTAACTCGGGGGATGGCCAAATAGTGATCCATGTTGTGGAACGGTGTGGAAGAAGTCATAGCTCCATCCAAGCCGGATTGTGAGCTAAATTACAGGGCTTTCACTCAGAGTGAATCGTTTACTTCAGGCCTAACCCACCTGAGACAACATTGTGGCTGTTCCCTTCGAAGGGAACAGCCACAATGACTATCTAGTTGGCTTGGGGGATGGCGCTAGTTGTTGCCAAACTTTTCTTGGGCACCATCGATCATTTCGTTGGCCTTGTCGCCGAAGCCACCGAGCTTGTCACTGTGCTGCTCTTGCAAGCCGTCTACAGCCTCGTTGGCCTTGCCGGACAAATCACCGAGGCCGCCGAAGCCGCCCTCTTGCTGCTGTCCATTCGGGTCATTACCCTCGGTGGGCTGACGCTCACCATCCGGGTTGTTCAGGCCGCCCTCATTGTTGAAGATGCCTTCAGTGGTGTTCTCTACATTTTTCGGATTGAATTCGGTGCTCATTTGCCTACCTCTTTCCGTTGCTGGAGAAATGCTTTTCAGGCCGAGCTAGCTTGGCCTTTTCGGTACTTGCCGGGGTAACCCGACGCACCCACCGTAAGCACGGCACCTTGTATATGGCTACCCAGAACCTCCCAGATCGCCAGGATTTCGCCATCGGTGAAACGACTGTGCCTCCCACACCAGATGGTGTGGGAGGCACAGTCGTTTGCATCTAATTAGGCGCTATTTCGCCTAAGCGGACGGTGCGATTTCCGGGATCCGCGGCTTGGACATTCCAGCGAAAGTGAACTTTGCATCGTCACCTTCACCCTCGACATCCACCAACACAATGTCACCAGCATTAAGCTCGCCGAAGAGGATCTTCTCAGAGAGCTGATCCTCAACCTCGCGCTGAATGGTCCGGCGCAAGGGGCGGGCGCCCATAGCGGGATCGTAACCCTTGGTAGCCAACAGAACCTTGGCGGCAGGGGTGAGCTCGATGCCCATGTCCTTGTCCTTCAGGCGTGCCTCGAGGCGGCCAACAAACATGTCCACGATCTCGATGATCTCGTCCTGGGTCAGCTGCGGGAAGACCACAACATCGTCAACACGGTTCAAGAACTCGGGCCGGAAGTGCTGCTTGAGCTCCTCCGTCACACGGGCACGCATCCGGTTGTAGCCGGTCTGAGTGTCAGTGCCCGACTGGAACCCGGTCATGACTCCCTTGGAAATGTCGCGGGTACCAAGGTTGGTGGTCATAATGATCACGGTGTTCTTGAAGTCCACAACACGGCCCTGGGAATCGGTCAGGCGACCATCTTCGAGGATCTGCAGGAGCGAGTTAAAGAGATCAGCGTGAGCCTTCTCAACCTCGTCAAAGAGAACCACGGAGAACGGACGACGGCGGACCTTTTCAGTCAGCTGTCCACCTTCCTCGTAGCCAACATATCCGGGAGGTGCACCGAAGAGACGGGAAACGGTGTGCTTCTCCGAGTACTCAGACATGTCCAAGGTGATGAGAGCGTCTTCGTCGCCGAAGAGGAACTCCGCCAAGGCCCTAGCCAGCTCAGTCTTACCAACACCGGTGGGGCCGGCGAAGATGAACGAGCCACCAGGACGCTTGGGATCCTTAAGACCTGCGCGGGTACGGCGGATAGCCTGCGAGATCGACTTAATGGCGTCATCCTGACCCACCACACGCTTGTGCAGTTCGTCTTCCATCTTGAGTAGTCGGGTGGACTCCTCTTCGGTGAGCTTGAAGACGGGAATACCAGTGGAGTTGGCAAGAACTTCAGCGATCAGTTCTTCATCGACCTCGGAAATGTCATCCATGCCACCGGACTTCCAAGCACGCTCTTTTTCAGCGCGCTCGGCAATGAGCTTCTGCTCCTTGTCACGCAAGGAAGCTGCACCCTCAAAGTCCTGAGAATCAATGGCGGATTCCTTGGCCAACTTGAGCTCGGCCACCCGCTCATCCATTTCCTTGAGCTCCGGCGGTGCTGTCATCCGGCGGATACGCAAGCGTGCGCCAGCCTCATCGATCAAGTCGATGGCCTTGTCCGGCAAAAAGCGGTCAGAAATGTAACGCTGAGCCAAAGTAGCTGCAGCTGTCAGTGCACCGTCAGTGATGCTGACGCGGTGGTGTGCCTCGTAGCGGTCACGCAGGCCCTTGAGGATCTCAATGGCGTGTGCGACGTTGGGCTCAGCAACCTGGATGGGCTGGAAACGACGCTCAAGAGCAGCATCTTTTTCAATGTGCTTGCGGTACTCATCCAGAGTGGTTGCACCAATGGTCTGCAGTTCGCCACGAGCCAGCATGGGCTTGAGGATGGACGCCGCATCGATTGCGCCTTCGGCAGCACCGGCACCAACGAGTGTGTGGATCTCATCGATGAACAAGATGATGTCTCCGCGGGTACGGATTTCCTTGAGGACCTTTTTCAGGCGCTCTTCGAAGTCACCGCGGTAGCGTGAGCCGGCCACCAAAGAACCGAGGTCAAGGGTGTAAAGCTGCTTATCCTTGATGGTTTCCGGTACGTCACCACGAACAATCGCCTGAGCCAAACCTTCGACGACGGCAGTCTTACCGACGCCGGGTTCACCAATCAACACAGGGTTGTTTTTGGTGCGTCGCGAGAGGACCTGCATAACGCGTTCCATCTCGTGCTCACGGCCAATAACCGGATCAAGCTTGTTCTCGCGGGCCGCCTGCGTCAGGTTGCGGCCAAACTGGTCCAAAACTGCCGAGCCAGCGGGAGTACCTTCCGGCTGACCGCCACCCACACCAGCAGTGGCAGACTCTTTACCCTGGTAACCGGAGAGGAGCTGGATAACCTGCTGACGAACGCGGTTCAGGTCTGCACCGAGCTTAACCAGCACCTGGGCTGCAACACCTTCACCCTCGCGGATGAGGCCCAACAGGATGTGCTCGGTACCGATGTAGTTGTGGCCCAGCTGCAGTGCTTCTCGCAGCGAGAGCTCAAGAACCTTTTTGGCACGCGGCGTGAACGGGATGTGACCCGAGGGGGCCTGCTGACCCTGTCCAATAATCTCTTGAACCTGTTCGCGCACTGCGTCCAGGGAGATGCTCAAGGACTCAAGTGCCTTAGCGGCAACACCTTCACCCTCATGGATCAGACCCAAAAGGATATGTTCGGTGCCAATGTAATTGTGGTTGAGCATGCGTGCCTCTTCTTGGGCAAGCACCACCACACGACGGGCACGGTCCGTAAATCGCTCAAACATTTCGCCACACTCCTAGCTACGACGTACCTCGATGCTACGTGGCTGTGTGGCCGAAATGTGGCGTGTTCGCCAGAGGGGAAATCCACTGTGGCGAACACGCACTAAATACTTAGGAGTTGGCTTGGTGATAAGCCTCTTGGATGTGCGCCTGAATACGGCCACGAGTGCTCACGGTGTACCCGTTAGCTTTGGCCCATTCACGAATCCGGGCGGTCTCCATGTTGCGCTGTGGGCCAGAACCATAGCGAGCACGGGGCGCTTTGCCCGAGGAGTCTTTGCGGGCTACGTCAACGTAGCGTGCCAAAGATTCACGCAATTCTGCTGCGTTGCTCGAGGACAAATCAATCTCGTAATGGGATCCGTCAAGGCTGAATCGGACTGTCTCGTCGGCTGATCCACCGTCGAGATCGTCGATCAAGATGATCTTTACCTTCTGTGCCATTTCTCAGACTCTCTATTGGGGAATAGTGGCTTGAATCAAAAGCCCAGTAAAGTTTCGCCGGACGATTTAGACAAGTATCTCTGCAATATCCCTAACGAGTCAAAGAATAATCTAGTTCCCGGTTTTTTTAGCTTCCGCAGATAAATCCTCAGATCGCACAGATTCCGATGAAGATGGCGTGGAATTCGAAGCCATCGAATCAGCCTCCTGCTCAGCAGCCGCAAGCGCCTGACGTTCAGCACGATCAACGTTAAACAGAGCCCGCATGGCAAACCAGAAGATCAAGCCCACAACCAGTGAGGGAAGAATAACTGCCACGTACTCCATAATTAGCGCGCCTCAGGCTTGAGCAGTGGGAACAAAATGGTTTCGCGAATACCCGTTCCCGTGAAGAGCATCACCAGACGGTCAATGCCCAAACCGATTCCACCCATAGGCGGCGCACCGTATTCGAGAGCGCGGAGGAAGTCCTCATCCAGCTGCATGGCTTCGTCGTCACCGGCAGCTGCCATTTTCGACTGAGCCGTCAGACGCTCACGCTGAATAGCGGGGTCAATCAGCTCGGAGAATGCAGTACCGCACTCCATACCGGCGATGATCAAATCCCAAGCCTCAATAAGCCGGCCATCTGTGCGGTGCTGGCGGGCCAAAGGCTGCGCCGACGGCGGATAATCGTAAACATAAGTGGGATTAATAAGTGTTGGTTCAACAATTTCACCAAAAAGTTCCACAACAAGTTTTTCAGCATCCCATTTAGGATCAACACTGATCTCGTGAGTTGCTGCAATGGAACGCAAATCTTCGGCACTGGTGTCCGGCGTAATCTCCTGGCCAACAGCTTCTGACAAGCCGGGGTAGACGCTAAGCCACTTCCACTCGCCGTCGAGATTAATCTCGCCTGCCTCGGTCTTAATGACCCGGCCAACACCTGCAGCATCTGCTGCGTCAAGAATGATTTCCTTGAGTCGATCAGCCATCACAAACTGATCCGCCCAAGCTTCATAGCATTCCAAGGTGGTGAACTCGGGGCTGTGAGTTGAGTCCACACCCTCATTGCGGAAGACGCGGCCCAATTCATAAACGCGCTCAATACCACCAACCACAGCACGCTTGAGATAGAGCTCAGTTGCAATGCGCAAAGTCATTTTCTGATCAAAGGCGTTCATGTGCGTCTCGAACGGCCGGGCCGAGGCGCCGCCGTGAACAAGCTGCAAAATCGGCGTTTCAACTTCAACGTAGTCATGACGGTGGAGCGTATCGCGAACGGAACGGGTGACCTTGGCGCGGGTGTAGACCATTTCGCGTGCTTCTTCGCGCACCAAAAGGTCAACATAGCGCTGACGAACCCGAGTTTCCTCGTTCAGATCAGCGTGCAGCACGGGCAAGGGACGCAAGGCTTTAGAAGCCATGGACCAGGAATCGGCCATAACGGACAGTTCGCCACGGCGCGAAGAAATAACCTCACCCTTGATAAACACGTGGTCACCAAGGTCAACTAGCGCCTTCCAATCAGCGAGCGCTGCCTCACCGATGTTGGCCAAGCTCAGCATGGCCTGCAAGCGTGTGCCGTTGCCCTCTTGGAGGGTGGCAAAGCACAACTTACCGGTGTTGCGGATAAAAACTACTCGTCCAGCAACACCAACGGTTTCGCCCGAGGTTTGGTCGGCTTCGAGGTGACCGTATTTTTCCCGCAACTCGCGCAAGGAATGAGTCCGCTCAACACCTACCGGATATGCCTCGTCACCGCGTTCAATCAGCTTGGCGCGCTTCTCGAGGCGGATGCGCATCTGCTCGCTTGCGTCGGCTGGCTCGGCGGCCACGGCTGTGTTGGGGGTGTTTTCTGCAGTCACAGTCCCCAAGTTTACGGCAGTTGCCACCGGCCCTGTTGTGCCTACCATGGCGGGGTGAATGTTGAAGTAATTCAAGGGAACGACGACGCCACTCACCTCGAGCTGCACAGCTTCCTTCCGAGGGTGCCCCTAGAGGTGACTAATACAGCGCCCAGCCAGCAACCCGGCGTCGTACTTATTCACGGCACCGTGGTCACTGACCGGCTGTACTGGCCCTTCGCTAGGCGGCTGGCCCGCACCCTAGACCGCCCGGTGTATAGCTACAACAGGCGTGGACGCGGGGCCAGCTCTGGCCAGCTAAAGGATTATTCGATCGCCGATGAAATCGCTGATCTGAAAACCGTGATGAATTACACAGGATCAGCGGACGTTTTGGGGCACAGTTTTGGTGGATTCGTAGCCCTCAGTGCCGCATTAGAACTGCCAATCCGCAGGCTGGTCACTTACGACGCAGCTGTCTCAC
The DNA here is from genome assembly GCF_050490295.1 of Pseudarthrobacter sp. J1763. Lineage (NCBI taxonomy): Bacteria > Bacillati > Actinomycetota > Actinomycetes > Micrococcales > Micrococcaceae > Pseudarthrobacter > Pseudarthrobacter sp. J1763. The sequence goes on along the minus strand of NZ_JBNPEN010000005.1, from coordinate 178,358 downwards.
TGGACGGGAATTTGCAGAGCCGTTGGCGCCCCGAATTGGAGGTGGACACGGCGTCCGGCAGGCTGGACCATGCTTGGGCCCACCTGGTCCAGGGACTGGGAACTGCCGGACCTATCTCAAAACTTCCGCTGAACATGCTTCGAGGAATCTCAATGCTGTCAGCGAAGACACCGCGTGGTTCTGAAATGCGTGCACTACTACCCACGGCGGTAGTGGAGATGCGCGCCCTGCTAAGAGCGGACCGAACAGCGGCAGATTTTGCAAACATCGAGGTCCCCACACTGATGCTCTCCGGCCAATTCAGCCCCGAGTACTTTGGCCAAACGGGGCTCGCTCTAGCCGCCGCCTCGCCTCTGATCACCTTCCGCACCATCCCCTTCCAACAACACGAAGGCCCCATCCGCCCCGGACCGGCATTGATGCGCAATGTGCGGGAATTTTTGGGCCCGGAGCTTACATAGGATGGTTCAGTGAAAGAACGCAAGCTCAACACCGACGACGGCGGCCTGCTCGCGCTCTACAGCTACGGCCAAGAAGACGCCCCCGGCGAGCGCCGTGTTGTTGTGGTGGGCGGGGCATTCCTGACCGCCTTGATCTACCGACCCTTCTCCATGGCCCTAGCTGCCGAACTGGACAAGATCACTGGCGAAGGCCGGGGCTGGGCCGTCGATGTGTACGATCGCCGTGGTCGGGGTGGTTCCAGCGAGCAGCCTGATGACTACTCGATGGAAACAGAAATCAGCGATCTTCGGCTGGTTCTAGAAACCACCGGTGCCCGCAACATTTTTGGCCACTCCCTCGGTGGGGCTGTTGCCTTGAACGCCGCGCAGCGATTCGCCGGAACGCCACTTGAACCGGCCCGTTTGGCCGTTTACGACGCCGCCGTGAACCTTGACGGGGATATGGACGTTTCGTGGCTGCCCAGTTTTGAAAAGGCAGTCAACGACGGCGACGTGCGGCGCGCCTTGGCCCGGCTCCGCAAAGGTATGCAACCAGCGAGCACACTTTCCCGCGTTCCCGAGCCGATCTTGGTTGGGCTAATGGCCGTGGTTTCACGGACCAAGGTGAACAAAATGTTCGGCCAGTTGATGCCGAGCGGTGTGGGTGAGCTCAAAGCAGCAATCGGTGTCAGCAACGTGGTGGAAGATTTCGCCGTTTTGCCCAAAACCACACGTTTCTTTGTTGGTGCCAAAAGTCCGTCCTATTACAAAGTCACGGCAGAGAAGTTACATCAAAGCGTCCATGGCAGCGGGCTACAGGTTTCGCCCAAGGGTGTCCACGGTTCCATCCCCGCAGCTGTCAAAGTGCTCGTGAGTGACATCGCAAAGTACTTCGCCGCCTAAGCCTCAGCGCATAGCCCTTCCACAGCTAAAACAGCTAGGCTCAAAGCATGACCCGCGAGATGATCACCACCACCGACTCGGCCGCGCTGGAACTGTTCACCACCGGCGCCGAATTTCGCTCCAATGGTCCGGGCGTCGTCGTCGTTATTGGTTCAATGGTGACGGCCGCTGACTACAGCAAGTTTTCGCACAAACTCAGCGCCGCCCTTGAACGTCCCATTCATACGCTCAACCGGCGTGGGCACGGGGCCTCCTCCGCGCAGGCTGCGGATTACACGCTAGAACGCGACATTCAAGACCTTCAAGTGATTCTTAACCACACCGGTGCCACAGACATTTTTGGGCACAGTTTTGGTGGCGGGTTGGCCCTTCACGCCGCCCGCACTGTCCCAGTTGATCGGCTGGCTGTTTACGATCCGGCTGTCTCCGTCAACCACAGTGTTGTGGCCTCATGGATTCCCGAATACGAAAAGGCCACGGCTACCGGAGATCTGGATAAGGCTGCCGCCATTGCGGTGAAGGGCCTGGACGCCGGTGGGGCTGTGTCCCGGATGCCGCTATACATGCTCTCCTTGGCCAGCAAGATCACAGCGAACACACCTCTGGCCAAGCAGATTCGTGAGCAGCTGCCCAACGGTGTGCGAGAAATCAAGGCGCTCATTGCTGCGGATATGCCGGCCGAGCCGTTCTTGGAACTACCGCTCGAGACGCTGATTATGGTGGGGGAAAAGAGCCCCGCGTACTTCGGTGTGGCGTGCGGGCAGATTCACGATGTTCTCTCCGGATCCAGCTACTCGGTTTTGGACGGTTACGGGCACGACGGCGTTAATCGCGCGCCGGACAAACTCATCACCGAACTTGCTGAGTTCTTCGCAAGCTAGTTCCGCTCGCCCTCCCGCGCAGCGTTTCCCTCCCGCCGTCATCCAGCGCACGCCCTCACCCAGCGCCGAGTGGGCACTTGACGCGGGTGTTTACGCCAAACATGCGCGTTAAGTGCCAACTCGGCGGGAAAAAGAGGCGGGTACTAGTGGTGCGCTGCGGCGGCTGCGTTCGCTGGGTCGCCAGTGCGGCGCATCATCACCGAGAGGATCACTGCCACGACGGCGATCAGCGCCGCTGTGAGGAAGGCCGCCTGGGTGCCCACCACCAGATTGCCTGACGCTGCAGAAGCAATGGCGAAGATCGAGACCAGCAACGCCGTCCCAGCAGCACCAGCCACTTGCTGCAAGGTGCTGATAATTGCCGAACCGTGGGAATACAGCGCCGGCGGCAAGGGGTTGAGCCCGTTAGTGAAGGCCGGCGTAAAGATCAGGGCTAAAGCAACATTGAGTACCGTCTGAACAATCGCGATCCACCACAGTTCAGTGTAATCGGTCAGCATCGAGTACTGCCATAGGGACAACACCATAAGAATCGAGCCGGAAATCGTGAGCGGCTTGGGCCCGAACTTGTCATACAAACGCCCAATAAATGGCCCCGTAAGCCCCATGGCCAACCCACCCGGAAGCAGAAGCAAGCCGGTGGTCAGGGTGTCCACGTGCAGCACGCGCTGAAGGTAGATCGGCAGCAAAATGACCGAGCCAAACAGCGCGAGCATGGCCACCACCATCAATAGAACTGAGACTGTAAACATCCGGTAGTTGAAGGCGCGCAGGTCCAAAAGGGGTGCGTCGTGCTTCTGGAGGCGCAACTGACGCACGACAAAAAAGGAGCATGCTCACCACTCCGATGGCCAAAGCGGTCACTGCAGCGACGGACACACCTGTTGACCCGGCGTCGTGGTTTCCCAGCTGACTAAGCCCATACACCAGGCCACCGAAGGCCGGAACGGTGAGCAGCACCGAGAGGGTGTCCAGCTTTTGCTGACCGGTCTCCCCCACGTTCGTGAGGAATTTGGCGCCAATAATCATTGCGGCAATGGCGATCGGCAGCACAAAAAGGAAGATAAAACGCCACGAGAAGTTGGCCAAAATGAGCCCTGAAACGGTGGGGCCAAGGGCCGGTGCCACCGAGATAGCGATGGTGATATTTCCCATCACCATCCCGCGTTTGGACATGGGCACCAGCGTCAAAATGGTGGTCATCAGCAGCGGCATCATCACGGCGGTTCCGGCAGCTTGAATCACACGCGCGACCAACAGCATGGCAAAGCCCTGGGACACTACGGCGAGCGCCGTGCCAGCGGTGAAGAGGCCGATTGCGAGCAAAAACGCCTGCCGGGTACTGAGGCGTTCCAGAATGAATCCGGTGGTGGGGATTACCACGGCCATGGTGAGCATAAACCCGGTGGCGAGCCACTGAACGGTGCTCTCATTCACTGACAGATCGCTCATCAGGTGCGGCAGGGCAACGTTGAGGATTGTCTCGTTCAAAATGACCACAAAAGTAGCCACCAGCAAGGTGACAATCACCGTGACGGACTGGCGCGAAAGCTTGTCCGTCTCCGGGGAATCGGCGGCAAGTGCGACGGCGGGTGGCTCGCTTTGCGCTTGCGGGGCGGAGTTAGACATAGGTGACCTCAGATGTGTTGGTGCGAGAGTTGCGCTGGCGGTGACGCTTTTTTGGAGGGGAGACATGCGCCAGCGCGTGCGGGGATATGAGCTTACAACTGCGAAAAAACGTGACTATTCCCGCCACTACCGAGATCCTTTCTGCGCCCGCAAGCGCGGCATTGTTTAGGAGCTCAGCGGCACGTTGTCGATCAGACGTACCGGGCCCACCCGGGCAGCGATGATGGCTAGGCCTTCGCCGCGGAAGGGGGTGTCTTGGCAGTTCTCCGCGAGCGGCTCCAATGTGGCGGGATCCACCACCTCGAAGTAGTCCAAAGCCACCCGAGATTCAGATTTCACTAGAGCTCGCGCTGACTCAAGGTCCAAGGGTTCGTGAGCAAGTGCTCGCGACTCAATCAAACGAAGCGCCCGGGAGAGCACCAGAGCCGCCTCTCGCTCTTTATCGGACAAAAAGCGGTTCCGACTCGAAAGCGCCAGTCCGTCAGCGGAGCGGACAGTGGGTACCGCCACAATCTCCACGGGGAAGTTCAAGTCAGAGACCATCCGCCGAACCAGGCTCAATTGTTGGGCGTCCTTTTGACCAAAATAGGCCCGGTACGTCTGGGCAGCGGAGATCCCGTAGTGCAGCAACTTGGCAACGATGGTCAGGGCACCGTCGAAGTGGCCCGGACGCGAGGCGCCCTCCCACTTTTCCCCGAGTCTGCCGGAGGTGATCCGAATGAGCGGCTCCCCACCGGGGTAGACCTCATCCACGCTTGGCGCGAAGACCAAGTCCACGCCCTCCGCGTCCAAAAGCTCTAGGTCAGCATCCAAGGTGCGGGGATAGCGGTCCAGATCTACTGCATCACCGAACTGCAAGGGGTTTACAAAAATTGTGGCTACTACAACGTCATTCGCGGCAACAGCGGTGCGGGCCAGAGTGGCGTGGCCTTCGTGAAGAGCACCCATGGTGGGCACCAGTCCCAGCGAGCTACCGCCCTTTTCAGCCAAGAGCTCGCGGCTCGCGGCCCGCAGTTCCGCCGCTGTGGTGACTAACTTAATGGCCATCGTGGGGCCCTTCCTCACTCTCCGGGAGATGCCCGGGTTCTAATGCCTTTTCTAGCTGCGCTAATTGGTCCTGACGCAAGATTCCACGGTCCGCACCACGGCGCGCCGTGGCATCCGCCATCGCGGTGTATGCGGCCAAAATGTCTCCCGAATGGCCGCCATCGTGATCTCGCAGTGCGCTGACGTGAGCCTGGACTGTGCCCACATCTCCGCGCGCAACCGGACCGGTCAATGCGCCCTCCCCGGAAGCCAAAGCATTCTCCAACGATGCTCGCAGAAGCGGTCCCAGCATACGCTCTGGGTTCTCTACCCCCACATCACGCAGAAGCTGGGCCGATTGGGCAGCAAGAGTCACCAAGTGGTTGGAACCGTGCGCCAATGCAGCGTGATACAGGGTCCGGTCAGCCTCAGCGATTGCCACCGGCTCGGCTCCCATCTCCACCACCAGTGCTTGGGCAATGGGCAACATGGCCGGATCTGCAGTAACACCAAAAGTGCAGTCCGGGAGCCGGGCCAGATCAAGGCTCAACCCCGTAAACGTCATGGCCGGGTGGATGGCAAGCGGAACAGCCCCTGCGGCACGAATAGGAGCCAAAACACTTACCCCAAAACGCCCAGAAGTGTGCGCCACAAGCTGGCCCGGCTGCCATGCACCAAGCTTCGCGAGGCCCTCCACCAAAGGTGCCAAGGCGTCGTCCGGCACTGCTAAAAGAACCAGCTCGGCGCGCTCCACTATTTCCTGGACCTCAAGAACGGGGACGCCAGGCAAGAGGTTCTCAGCCCGCTCGCGGCTCGCTTCAGAAACCGCTGAAACACCGACGACGGCGTGCTCGGCAGCCCGTAATGCCGCACCAAGGATGGCACCAACTTTGCCTGCGCCAATAATGCCCACGCCGAGGCGTCCTGGCTTAGCCATGGTGATTCTCCTGCTGAGTTTGTGGCGTGAGCCAGTGTTCGTTGTGTTGTCTGCCCCTGGCCTCGCGTGCCCGGCGGGCCTGCTGCTCAAACAACTCTTGCCCTTCACGGAGACTGGCTTGAAGTAAGCGTGGCGTCACCGGTCCGGGGCTTGTGTGCAGGATCAAATCTACAAGCCCAAAGCGACGAGCCAAAGGTCCTTGCACCAGGGCCATGGACTGGGTGCGCTCGTGCGGGACCAGCACTAGGGTTCGCCACAACCGGCCAGAACGAATCAGCAGGGCGGAGTCAATGACAGCGAAACCATTGCGACGGTACGCCAGTGGAGAGAGAAAGCGAGCCTGGCGGGGGGAAGTGCGGAAAGCAGCGGGCTCCGAATTCTGCCTAGTCTTGGGCGTCAAACCCATCAGCCCTGCTCCAAACACTCCAGCTTGGTGAGCGTCCATGCCGGGCACAACTAAGGCGACCATTGCCACTACTTGGCCTTGAGTTCCTACGGGCAAAAGCAGAGTCCGCTGGCCATTTTCGCCCTCCGAAGAAGCCCCATAGCCGGCCACATTAACCTGAATCCGGTACCAGCCAAAGAGTCGCCACAAGGGTGATTGGGAAACTTTGAGGGCTTGAATTCGGCCCGGTGGCACGGTTTGTGTACGAGTGTCCAGTAGCCCATAACGCAAGCGAATTCCATCCATGGACCAGCTAGCGACGAAATTGAATCCCTTATTGAACGCGCTCCAATAGGAAGCACCAATACCTAGAGCGGCCGGGATCAAATACAGATAAAAAGCCCCAGATTCGGTGAGTACGCTCAAAACCACGGAGGCTGCGGCACCCAAAAGCACACCAACAGTGGCCTCGGAAATGACAATGGATCCCAAGAGTCGCCCATGGGGAACCGACAGAACATGGCGTTCCGCGAGCTGGGGCGCCAAAGACTGGGGCGTTGAAGACACGGGCGTTGAAGACTCGGGTTCCGAAGACTCATGCGGAACTGTCGCTTGCGTTAAATCCCCTTGCGCCGGGCCCGAGGCAACGGACTTCGAACCTGCAGCCTTCAAACCTGCAGCCCGGGCCAAAATAGTTGCCCGTAGTTCCTTGGCGTCCTCAAGCTTCAAAAATGACAGTTTCACCGCCGATTGCCCCGCGTCGGCCACCTCAAAACGCAACTCGGCCAACCCAAAAATTCGCGCCAAAAACGGCTGCACAATGTCGATCGCCTGAACGCGATCCAAACGTGCCTGACGGCTTTGCCTAAACAAAATTCCGCTATTTATCCGCACATGATCGGCCCCCACCTGATACCTAGTGGTCAGCCAGCTCAGCACAAAACCAAGCAGGAAAAGCAACAGCAAAACCCCGCCGATTACTGCAATCCGCGCCAACCGGCCGGAATCAATATCCGCCTCATCCCACGCTGGGCGTCCCTGCACTAGCCGTTCAAGAACATCCCGGCCCACAAAGTACAAAACGGCAGCCAAACCAACCCAGCCACGTACAAAAGGGGAAGCCGGGTGCACACGCTTCCACTCGTCGTCGTACGTGTTTGCACCGGGGTCAGGGTCAACGCCCGGCACAGCGTTCACACCTCGGCCGAACTTCACAGTCCGGCCAGGCGCGCTTCGCCGCGAGCCGACAGCTGCTCACGTAGCCGTGCGCCTTCGGAGGTTGGAAGACCTGGGATATGGGCGTTTGTGGACGCCGACGCGGTGTGAAGTTTCACGGTGCACAGGCCCAAAACCCGGTCAATTGGCCCCACGCTGACGTCCACGTACTGCATCCGCCCGTACGGGACCACCATGGTTCGTTGGAAAAAAATGCCTTGCCGGATCAGCAGATCATCATCCCGCTCGGCATAACCAATGGCCCTGACTTGGCGCGGAATCAGCAGTATCCGCCACACACACAGCACCAAGTACACTGCCGGAACCGTCACAGCAACCCACAATGGTGGCCACTGCCACCAGCCCAGCTGCACCAGAAGCAGTGGGGCGCTAAGAATGGCCAGAAAGATTAGGCTCGAAATGGCCAAACCAAGAATGCGCACACGAACGTACTTGGGAGAAACGCGCGTCCATACAATTCCTGGCGGATCAATCGGCTCGGCTGGCATACTCCCCCTCATTTTTGGGTTTGGCAACACGTCCGGAACTTGATGCATCGCCGCCACCGCTGGGCGCGTCATCCTCCGGGGGAACGCGGCAAAAACGCTCCACCACCAAGCCAACCGCCACCATCACTAAACCACCGCCGGCCATTATCAACCCCGACCAGACGTTCGCCTGGCCACTCGAATATGCCAAAAACCTCAACTGATCCAGCACAATACCGGCGTGCCAACCGAACAAAACAGCGCCAGCATATGCCGCTGCTTGAGCCAGCAGCAAGGTCCGGGCGGCCAAGATCGGATCCAAGCGCGTTTTGGTCGGATTGTTCTTCCACCGCAAGATTCGCAGGCCCAGTATGAGGGTCAAAGCAGCAATCACACCCACCGTTATCAGGGCGCTTAGCGGTAGCAATGGGGTGGAAAAACTGTACTTGGCAGCCATCAAGGAAACCACCCACGCCACAACGGCGAGCGCACCAGCGATCGCCACAAGAATCATAGGACGGATGGACTTCATAACTACATACTCTCCGCTTGTTCCGATTTAAACAGCCCCGGCAGGCTGGGATTCGTAACCATCAAACATTTCAATGTCAGCAAAATCGGAAGCCTTTATGGCCAGTTCACTCACGCTTTCGCCACCGAGTTCCGCACCCGGGTCCATCAGCGCCCACGGGTACAGAACAAACGCCCTCTGGCTAGCGCGCGGATGCGGGATGGTCAGAACCGGATCATCGCTGACAACGTCGCCGTAGACCACAATGTCCACATCCAAAGTGCGCGGACCCCAGTGAACTTCACGAACCCGCAAATGCTTAGCCTCAACCTTTTGGCAATGTTCCAACAGCTCATACGGGTCGAGGGAAGTCTCAATTCCCATCACCATATTCAAAAAGTCAGGCTGCCCCGCAGGACCACCCACTGCCTTGGTTTGAATGACCGGGGAGACATCCGTCAAACGAACCTCCGGCCGGTCCACAAGGTCAGCCACAGCTGCGGCAAGCGTGTCATTACGCTCACCAAGGTTGCTGCCCAGCGCCAATACAGCACGCGTCAACGGTCGGTTCACTTTGAGTCCTTCACGTTTTTTGCCACAGGTTCAAGCCCAAAATCAGCTCGTGTACGGTTCACGCTCACTGCCACGTCACCAAAGGGCACCTCAATAGGCGCTTTGGGCTTATGCACCGTTACGGACACACCGTCCACCGAATAGTTCTCCAGCAGATCCTTAGCGATCCGGACGGCAAGGGTCTCAATCAGGTTCAACGGCTCACCCGTGACCATGGCCTTGATGCGCTCCGCCACTTCACCGTAATGGGCCGTCATGGTCAGATCATCGGTTTCCGCCGCGGCCGTGAAGTCGGTGTACAGCTCCACATCAACGAGGAAGGGCTGTCCGCTGCGGCGTTCAAAATCAAAAACGCCGTGATGTCCGACGGCGGCAATGCCGCTGAGCGAAATGGTATCCATGGTCTCCGGCTCCCAGTAGTCGCGGGCAAGTCGGCGGTTTTTACCCACCGGCCCCGATTCAAATGTCAGTTACCATGACCCCGCCTAGCGGGACACAAGGCTTGTTTAGCCGCGCAAAAGCGCGGCTACTTTTACAGCGTCAAGGTTTGCGACGACGTCGTGCACGCGAACAGCCCACGCACCGTTGGCCGCGACGACGGCGGTAATGGCCGCGGTCCCGTGATCACGTTCAAGCGGCTGCGCAGCTTTGCCCGAAGTCTTGAGCAGGCTGCCAATAAAACGTTTGCGGGACGCAGCCACCAAAACGGGGTGGCCCAAAGCGTCCAAGGCCGAAACGTTGCGCAGCAGCTCCCAGTTCTGCTGATCATTTTTGGCAAAACCCAGGCCCGGATCAACAATGAGCTGCTCTGGCTGCACACCGGCGGCGTAGAACTTCTCACGCACTTCGGTCAGCTCTTGGACCACCTCTTGTGTGAGGTTCTCATAGTTGGCCAGGGAATCCATGGTGGCGGCGTTCCCGCGGCGGTGAGTGAGGATATATGGAGCCTTGCTCGCTGCCACCAGCTCGATCATTTCCGGCTCAACTGTCAACCCAGAGATGTCATTGATGATTGCAGCACCAGCATCCAAAGCGGCTGCTGCAGTGGACGCATGAGTGGTGTCAATACTGACCAATGCGCCAGCCTTGACCAGCGCCTCAATCACCGGCAAAACACGGGCTTGCTCTTCTTCAGGGCTCACTGGCTCAGCATTGGGCCGTGTGGACTCTCCGCCAACATCCACAATGTCAGCGCCGGCGTAGAACATTCGCAGCCCGTGAGAAATTGCCGAATCTGCGGTGCCGTGCTGTCCGCCGTCGCTAAACGAATCCGGTGTGACGTTCAGGATGCCCATAACAAGCGTCCGGTCCGTGGGTAGGTCTTTAAACTCGGCCCTGGGCCGGGGTTTACGTAGCACGGGAAGGGGGCTAGTTGCCGGACCCGTTCCGGGTGCTGCAGCGAGTGAATCCATGCTTCCTCTTACTTTCCGAGTATCAGGCTCATGGCCTCGGCGCGCGTGGCCGGGTCATGCAACTGGCCGCGAACGGCACTCGTAACGGTCTTGGCGCCGGGCTTACGCACCCCGCGCATGGACATACACATGTGCTCACATTCAACAACAACAATCGCCCCGCGTGGCTTCAGGTACTGGATCAGCGCATCAGCAATCTGCGTGGTGAGCCGTTCCTGTACCTGGGGCCGGCGGGCATAAATGTCCACCAGCCGGGCAAGCTTACTCAGACCCGTGACCTTGCCGTCATGTGAGGGAATGTAGCCAACATGGGCTTTCCCGTGGAAGGGCACCAAGTGGTGCTCACACGTGGAGTAGAACGGGATGTCTTTAACCAAGACCAATTCTTCGTGGTCCATGTCAAAAGTTGTGGACAACACTGTTGCAGGGTCCTGGTGCAAGCCTGAGAATACCTCGGCATAAGCCTTCGCAACACGCTTGGGCGTATCAATCAGCCCGCTCCGTTCAGGGTCCTCGCCCACGGCAATGAGGATTTCCCGAACCGCGGCTTCAATCCGGGGCAGGTCTACCTTCTCTGAGATAAGTTCCCCGGTTGCCAAGCGCGTTGCCGGCTGAATGTCGTCGTCGTCATCAAAGTGAGTCACGCTAGAAATCCTAGCCGTGCTGGTTCGGGTCGGTTCCATCCGGCGTTCCACCCAAGGAACCGCCTAGCCTTCCGTCCTGAGGACCGCCCTGCTGACCAGCCTCAAAATTCCCGTGATCCGAGGGCCCTTGAGTGTGCGGTGAGGCAACATCCAAAGGCTCCTCCAAGCGGGCTTCCTTTGCTTCCTCTTGAGCCTTGCGCTCAGCAGCCTCAGCGCGAGACTCTACCGGCGGAATGTTCTGCACCGGGCGGGACGGTTTGGACAGCCAAATCTCGCGGAAGTCACGCTTGCGAATGTCCTTGAACACCTCAGCAATTTCTTGCTGGTTGAGGGTTTCACGCTCAAGCAACTCCACAGCCAGACGGTCAAGAACGTCTCGGTTCTCGGTGAGGATAGCGTAAGCCTCGTCATGAGCCTGCTCGATGAGACGGCGCACTTCCTCATCAACCACGTAAGCGATCTGATCGGAGTAGTTACGTTCGTGGCCAGCGTCGCGGCCCAAGAAAGGCTCGCCACCGCCGGAGCCCAAACGCACTGCACCAACACGCTCGCTCATACCGTATTCGGTCACCATCTTCCGGGCAGTTGACGTTGCCTTTTCGATGTCATTGGAAGCGCCAGTAGAAGGATCATGGAACACAATCTCTTCAGCCACACGGCCACCCATGGCGTACGCCATCTGGTCCAAAAGCTCGTTGCGGGTCACGGAGTACTTGTCATTGTCCGGAACCACCATGGTGTATCCGAGCGCACGGCCACGCGGCAGAATGGTGATCTTGGTGACCGGTGCTGAGTTGCGCAACGCAGCGGCAACCAAGGCGTGACCACCTTCATGGTACGCAGTGATTTTGCGTTCGAATTCCTTCATCACGCGGCTGCGCTTCTGCGGGCCAGCCATAACGCGGTCAATGGCCTCGTCCAGGGCGCGATCATCGATCAGGTTGGCGTTTGAACGGGCGGTCAAGAGGGCTGCCTCATTCAAAACGTTGGCCAAATCAGCACCCGTGTAACCGGGGGTCTTCTTAGCAACGCCACGTAAATCGACACCATGAGCCATTGGCTTACCCTTGGCGTGAACGCGCAGGATCTGTTCGCGGCCAATCATGTCCGGTGCGTCAACACCGATCTGGCGGTCAAAACGGCCCGGGCGCAAAAGTGCCGGGTCAAGAACGTCGGGGCGGTTAGTTGCAGCGATCAGGATGACGTTGGTCTTAACGTCAAAGCCGTCCATCTCCACGAGCAACTGGTTAAGAGTCTGCTCGCGCTCGTCATTGCCGCCGCCGATTCCGGCACCACGGTGACGGCCAACGGCGTCGATCTCGTCAACAAAGATGATGGCCGGCGCGTTGGCCTTGGCCTGCTCAAAGAGGTCGCGGACACGGGACGCACCCACACCCACAAACATTTCAACAAAGTCAGAACCTGAAATGGAGAAGAACGGAACCCCTGCCTCACCAGCAACGGCGCGGGCCAGAAGAGTTTTACCGGTACCTGGGGGGCCGTACAGAAGAACTCCCTTGGGGATTTTGGCGCCGAGCGCTTGGAACTTGGCCGGCTCTTGGAGGAATTCCTTGATCTCCTCAAGTTCCTCCACCGCTTCATCGGCCCCAGCAACATCCGCGAACGTCACTTGCGGCATGTCCTTGGTGATCATCTTGGCCTTGGACTTGCCGAATTGCATCACCTTGGAGCCGCCACCCTGCATTCGGGAAAGCAAGAACCAAAACACAACACCGAGCAGCAGAACCGGGATAAGGAGCGAAAGGATGCCGGAGTACCAGTTGCTCTCTACCGGCTGATCCGTGAAGCCCTTAGAGGGGTTGGCGGAGGTAACGGCGTCAACTACGTCCTTGCTGCGTGCATCAACGTACTTGAAGTAGACGTTTTTGCCCTTGTCTTGGCCATCAAGGTTGTAGTTGTCCTTCAGCACCAAGTCGACGCGATTTTCGCTGTCGATGATTTTGGCCTGCTCAACTTTGCTGCTGTCCTTCAAAAGTTCTAGACCTTTGTTGGTATCCAGCTGCGATGCGCCACCGGGGGCGAAAGTTGCGAAGGCCAGCAGGAGCATGGCAACAACCACCACGATCCAAATGCCTGGACCCTTAAAAAAGCTCTTTACGTTCATCTACTCGGGGGCGCGCCCCGTCCCTCCTGCTTGTCCTGCTCAAGGTTTTCTAGCAACTAGCTATACACCGTCCGCAGATGTTCACGCACGGCGAGATGTAAAAGTTCCCTCTGGGCGTAGCGAGTGTTGTTCTGAGGCAACTATTTCTCACGCCAGCATCTGGCCTCTGTGCAGCCCAGCTCAACTTTAGGGCGAGTCGTGTGAAGCCAACCCCGTAAAGTCAGTGTTCGGTAAGCCCAGCAGTGGCTGAAACTGAGCTGCCGTGCACAGGAGGACCAAGAAATTCCGGCAATTTATCCACATACGCACCCGGCACCGAACACTCTGGACCGAAAATTCGGCACGCTGACTGGGTGGACATTGCGGATTACACAGCACGCCTGGGCGGGATTGCCCACAGCCGGCAGTATCAAAAGCTTGGATTTTCTCGGCGAGCTATAGCAGAGGCGACCGCCCAAGGCCTCGTGCAGCGCGTGAGTGCAGGGACGTATTCAGTGCTGCCTGCCAGTAGTCCGCTCCACCTTGCCGCCAGCCATGCCTCGGCATTGACGTGTTTGTCCGCTGCTAAGCACTACGGCTTGTGGCACTTGTTCTTACCTCAGGTCCCCCACCTCGCTGTCACCGGACACCTGAATGACGTTCCTTGCGTCCAGCACAGAACGGCTGGGAGTCTCCGCGGCCTAACCCCTCCAGTGCTGGCCCTCAAGGACGTTTTGTTGGATGCCTTGTTGTGCCTGTCTGAGCTTGAGGCCTTGGTGATGGTCGAATCTGCGTGCACCCGCGGTGACTCAAGCCCCGGATTCTTGATGCGGCATTTGCAAGGACCCCGGACAGGAAAGGCTCGCGGCATCTTGGACCTTGTTGAGGGTGGAGCTGATTCGCTCATTGAAACAGTAGCTCGCGTGCTCTTTCGCAGACATGGCTTCCATACTGAAACTCAGGTCTACATTGACGGCATTGGCTACGTGGACTTTTTGATCAATGGATGTCTCATCGTGGAACTTGATGGGTTGGCGTTCCACTTCAATGAGCGCCAGTTCAAAAAGGATCAAGACCGGAATAACCGGGCGGCGGAACTTGGGTTCAGAGTTCTTCGGTTCAGGTACCAACACGTGGTTTACAGCCCGGAATTTATGCTCGAGCAGATCAAATCCACGCTCGCCACACCCGCCAAACACTAAAAACGAACCACTTGCTGTGCGCGCCAGCTCAGTTTTGGAGGGGACACAAAACGGGAAGCGCCTAGATCTAGGGGCTTCCCGTTTTCGGCAGCTGCTAAAACTGAGCTGCGCTGCACCAACTAGCGGCGAACCAACGAGGGCTGCACCAACTAGCGGCGCACCAATTATTCGTAAATGTGCGGCGCCAAGGTGCCAATGAAGTCCAAGTTGCGGTACTTCTCGGCGAAGTCCAGTCCGTAACCGACGACAAACTCGTTGGGGATTTCCATACCCACGTACTTCACGTCGATCTCAACCTTGGCTGCCTCAGGCTTGCGCAAGAGGGCGCAGATTTCCACCGAGGCCGGGCCGCGGGATTCAAGGTTGGCTTTGAGCCATGAGAGCGTCAGGCCGGAGTCAATGATGTCCTCAACAATAAGTACGTGCTTACCCATCAGGTCCGTTTCGAGGTCCTTGAGGATCCGCACCACACCGGAAGACTGTGTGCCGGATCCGTAGGAGGACACCGCCATCCAGTCCATGGTGACGTGGCTGTGAATGGCGCGAGCGAGGTCAGCCATTACCATCACGGCACCCTTGAGGACACCGACCAGCAGAATGTCGCGGCCTTTGTAGTCCTCGTCGATTGCTGCTGCGAGCTCGGCGATCTTGGCCTGGATTTGTTCTTTGGTGTAGAGAACGTGCTTGAGGTCCGCCTGGACGTCGTTTGAATCCACCAATGACTCCTGAATGTTGAGTGTTCAACCGGCTGTAATTCGTTGGGGTTAGTCGGTCCGTTTGATTACAAGCTTCCCATACCTTGGGTCCTTCGCGGAGGCGTTCTTGGGCCGAGGCTGCCGGTAGGCGCTTACGCCTCCGGGAAGTTGCACTGGCCCGGCGGAACCTTGACGCTCCAGCAACGCCTCAGCGGCGTGCAGTCTTCCGTAACTAGCCGCGCCGCCTAGGGCCTCGACGGCGAGCGCCAGGACACGGATGCGCAGCGCTGCCGGCAGTTCACGAAGCGCTGTTTCCGAGAGGAATATCTCACCTTCAGGGCCATCCTGGCGCAGTGCTGCAAAGCTAGATTGTGCTTGTTCAGCAAGGTATTGGGCGTCTTGGGAGAGAATGCTGGCCGAGCGGTAGAGAGACTCTGCGACGCCGGGTCCCAGCTGATGTTCGAGCATCGGCATCACCGTGGTGCGGACCCGTGACCGGGCAAACGCCGCGTCAGCATTGGTGGGGTCGTGCCACGGGTCTAGACCCTCGGCGTCGCAGATTTCCATAATTTCTGCACGCCGAAGCGGCAAAAAGGGCCGCAAATAGAAACCACGGTTGGGGTCTTCGCCGAAGTCGCGCCGTGCGGGCATACCTGCCAGCGAGCGCGTTCCGGATCCCCGGGCCAAGCCCAAAAGTACTTGTTCGGCTTGGTCGTCGAGCGTGTGTCCCAGCAATACAGCTTGGGCCCCATGTTCGACGGCGGCACTTTCCAAAGCTGCCAGTCGCGCCTCGCGCGCGGCTGCTTCGGGTCCGTTGCCCTGGGAATTCACTGTCACGGGGATCACCACAACTGGGTCTAACCCCAAGTCGCGAAGGGTTGCAGCAGTTCGTGCAGCAACTTCATCGGAACCGGCTTGAAGTTGGTGATCCACAATGACGGCGCCGATGCGGAGGGTGGAGCCAGCACGCCGTGCAAAGAATGCAGCAACGGATGCCAAAGCCAGCGAGTCCGGTCCGCCACTACAGGCCACGAGGACGCTCCGGGGTGATCCGGCTGCGGCGAGGGCGTCGCGGAATATTTTGCGCGCTTTGCCAACGGTTGGGTTCAAACGTCCCGGTCGCCGTCGGCCTTGTTTAGCCTCACTCACCAGTTTTAGAGACCCATCCGTTGAACCCAGAGCTGGGGGTCATGAATTTCCGTCTCGGTGGGCAGGTGTTCGGCGGACTCCCAAACCCGGTTGAACCCCTCCATCCCGGCGACTGCCACCACGGCACGGACAAACTTGGACCCGTCGCTGTATTGGCGCATTTTGGCGTCTAGCCCCAAGAGGTTGCGGATGAATTTTTCGAGTGCTCCACGGTCTTTGCCACGTGAATTGAACCGTTGGCGAATGGTTTTTACGCTGGGCACAATCGAGGCGTCCACGGCATCCATCACCACGTTTGCGTGGCCTTCCAAGAGGCTCATCACAGCTGTGATGTGGGAGACTGCGGCTTTTTCTTCGGGGCTATCTAGGATGTCCAAGATGGCGCCCTTGCTGGGAAGTTGCTCGGGCAACTGTCCGGAGCCGGTGCGGTCTTTGAGGGACTTGGCTGCGGCGCTGGCACGGTCCATAAGTGTGTCCATGTTCCCCAGGAGTTGCCCGCTGAGGCCCTCAATCTGGGCCATCATGTGGTGGCGTAACCACGGTGCTGCTGCGAACTGGACTCGGTGGGTTTGTTCGTGAAGGGCCACCCACATGCGGAAGTCGGCGGGTTCAACGTTGAGTTCTTTTTCAACGGTCAAAATGTTTGGCGCTACGAGGAGCAGCCGGCCGCCGGAGGGTGCGTTGGATCCTGGCGCTAGGGCGGAGAAGGGATCATATTGGCCCAGGATTTTGCTTGAGAGGAAGGCCAGTATGGCACCGAGCTGGGTACCGGTGATGGCGCCGGATGCTTTGGCGGCAGTTTTGCCCACGGTGGCGCCCCGAGCTTCCATCAGTGAGTCAATGGCCGGACCGAGCATTACTTCGAAGCTGCGAGTGTTGGCTTTAGCCCATGAGGCACGGTCCACCACCAGCACTTGAGAATCACGTAGGTCCCGCGCAGCTTCCAAGCCCGTAATTTGGTGAACGTGAGGCACTGCAGCGTCGGCCATGTGGCGCAGGTTTTCCACGGCAGCGGAAATTTCTCTTGCACTCAAGGCGGGCCCGGCTGGGACTAACTTGGCGGCGGTTGAGGCGGCCAAGTCCCAGTTGATCAGCTTGCGCGGATTGTCCTGATTCTCCATATGCCCATCAGATCACAAACACCTGTGTCCTGCTGTCAGGGTGCACAACACTCAAGCACCAGACCTGCCAGCCAAAGCGAACAACTTACCGGCAACCACAGCCAGCCAACACTGCGGCGGAAGCATCCAGTGCTGCTTTATTACCTTTACTCCCGGGCGTGAGCCCGTTGCCAATAAAGGAAAACACCAGCAGACGCCCGTCTGAATCCACCACGTATCCGGAGAGTGCCAGGGCCGTGTTAAGGGTGCCGGTCTTTGCACGAACCAGCCCAGCGGCAGCATGTGAGGAACTTTCGCCGTAACGGTTGTTTAGCGTTCCAGTGAGTCCGGCAATCGGGAATCCGTCTAGTGCAGCACGCAATGAGGCGTTGGGACCGGAGGTTATGGCAGCAACAATCTGCCCGAATTGCTGCGTGGACACGCGGTTGCGTAAAGACAGGCCGCTGAGATCTGCAATAACCATGCCAGCCGTGGAGATCCCGGCGGCTTTCACCCCGGCCTCTACGGCTTTGAGTGCTGCAGTGTAGGAACCTGCTTGCCCGGCCTTGATTGCGACCATCCGGCCCAGCACATCAGCAAGGTAGTTGTCTGAAACTTGCAGCATTGACTCGACTTGCTGCCCCACGGTGGCGGAGTCTGCACTGGCCAAAACTTTAGAAGCATTTCCGGTCCCGCGCACCACCACGGCGTCCGCGCTAATCCCCGATGCTGTACCTGCGGCCGTGAGCGCAGCTGCGAATTGTTGCCCGGTATCTAGCGCGGAGTCTTGGGGACGTGGCCCGGTTTCAACACCCGCCTTGTAACGCGCCGAGTTCATGGCCAAGGAGTAAACGGGAGCGGTTTCTCCCGCCACAACATCACCTTTGTCTACGGCCGGGTTGATTGTGGGCCCGCTGAACAGTGAATCGTCCACGGAGACCTTCACAACACCCTTGATGCCAGCAGCGATCAGGGACTTTACCGTTGCTTCGGCGAGGGTTTTGAGCCCGGCATAGCCCACCGTGGTGGAAGGATCGGAATCGTCAGCACTCAACAAAACGTCTCCGCCGCCTCTCAGAACAACACTGGAGGCAGTAGAGCCGGCTAGGACTTGGGTATGGAATCGCGTTTGGGGTCCAAGTGTTGAAAGCGCAGCAATCGCAGTGAGGAGTTTCATGTTCGACGCCGGGATAACACCTTGCGTTGAACCCCGTTCAAAGAGGACTTTGCCACTAGCTGCGTCGGTGACGTAAGCACTAAACCTTCCCCCGCCGTCGGGCTTTAAGGTTTTAGCAAGCGCCGCAGCGAGCTTGTCCGCCGACGGCACGGGGGCCGCGGCGGTCAGCGGGTTGCTCGCGTCACCACTTACCGAACCGGGCGGCAATTGCCATGCGGGAATGGTGGGAGTGGGTTTGGCGGGGGTCGCGGCCCGAAGCAAGGTGGTGGAAAGCCCCACAGCCGAGGGGACGGCCAAAACTCCCAGCGCCACAGCCACCAGGCAGCCAGCGATCAGCGCCAACACACGCTTCATACCTCGCTGGCCCCCATCCCTGTGGTGTTAATTGCTCATTTGGTGCCGCTGCCGGTTCCAAAATCCGCAGCATTTCGCTATATCCTCAATAGTAGTCCGCGGTCAGGAGCCAGCTTTTCGAGCCACTGCCGCCCCGCCTACCAAACTGCCGCCAGCGCGTAACCGTGCAGTGCAACATCAAGGAGACTCCCATGAAGCATGACGTCACCATCGAGATCCCCAAGGGATCCCGCGTTAAGTACGAGGTGGACCACGAAACCGGCCGCGTACGCCTGGACCGTGTCCTCTTTACGTCCATGCAGTACCCCACGCACTACGGTTTCTTCGAGAACACTCTGGGGGAAGACGGCGATCCTTTGGACGCTTTGGTGCTCCTGCAGGACTTTGATCTGCACCCCGGTGTGATTGTTGAATCCCGCCCCATCGGCGTTTTCAACATGACCGACGACGGCGGCGGAGACGCCAAGGTCCTATGCGTTCCGGTTGACGCCCGTTTTGACCACATCCAGGAAATTTCCGACGTCAGCGACTTCTTGATCAAGGAAATCGAGCACTTCTTCACCCGTTACAAGGACCTTGAGCCGGGTAAGTGGGTTAAGGCTGAAGGTTGGGGCGATCGCGCCGCTGCCGAGGCTGAGCTCGAAGCGTCAATCAAGCGTTTCGGCGAAGGTCACTAAAGAGTTTTAGAACGAGTTCGACGACGGCGGGTGCGGTTTCGCGTGAAACCTCACCCGCCGCCGTCGTACTTTTTTGCCCTCTAATGGGTACTGATCCCCATCGACGCACCAGCTACTTAGCTTTACGCTGATGCAAATAGCTTTTCTACATCGTTTTGCGGGGGTCACTGGTTATGGCGGGTTTTTATGGGGCGGACGTCGCTCAGTTGCGGTCGCTCGCAAAGGATTTTCAACGGGCCTCAACCGCCTTGCAGACACAATCGAGATCGCTGACTCAGCTGGTGTCTTCCAACACAGCATGGACCGGCACAGATGCCAGCCGGTTTAAGTCCGAATGGAACTCGGATCACCGCAAAACGCTGATGGCGGCCTCTCGAATGCTCGAAGAAGGCGCCGAAAATCTGCGAAACAACGCCGATGAACAGGACAAATCCAGCGCTAGCGCAACCGGATCAACAGGCCCGGCAGGGACTGTTGGCAAGTCAGCACCGGATACCAAGAGCCCTGGCCAAACTCTCATCGACTGGGCCAAAGCCATCGCCGGTGTTGGTTTCAAAATCAAGGACATGGTGGGGTTGCTCAAGAATCCGGCCAACCTGCTTTCCAGCAAAAAAATCCTCGATGTTATTGGCGGGCTAAAAAACTTCAAGGGCTTCGCCATCGCTGAGGATTTCACTAAAGCAACCGGCCTGATTGGCAAGTTTGGGCGCTTTGCGGGCCCTGCTCTTGCGCCGTTTGCAATCCTGGGCGGTATCCACGACATGTTTAATCCCGAACACAGTGGCTGGCGTGGTGGAGGGGACCGTATTGCAGGTGGCCTGAGTGTTCTTGGTGGTGTCGGCTCCATTGCCATTGCAGCCGGTCTTCTGACCAACCCCGTAGGAATCGGTATTGTGGTGGGTGCTGGGCTGATTGCAGGTGGCTGGGCCTTAGGCAACATGATCGCTGATAGTGCTTGGGGGAAGGCCGCCGGGAAGTGGATTGGCAACACCGCCTCGAAAGCTTGGAATGGTGCCACGAACGCGGTCAGTAATGCTGTGAGCAATACCGTTGACGGCGCCAAGAAGTTCTTGCACAACCCTGTCGCAAGCCTGGGAGGGCTCCTATCATGACCACTGAAACGCAGACCCCAGGAATCAATTTCACTCGTGATGAGGGCGAGGCTGGCCTAGCTGTCCTGGCCTCCTTGGGTGATGCCAACTACCAACTGCCCACCCTCACGGATGAGGAAATCGTTGCCTTAGACGGCATCGCCAATGAACAAGCTGTGACCTTGCCGTGGCTGGACCAGTACCCGGAGCAACGGGAACTGCTATGCAATGTTGCGCTACGAACCCTGCTGACCAAGGGCCTCGCTTTCCCGGTAATTCCGGAGGGCGAGTCACAAGCCACCAAACTGGGCGCCATTGAGCCGATCACCGGCGTGATGTTCCTGCGGCGTATGAGCCAGCGAATTGTGATCACTGAACTGACCAAGGGTGAGGGGGAGAAAGTCTGGCTCTACTCTTACGTCCACGGAGACGTGGTCCTGCAGGAGCTTGTGGACTCGGTGGGTAGCCACAGCTTCAGTGTGGTCTCCCTCCAGGACACCGCCACGGTGATTATGGAACTTGCAAACGCCGCGGGAATCGAATCCAGCGACGGCCCGGTAGAAGTTTTGACTCCCGAGGAATTTGAGGTGAAAGCAGCCCAAAGCCTCTCCGACGTTTTGGGCGTCACCATCATCACAGCCATCGGTGCAGGGGATGAACAAAGCTCGCACTACACGCTCTACACCTCAGCGAACACCCTCAATGGGCTTGAAGCTGAGGAGGTGGACGGTTCGGTAAAACTTCACGTTGCCCAAGTGTCCGCACAGAGCGCGCGCGCCAAGGTGGCCGCAGTTGTTCAAGGCGGCGGTGTGGCAGAGAATTCAGCCCAGGATAGTTCAGGAGAAGGAAACTAATGCCCATGAGCGATTCAGCTCCGTACGCCCAGCCAGCATCAGGGAATTCATCTCCTAAAAACCTAGCTCACCTTGAAAACGGTCAGCCGGTAATTCTTGCCGGTTATGGCAAAGTTATTGGTTCTTTTGTGGTGGACGCAGTGCTGATCGTGGCAGTGGTGCTTGGCGCATATTTTTATGGAGCGCGCTCTGCCACCTCCGAATGGACCCCCTATCTTATGGCCATCGCCGCGTGGTTAGTGGCGTCCGCCGTTTACGGCCTCTTTTGCCCTACTGGCCGCACCCTAGGCTGTTTGATCGCCGGGAGCGCCTTTGTTCGGAACTCCGACGGCGGCCGGCCAGGATCCTTCCGTATGGCATGGGTGACGTTCCTGCACTACGTCCTAGTGGTCGGTTTGATTGTGGGGATGCTCTTCTCCGGAGGTGCAGGCACCAGCACGGGCAATGAGGGCAAACGCAAGTACCACCGTCACATTGACCTCGAGGCCACCAAGGCACTTACCGGCCGGTTCAACTAGGTCATCTCCGTGATCGTGAATTGGACTGGCACCGCTGGCCACCGAGTAGCATGTGATCCACCATGTTCACTTTGACTATCAATCA
Organism: Pseudarthrobacter sp. J1763; assembly: GCF_050490295.1. Taxonomy (NCBI): domain Bacteria; kingdom Bacillati; phylum Actinomycetota; class Actinomycetes; order Micrococcales; family Micrococcaceae; genus Pseudarthrobacter; species Pseudarthrobacter sp. J1763. The sequence goes on along the minus strand of NZ_JBNPEN010000005.1, from coordinate 156,308 downwards.
GCGCGACAGGAAACGGGACGGTGACCTAGTCCCTCAACTGCTCAAAGACCTCCGCCATATTCCTGCGCGCCTCGACTTTGATCGTTCAGTTGAAGATGAAGTTCAAGGCATTCTGGACTGCCCGCACCAGACAGTAGACGCAGCACTGATCGCGTTGCGCAGCGGGCGTTGGAACGTTGGAATTGGTGTGGGGCCGGTCAACGAGCCGCTGCCCAATCAGATCAAAGACGCTTCCGGGCATGGGCTCGTTTACGCACGCCGCGCTGTGGACCGGGTCCGCAACAGCAAGGAACGCATCCGGGTTTCGGTGGATGGACCCACCCCAGAAATAGTGAACGACGCCGAAGCGATCCTGCGCTTGTTAGGGAACCTTGTGGAGAAACGCACGGTAGCCGAATGGCGCGTTTTAGAGCTGCTCACCCCGGGGGTTCGGGGTCAGCAGAAAGCCGTTGCGGCCGAACTTGGCATCACAGCCCAGGCCGTGAGCAAAGCGATCACACGCTCCCAATGGAATGAGGAGCACGCGGCCCGCCCCGCAGCGGCCAGGCTACTGAACATGATTCTGGAAGTCCGCTAAACCGCGTTCTGCTTAGACGTGTTCCGCTCAGGCGAGGCCGCGCAACACTAGTGCTGCGCCGTCGTCGAACACTGAAGCTGTAACTTCATCCGCGGCGGCGAGGACCTCATCTGGGGCCTGCCCCATGGCCACACCTCGGCCAGCCCACGTCAGCATTTCAATGTCGTTGCGGCCGTCACCGATGGCGATCGTGTGCCGCGGGTGGATGTCCAAGTGGCGGCGCAACTGCTCGAGGGCACTGGCCTTGGTGACACCGGCCGCAGCAATATCCAGCCAAGCCGTCCAGCCCACCGAATAAGTTACCCCGGAGAGGCCAATTTCAGCGATCGCTTCATTGAATTCCTCTGAGGTGTTCTCTGAGCTAAAAACCACCACCCGGACGGCTGTTGCTTGAAGCATCGTGTGAAAGTCCACGGCCTGAGCCTCCACGCCAAAGCTGGCGTCTTGGAAGCGCTCGGTGGAGAGGAAGTTACCGTCGGCATCCTCAAGCGCGTATTTGGCCACAGGGAGCCGCTCACGCAGGGCGCGCAGGGCCGGTGCCGGGTCAAAGGTGGCTTTGTGAATGATCTCGTAGCCAAGGTCCAAATCCGGATCTAGACGGAGACTCACACCACCGTTACAGCACACTGCGTAGCCGCGATCTAGGCCAATTTTTTCAATGATAGGCAAGGTGGCGTTGAGTGAGCGGCCGGTGGCAATAAGCACCTGATGGCCTGCATCCACCACGGCCCTAGCCGCATCACGGACGCCCTCGCTCATGTGCCCGTTGTGGTCCACAAGGGTGCCGTCAACGTCCAGTGCGATCAATTTGGTTTGTTCAATAATTCGCTGGTCTTCGATGCCAGCCACTGGTGATTCAGTAGTAGTAGTCATACACCCATTGTTTCATTGCACGGCTTGGAATCAGTAGGACCAGGGCCACACGCGCGGGTGAATCTCTTGTGAACCTTTCACCCGTAAACGGACGCAACACCCCCAAATGACGGGGTGAATTGTCTACCAGCGGGTGAATTTCCTGCTCTTTTCCACATAAACAAACTTTTCCGCCCGCTCATGAGACCAACACCGAAGAGTAGTGGCATGGAGATTTCGAAGGAATTCATACGCGCGTCCAAGGCACGGCTGGAATTCGGTGATTCCCGCTCCCTCAGCCGACGCTTTGCCCGGGGTGAGCTAGTACGTGTCCGGCACGGGGTTTACCTTGAGAAAAGCACGTGGCTGGAACTTACACCATGGGCGAGGTATCTCAACACCGCTCAGGCCATTGCACTTGAACAACCTAACGCCACGTTCTGCTTCGAAACCGCGGGACGCATCTGGCAAATGTGTCTGGTGGGAATCCCCCAAGAAGTTCACATTGCGAATGCGAGCAAAGGCCACGCGGGGCGGAGCCAGTCCACCACCAGCTCAGTAGACATCGCTGGGTCTCGCCGGACCGTTGAGCGGACGCCGGGGTTCGGGGTTTACCGCCACTTCTACGCGGCCCCATTCGTTATGCAGAACGGTTTCAGAGTGACCCCTTTGGCACAAACGGCCGTGGACTTGCTGGGGAAGCTGCCCTTCGCGCAGGCCGTCACTGCTGCCGATCACGTCATCAGCAGCGATAGGTTCGGGGCCCATGCGCTCAGCAGGGAAACCCTCACGCTTGCGGCCACAGGGCTAAAGTCAGCCACTAAATGCTCTCGGATTACCGAAATTCTGGATTTCGCTGACGCTGATTCAGGATCCGCGGGAGAGTCTATAAGCCGCGCGAACATGCACCTTCTGGGCTTCCCACCGCCGGAACTCCAAACGAACTTCACAGACTCGCAAGGATTTGCGGGACGTTCAGACTTCTTTTGGCGGGCACAGCGTCTTATCGGCGAATTCGACGGCGCCGCGAAATATCTCAACGATGAATACTTGAGCGGTCGAACGGCCCGAGAAACAGTTTTGCTGGAGAAAAAGCGCGAGGACCGGCTCCGGGCTATGGGCTACCGCGTTGTCCGGTGGGACTGGAGCACAGCAATCGACCCCAACAAACTGATGCGGACACTCTTGGCCGCCGGGCTGAAACCACAGAATTCACCCTGAAACGGACTTTTCACCCCGTCGTTTTGGGGTGAAAAGTCCGTTTGCGGGTGAACTACAGAACGGGGAGAACTTCCAAGCCGCCAATGTACGGTCGCAGAGCCTCGGGCACATTCACAGAACCGTCCGGGTTCTGGTGGTGCTCCAGAATTGCCACAATCCACCGGGTAGTGGCCAAGGTGCCGTTGAGGGTAGCTACGGGGCGTGTGCCCTTCGGGGAGCCGTCGGCGCCAATAACGCGTTCGCGAATATTCAATCGCCGCGCCTGGTAGCTGGTGCAGTTTGAGGTGGAGGTGAGCTCGCGATACGCGCCCTGCGTGGGGACCCACGCTTCGCAGTCAAACTTGCGGGCAGCCGAGTTCCCCAAGTCCCCTGCAGCAGTGTCAATCACGCGGTAAGGCAGCTCGCACTTGGCCAGCATTTCCTCTTCCCAAGCCAGCAAACGCTGGTGTTCAGCCTCGGCCTTTTCAACAGTGGTGTAGACGAACATCTCCACCTTGTTGAACTGGTGCACACGGATGATCCCGCGGGTGTCCTTACCGTGGGATCCAGCTTCACGGCGGTAACAAGAGCTCTGACCCGCGTAGCGAATAGGGCCATCGGACAGGTCCAAAATCTCGTCCGAGTGGTACCCGGCCAACGGCACCTCTGAGGTGCCCACCAGGTAAAGGTCGTCTTCAGCGAGACGGTAGATCTCGGCGTCGTGCTTTACATCGAAGCCCGTGCCCTGCATGGTCTCGGGACGGACCAACGTTGGGGTAATCATTGGCACAAAACCGGCTTCGATCGCCTGATCCATGGCCATGTGCAGGAGTGCCATTTCCAGACGGGCACCAACACCACGCAAGAAGTAAAAACGTGAACCTGAAACCTTGGCGCCGCGTTCCATGTCGATCGCGCCAATCAGCTCACCAATTTCCAGGTGGTCTTTCGGCTCAAAATCGTTGAATTGGCGAGGTGTACCAACTGTCTTGACCACAACGTAGTCGTCTTCGCCGCCCTCGGGCGTGCCCTCAATCACCAAGTTGGGAACGGCACGCAACAGCTCATCATGCTCGGCCTGGGCAGCGTCAGCCTCAGCCGACGCAGCCTTGACCTCTCCAGCCAATACCTTGACCTCAGCCAATAACGCTTGCTTCTCTTCACCCTTGGCTTGAGCCACACGCTTGCCGAAGGCGTTCTGCTCGGCGCGGAGGTTCTCGTAGCGAATCAGCGCCGCCCTGCGCGTAGAGTCTGCAGCAATGATCCGGTCCACCACGGAGGCGTCTGCGCCACGGGCTTGTTGGCTGGCACGGAACTTGTCCGGATTCTCGCTGAGGTCTTTTACGTCAATCACCCTCCAAGAGTATCGAAAATCTTCGCTTCCCTTGGTGCTCGCACTCCAGATGGGTCGCCGCAATTTCAACGCCGTTGTGCCGATATGGTTAGAGGACTATGACTGACTGGCTGCCTTACCTCATCATCGCCGCGATTATTGTGTTCGTAATCGTCAGCGCTTGGGGTGTTCGGCGTCTTCAAGCACGGCATGTTCGTAGCGCAGTTGCCGGTGAATCGCAGGCGGTTTCAAGCGGCCATCAACGTGTGGCTGTGGTGATTAATCCGTCCAAACTGCGCGCCGAAGAGGCGCTGTCCACCATCATTCGTTCGGCCACTCTAGCGGGTTGGGAGACACCGCTGTTCTTCGAAACCACCGTGGAGGATCCGGGGTATTCGCAAACGCGCCGGGCGCTGGAAGCCGGGGTCGACGTCGTTATTGCCGGCGGTGGGGACGGCACGGTTCGCGCCGTGGCCGAGGTACTCTCCGGCACCGATGTGGCCATGGGCCTGCTGCCCTTGGGCACTGGAAACCTTTTGGGGCGCAACCTAGACATTGACGTGGGCGACTTGTACGCGGCAGTTCAAACCGCCCTCTTTGGTAGCCAACGATTTATTGACACTGCGCGCATTAAGATCGCCAACTCGGTGACTAAGGAGTCATCCCAGCACACCTTTTTGGTGATCGCCGGCATCGGTTTGGACGCCGAGGTTGTGGGCGACACCAAGGACGACCTCAAAAAAGCTGTGGGCTGGCTCGCCTACACGGAGGCCGGTGTGCGGCACTTGCCGGGTCGGCGCAAAACGGTCACCATCTCGCTCGACGATGAACCCGAGCAGAAACGCAAAATTCGCAGCGTCCTCTTCGCCAACTGTGGGCTAATCCCCGGCGGAATCGACTTTATCCCCGGCGCCATGGTTGATGACGGCCAGCTCGACGTTGTGGTGATGAGCCCGCGCAGTGCCATCGGTTGGCTAGCAATGTACGGAAAAATTGTGTTCAAACACAAACACGATCTGCCCATGATGAACTTCTACAGCGCCCGGAAGATCACTATTCGTAGCGCCGAGCCGATGGAAACACAGCTCGACGGCGACCCCTCGGGCGCTGCAACAGAAGTCACCGTTGAGGTGGACCCACGATCACTCTTGGTTCGGGTCAAAAACAACAGTGTGGATACAAGCGAGAACTAACGCTTTTGGGCGTCCTTGAGGTTGACCTGCTCTTGTTTTTCTTGCTCTTCCAGGGCCTTCGCAGCAGCACGCGCTTCTGACTGCTCGCGGATCAACGCCTGCTCCTCTTCAAAGCGCAGTCGATCAGCCCGGTCAGCCTCGTCGCCGTCCCAGTCCTGGTTGTCTTTGCTCGGCTTGGGATTAACAATCATTCCCTGGCCATCGTTGTCCGACATGCGCTCCTCCTTGGAGATCAGTTGAGGACCTTGCCCCTTTTGGTTTGGCAAGCATACGCATCAATTGGCTGAAGACACAGGAAGCTAGGCAAGCATTTTGCTATTAGCGCCAGCTGGGACAGTTTGGGGCGAAGTTTCTGCTGCTCCTAACCGCCGTTGGAGCAACGCTCATGATGGGCGTTTATGCCCGGCGGCGACCAGCCTTACGCGCACTGCCCGCACTCTCAGAATCGGTCATCGCTGGCGGGGTCAACAAAGCGTCCACCCAGGCGTGGGAATCACGGAACGCTTGGTCCGAGTAGTGCTGTTGGATCTTAGTAGCGCGCTGATCGGCCCGGCCGTAGGAGCCGAGGAAGCGGAGATCCGGGCTGATTCGGTGCAGCCCGGCAAGAGCATCAGCAACTCGCGCATCGGCGGCATGGCCATCAACGTCAATGCTGAAAAAGTAGTGACCCAGATATTGACCCGTAGGACGCGATTCAATCCGGCTCAAGTTGACCCCGCGAGTAGCGAACTGATCCAAGATTTCCATCAGCGCACCAGGCCGGTCCTTGGGCAAGGGTACAACCACCGTGGTTTTGTCCGCACCCGTTGGCTCGGGAAGGGCTCCGGGCTGGCTGACCAGCACAAAACGGGTCACGGCACCTGGGTTGTCTCCAATGTCCTCGGCAAGAACGTTGAGACCGGCTTGCTCTTGTGCCACGATCGGGGCACAAATCGCTGCGTCATAACCAGCATCGTCTTCCAGCAGCCCCATGGCTGAAGCTGCAGTGGACGATCCTGGAACATATTCACAGTCAGGAATATTCTTTTCTACCCAAAGACGGCACTGGGCCCACGCATGCCCGTGGGTTGAAATTCGCTTGATGTCCGTCAGTGCTATGCCCGGCCGCGCCACGAGGAAAAAGCTGACCGGCACCAGGACTTCACGGACAATCTGCAGCTGAACACCGGTAGCGATGGCATCTAGGGTTGCCGTCACGCCGCCTTCAACGGAATTCTCGATGGGCACCATCGCCGCATCAACACTGCCTTCGCGGACTTTATCCAGTGCGGTGTTGACGTTGGAGGACGGTATACGCAAAGCGTCGCGAGCTCCGGAAACCTGCAGCAGGGCCGCTTCGGTGAAGGTGCCCTCCGGTCCCAGAAAGGTGTAGGACTTTTGCTCAGCCATCAAATATTCCTTAGGGGGTATATGTAGGTGAGCCGAAGCTCGAGGGACTGTAAGGTAAGCGGCGAGGACGCTAGCAAAAGAACAGAGCTAGCTAAAGAACAGTAGGTTCCTGGCCGCCGTCGGCCTTCATTTCTTTGCCAGCCTCAAACCATGCGCCCATACCGCCGGCAACGTTAATGGCTGAATAGCCTTGGCCCACCAGCCACTGCGTGGCGCGGACCGAGCGGCCACCGGTACGGCAAATGACATACAGGTCCACATCGGGGTCCAGATCGTCAATGCGCTCCGGCAACTGATCCAAGGGGATGTGGAGGGCGCCATCTACGTGGCCTGCGGCCCATTCGTAGTCTTCACGAACGTCAAGAATGGTCCCGCCAGCGGGAATCTGCTCAACGCTGACAGTCTCTAACTCACTCATCTGTTCCAGTTCCTCTCTCACGGTGTTCCAGTAAAGGTGCAGGTCCCCCCAACAGCCAAAAACCAAAGTGGCGGGACCGGGAAAATCTCTCCCCAGACTATCGCTCCCGCCCGAAGTCGCCCAGCTGTGACGCTTCCACTAGAGCAAGATCAACAACAAGTTCCACGCTCGGGGCAGAATGCAATCTGTGGAGCCACTGAACGTAGCCTTCGGATTCTTTGACGTCGTTGTCAGAGTCGTAGCGCTGGGCATTCATGTTCGCGGTATTGGCTTGCTGATGGTGCTGGAAATTATGATCCCCACCGGAACTGCCGGCAATCCGCTCTTTTGGTTCAAAGGGTGGAAGGAACGCCGGGACCACCTAAGCCGATCCGGGCTCTTGGCTCACTCAAAACGTCCACCCCTACACCTTCCTTGGCTACACACTTTTGTTCGCAGGATTCGTTGTGGACATGCGCGCTGTCACCCTGATCTTTGGCACAGAAGCCAAGGGTGATCCGCACGAACATTGAGTAGCTAAACCCGTTAGCAGAGGCCATTTGTCATGACCTGAAACAGACTTGTCAGCCATGCGCAAATGTGACAGCCTCCCACCCTTGCGGGGAGAATAGAGAAAATGAGCTCAACGCAAACGATCCACTCCACCAAATCTGGCAGTGGCGACACCTCATTTTTTGGCCACCCAAAGATGTTGGCCAACCTCTTCTCCGTAGAAATGTGGGAACGTTTCTCGTTCTACGGAATGCAGGGAATCCTCGCTTTCTACATGTACTACAGCCTTGCCGAAGGCGGCCTGGGTATAGACCGGGGGCTCTCGCTGAGCCTTGTGGGCGCCTACGGTGGAGGCGTTTACCTCTCCACCATTCTTGGGGCATGGCTCTCTGACCGCTTGTTCGGTTCCGAGAAGGTACTGTTTTTCTCCGCGATCATCATCATGGCCGGCCACGTCTCGCTGGCCGTAATCCCGGGCGTCACGGGACTGGTTATTGGTCTAGTCCTCATTGCGTTGGGTTCCGGGGGCCTGAAGGCCAATGCCACGGCCTTGGTTGGCTCGCTTTACAACAAGACGGATGAACGCCGCGACGCCGGCTTCTCCATCTTCTACATGGGCATCAACCTCGGTGGGCTCGTGGGGCCGCTGATCACCGGTTGGCTCCAAACGTCTTTCGGTTTCCACTGGGGCTTCGGTGCCGCGGCGGTGGGAATGGCAATTGGTCTAGCTATTTACGCAAGCGGGCGTAAAGCACTCCCGGAGGAAGCGCACCGCGTTGCCAACCCTTTGGCCAAGTCAGAACGTGGCCGTTACGCGCTCATCTTCGCTGCCGTCGTCGTTATTCTTGCCCTTGTTTTGGGTACCGGACTGGTCAACGCAGACAACCTGGCCAACACCATGGCGATTGTGGCCATTGCCGCCACGATCGTCTACTTGGTGATCATCCTGAGCAGCCAAAAAATCACCAGCACTGACCGCAAACGGGTTTATGCATTTATCCCGCTTTACATTGCTTCGGCAGCGTTCTGGGCCTTGTTCCAGCAGCAGTTCACCTTCTTGGCCGTTTACTCTGATCAGAAGCTGGACCGCAATCTCTTCGGTTGGGAGATGCCGGCTGCGTGGGTTCAGTCCATCAACCCGGTATTTATCATCATTTTTGCCGGTGTTCTCGCGGCTGTGTGGACCAAACTGGGCGACCGCCAGCCGTCCTCGCCATTGAAGTTCGCCATTGGGTTGGCCGTGATGGGCCTGGCGTTCCTGGCCTTTGTTCCCCTGGCTGGCAACGCAAAAACCCCGCTTTTGGCGCTGGTTGGAATCCTGTTCCTCTTTACCCTCGCCGAGTTGTTCCTGTCCCCGATCGGACTTTCGGTGACCACCAAGCTGGCCCCCGAAGCGTTCCAAACCCAGATGGTGGCACTGTTTTTCCTCTCGGTTTCGCTAGGCACCACCGTGGCAGGGATTCTGGCCGGTCTCTACAACCCGGACGATGAACTGCCGTACTTTATGGGTGTGGGTGGCGTTGCCATTGTGGTGGCCGTTGCACTGGCAGCTGCGACCCCTGGAATCAAGAAGTTGATGTCCGGCGTTCGCTGAGTTTCCCCAGCTTTAGAGCCCAAAGGCGGCGTGCCTCCAAGGACACGCCGCCTTTTTGCTGCCTTATTGGCAAAAGAAGGGGAATCTCAGCCAGAGCCAGTTAGCCCGTCAGATAGAGCTGCCTAGTTAGACAAACCTGGACCGGCCGCAGCCCCCAGGACCAGGAAGATTGCCAGAATAACCACCCACCCGGCAACAACCACGTAGCCACAGATGAGACCCGTCAACGCCATTCCTTTGCCAGCAGGCTCCTTCTTCAAGGCAATGTGGCCCAAAATGATGGCGGCAATTTCAGGCAAGATGAGCCAACCTGCAGTGAAAACTGACACAATTCCAAGCACCATCGCAGCAATACTCAGGCCCTTGGGTTCCGCTGGCATGCCGAAGTATGCGGGCTGGCCATAGGGGTTGGGGTTCTGGAAACCCTGATTCTGGAAGCCCTGGTTCTGGTAACCGTTCGGTTGGCCCTGGTTTTGGTAACCGGGGTTCTGAAAACCTTGGTTCTGATAGCCATTATTCTGGGGCGCGCTTGGGTATCCGCCGTTTTGGTAACCAGTGTTTTGGTATCCTCCCGGTTGCTGACCGTACGACGGCGGCACTGGAGTCCCGGCGGCAGGTGGCACTGGCGGGGTGGCGGCCGTGTACGGGGGAACCGGAGGCACTGGAGGAACCGGTTTGTTAGCTTCGTTGCCGCCGCTGTACATGTCGCTCATATTTCCCCTTGAATTAGGCGCTTTGCAGGCTCGCGAAACGCTTGAAACGTCGTTACCCCAGCCTACCGCCAACGTCATAATAGCCCCGTTGAGTCCACATGGCTGACGGGCATTTCCCCATTCAATACACTCTGGCATGCTGTACACATGGCTAACCGAGCGGGCACTGTAGCCCTACCTTCAGACCTTGTGGATCTGACCGCTTTGCTTGACGCGTATTTTGACGTCATTCCGGATCCCAGCGATCCCTCTCAACGAGTGGCGTTTGGTACTTCCGGTCACCGCGGGTCCAGTTTAAAGTCCTCTTTTAATGAGCAGCACATTGCCGCGATCACACAGGCAATTGTTGAATACCGCGCAGCTCAGGGAATCATCGGCCCACTGTATTTGGCCAAGGACACTCACGCGTTGAGCGAACCGGCACAGAACACTGCCCTTGAAGTTCTTGCAGCCAACGGGGTTCACGTCCTGATTGATGCTCGCCATGGTTACACCCCCACACCGGCCTTGAGTCACGCGATTTTGAAATACAACAACGCCGGTCACTTGGACCAGGCTGACGGCATTGTTGTTACTCCCAGCCACAACCCGCCCGGTGATGGCGGCTTCAAATACAACCCGCCTCACGGTGGTCCGGCAGATACTGACGCCACTGCCTGGATTGCTAACCGAGCCAATGAGCTGCTTGAAAATGGGCTTCGCGGGGTCCAACGCATTCCCATTGCTGAGGCCCTGAATTCGGAGAACGTTGGCAAGTTCGATTTCCTCTCAAGCTACGTAGATGACCTGCCCTCAGTTTTGGACCTGGACGCCATCCGGAACGCTGGTTTGCGGATTGGTGCTGACCCCTTGGGCGGCGCGTCGGTGGATTATTGGGGCGAAATCGGCGAGCGCCACCACTTGGATCTGACAGTGGTGAACCCCACGGTGGACCCGCAATGGGCCTTTATGACTTTGGACTGGGATGAGAAGATCCGCATGGATTGCTCCTCACCCAACGCCATGGCGTCATTGATTGCTCGGATGAAAGCGGACGACGCCGGGAAGTCGCCTTTTGATATTGCCACCGGGAACGACGCCGATGCGGACCGCCACGGGATCGTCACCCCAGTGATTAACGGCAAGGGTGGGCTCATGAACCCGAACCATTACCTCGCCGTCGCGATTGATTATTTGTACCGGAACCGTCAGGGCTGGAACCCCGCCTCAGTGGTCGGCAAAACCTTGGTTTCCTCCTCGATCATTGACCGGGTGGCAGAAGGTTTGGGCCGCAAGCTGGTTGAAGTGCCGGTGGGCTTTAAGTGGTTTGTTCCGGGGTTGTTGTCCGGTGAGGGCGCTTTTGGTGGCGAAGAGTCAGCTGGCGCGTCCTTCAACAAAATGGACGGCTCGGTGTGGACCACGGATAAGGACGGCATTTTGCTGGCCCTGCTGGCTTCGGAGATTACGGCCGTGACGGGCAAGTCGCCGTCGGAGTTGTACACCGGGCTTACTGATCAGTTTGGCGATCCGGTGTATGCACGTATTGATGCTGCGGCTAACCGGGAGCAGAAAGCGGCTTTGGGGAAGCTCTCCGCTTCAGATGTCACTGCAACCGAGTTGGCTGGCGAGCAGATCACCGCGAAACTCACCGAGGCTCCCGGCAATGGCGCGGCCATTGGCGGGCTCAAGGTTGTGACCGAGAACGCGTGGTTCGCGGCTCGTCCCTCGGGTACTGAGGACGTTTACAAGATCTATGCCGAGTCATTTAAGGGCGCTGAGCATTTGGCTTTGGTTCAGGCCGAGGCGAAGGCTCTTGTGGATGGGGTCATCGGCTAGGCTAATTTGTGGTTCCGGGCGTAGCCGAGTTCTTGCCAGCTAAATTGCGTCCGCGTGATGCCTCCAGCGTGTCCCCCATCGTGCTGGAGGCATTTTGCGTCCCCCGCACCCAGTCCGCTCGCAAGTGTGGCTCCACTCAAGGGCGAGTGGAGCCACACTTGCGAGCCAATGGGGGGGAAATTTAGACGGTGCGTACAGCATCCTTGTAGTCAAACTTCGGCTTGGCGTCGCCCCATGCATCTTCACCAGGTTGGCCAATGTTGATCACCATAAATGACTTCTGGTCTCCCTCGGGGAAGAGCTGAGCGTCAATGCCGGCGAAGTTGGCGCCGGTCATGGGGCCAGCGGCTAAGCCCAGTGCGCGCACGGCCATGATGAAGTAGCCGGCCTGCAGGTGGGCGTTGTTGTTACCCGTGGCTGCGGTGACGGCCTGGTCGGCGTCGAACATGGCTTTCGGGGCGTTGAAACCTGGCATAAAAGCATCCCAGCGTTCGTGCCACGCGGTGTCAAAGCTGAGCACTGCAACTAAGGGGGCTGAAGCGGTTTTGGCTTGGTTGCCACGAGCCATGTTGTCCACGAGGGCAGCGCGGGCTTCGGCAGAACGCACGTAGGTAACTCGCAGTGGCTGGGAGTTGAACGCCGTGGGGCCAAACTTTGTCAGTTCGTAAATGGCCTGAGCTTGTTCCTCGGTGACTTCACCGGTGAATGAGTTCGCGGTGCGTGCCTCGGCAAACAGGGTGTTGATGGCGGTTGCGTCGAGGACGGCTTCTTCGTGGGCGATGCTCATGGGACTCCTTGGGAAAGACCTGGGATGGCTGGATCAGAAGAGTGATCCGAATGGTGCGGCGCCAATATTCGCGTCGTTTCCTTGGCGTCAACACCGTGGTCTCGTTTGTGCTTCCCATTTATGGACGTGATATTCAGCACAGCGTGCTGCACAGTAAAGTTGCATCCGAACCCCTGACGGATTGTCAGCCTAATTTCTTGATAGCGAAAGGCGCTCCTCTTGAGCCTGCTCGGAACCAAATGGACCCTTCACGGCGACGGCAAGTCCGTGCGCCCCGGCGAGGTGGTGGCTCCGCAAGAGCGCCTCGCCTGGCCGTTGACCATCGGCATTGGTATGCAGCACGTGGTGGCCATGTTCGGTGCCACGTTCTTGGTGCCCATCCTGACCCACATGCCCCCGGCCACCACCCTGTTTTTCTCGGGTGTGGGCACCATCCTCTTCCTGATCATCACCGCCGGCAAGGTACCCAGCTACTTGGGTTCCAGCTTTGCCTTTATTGCCCCCATCGCGGCCTCACAAGAGCAATTCGGTGTTGCTGGCGCCTTGGGCGGTGTGGTGATGGCTGGCGCCGTCCTGGCTTTGATTGGTGTGGTGGTCCAAAAGTTTGGCGCCGCATGGATCAACCGTTTGATGCCCCCGATCGTCACCGGAACCATTGTGGCGCTGATTGGACTGAACCTGGCCTCAGCCGCGAAAAACAACTTTGACGCTGCACCAATCACCGCTCTGCTGACTCTGGTGACCATCATTTTGGTGACAGTACTGTTCCGCGGAATCATTGGCCGCTTGAACATCCTGGTGGGTGTGGTGGTGGGCTACATTGTGGCCAACATCCGCGGTGAAGTGGACTACACCACCGTCAATGCAGCCGATTGGATTGGCCTGCCACACTTCCAAACGCCCGAATTCCACGTTGGTGTAGTGGGCCTGTTTGTGCCAGTGGTGTTGGTGCTCGTGGCTGAGAACATCGGGCACGTAAAGTCGGTGGCTGCCATGACTGGTCAAAACCTCGACGGCGTCTCCGGCCGCGCACTGATGGCTGACGGTGCCGCTACGGTGCTGGCCGGTTTGGGCGGCGGTTCTGGCACCACCACCTACGCCGAAAACATTGGTGTGATGGCTGCGACCAAGGTGTACTCCACTGCTGCTTACTGGGTTGCTGGTTTGTTCGCGATTCTGCTGAGCTTCTCGCCCAAGTTCGGTGCGCTCATTGCCACGGTTCCGGCCGGTGTTTTGGGCGGCGCGGCCACCATGTTGTACGGCATGATCGGTGTGCTGGGTGTGAAGATTTGGGTCCAGAACCGGGTGAACTTCTCTAACTCTGTGAACCTGACCACCGCCGCCGTGGCACTCATTATTGGTATTGCGGATTACACCTGGACCATTGGCTCGCTCAAGTTCACCGGTATTGCGTTGGGCTCAGCCGCTGCCTTGCTGATCTACCACGGTATGAAGGCCATCGCGAAGGCTCGGGGTACAGTCTCTGACCCCGAGACTGAGGGCCCGGTCTCCCATAAGGGTGAGCCAATCGCCGAGCGGATGGCAGCGCGAGCCGCTAAAGCTGCCACCAAGAAGAAGCGCTAGCGCATGATCGAACCCGCCGAATCAGCCCGCTACTTTGCCGTAGGTGATATCCACGGCGCCCTAAAACCTCTCCTAGAGGAGCTCTCGTGGCAAGGGCTGGTTGATTCGGTGGGCCGCTGGCAAGGTGGCAACTCGCACGTGTACTTCCTCGGGGACTACCTAGACCGGGGTCCCCACGGGCTGGGTGTCATTGACGTGTTGATGCAGCTGGAGGTCTCCGCCCGCGAAGCTGGCGGTGGTGTTCACGCACTTCTGGGCAATCATGAGGTGCTGGCGTTGGGCACCAAGTTGTTTGGGACCCAGGCGTTGGAAACGGCCACGGGTCCACGGAATTTTCACGCATCATGGGTGCGCAATGGCGGCCAAAATTCTGACCAGGAGGGGCTGTCCCCCCGTCATGTCCAGTGGCTTATGGACCGGCCAGCGGTGGCCTTAGCCGGGACTGAATTGTTGCTGCATTCGGACACCACGGCGTACTTGGAATTTGGTTCAACGGTGAGTGAAGTCAACACCACTATTGGGGCGGCACTGCGCAGCGAGAACCTTGAACAGCTGTGGAATGTGTGGGCTCGGATGACCACGCGTGGGGCATTCCGTGGAGTTCAGGGCCACACAAATTCGGTGAGTATGCTCAATTCTTTGGGCGGCGAGCGGATCATCCACGGGCACAGCATCATTTCCGAGGTGCACGGGTACCTAGCATTCGAGACTGCCGGGCCGGAGGAGTACGCAGGCGGTCTCGCCGTGGATATTGACGCCGGGCTGTACGACGGCGGACCCTGCCTTGTTTTCGAGCTAATTCCACCCAAGGCACACTGAACCCACCCACTGGGGTGAGTGCCGACGTCGTACTCTCGATGCCGCTACAAAAATGGACATCCGCACCCGGGATTCGGGTGCGGATGTCCTATTTTGTAGCGGTTCCTGTTAGTTCAGCGTTGCCGTGTCGATGACAAAGCGGTAGCGAACGTCAGACTTCAAAACGCGCTCGTAGGCCTCATTGATCTGGTCAGCCGAGATGACTTCGATTTTGGCACCAATACCGTGCTCGGCGCAGAAGTTGAGCATCTCCTGGGTTTCGCGGATGCCACCAATAGCTGATCCGGCGAAGGATCGGCGTGCACCGATCAGCGAGAATGCCTGAACCGGCAGGGGCTCCGGCGGGGCACCAACGCTGACCAAGGTCCCATCGAGTGCCAACAGCTGCAAGTAAGCGCTGATATCCAACTTGGCGGAAACCGTGTTGATGATCAGATCCAAGGAGCCAGCCAGCTGTTTGAACGTCTCCGGATCGCTCGTGGCGTAGTAGTGGTCTGCGCCCAAGCTCAGGCCATCTTCCTTCTTGTTGAGCGTCTGCGACAGCACAGTCACCTCGGCACCCATGGCGTGCGCAATCTGCACGGCCATGTGGCCAAGTCCACCCAAACCAATCACACCAACCTTTTTGCCGGGGCCGGCGTTCCAGTGGTTCAGAGGGGAGAAGGTGGTGATGCCGGCGCACAAAAGCGGAGCAGCAACGTCTAGTTCAAGGCCGTCCGGGATGGAGACCACAAAGTTTTCGGTCACCACTACGGCGGTGGTGTAGCCGCCCTGGGTGATGGTGCCATCACGGTCAACTGAGCCGTAGGTGCCCACGTTGCCCTTGAGGCAGTACTGCTCTTCGCCCTTTTCACAATTCACACACTCGCCGCAGGAGTTGACCATACAGCCAACACCAACGCGATCGCCCACCTTGTGGCGAGTTACTTCGGAGCCAACTGCAGCAACGATTCCGGCGATTTCGTGGCCCGGTGCCAGCGGGTACTGCTGGGGGCCCCAGTCACCGCGAACGGTGTGGATGTCCGAGTGGCAAATGCCGGCGAACTTGATGTCAATCAGGACGTCATGGGGTCCCACTTCTCGGCGCTCAATGGTGGTTGCTTCTAGTGGTGCACCAGCGGATGGTGCCACGTAGGCGTTGACGGTAGTCATAGTTCTCCTATTGTTCCTGTCCCTACACTCAGAACTAGGCTCCTTCCAGCACTTGCTGGGTGGCCAGGGTGAGATATTTTGCGGCTTCGGACTGCGCCGCGGCGGGACTTGGCGCTAAGTCCAACAACTGAACGGCGGCGTCTATTCCGTGTTCGGCCAGTTCCTCGGGCGTTACCAGAATTCGCCCAGCTACTGCCAGCACAGGAATCCCCCGCCCACTGGCCGCATCAGCCAAGGCAATAGGGGCTTTGCCTTCGAGGGACTGCGCATCCAGAGAGCCTTCCCCGGTGATCACCAGGTCAGCTTCGGCCAAAACGGGTGCCAAGCCGGTCAGGGATGCCACTAGGCCAAAGCCTTCTTCCAGAGTGGCGTTGGAGAAACCGAGGAATGCTGCTGGGAATCCGCCAGCAGCACCGGCACCGGGCACGTTAACGTCCCGGCCGGTGGCTTGGCGGATCACCGAGGCCCAGTTGCGCAGTCCAGCGTCGAGGAGTTCCACACCGTCCTCATCGGCACCTTTTTGCGGCCCGAATACGTGTGCGGCGCCTTCGCTTCCGGTCCGGCCCCCACCAAAGATCGGGTGCTGAACGTCCACAGCGAGGCGGATTTTCACGGCACTCAGGCGCGGATCAAGGGCGGACGTGTCCACTGACACCACATCGATCAGGGATCCGCCGCCCAACGGCACCACGTTCCCGGAAGCGTCAAGTGGTTTGAGTCCCAAGGCACGCAAAGCGCCGGATCCGCCGTCGGACATGGCAGAACCTCCCAAACCCAACACAATCTCAGTGGCCCCGGCGTCCAGCGCGGAAGCAATCAGCTGGCCGCAACCGTAACTGTGCGCGCGCAGTGCGGCCTCTGGGGTTGGCTTGCCGCTCGCGTCCAGCATGCCCTCATCCACCAACGCGAGGCCGGACGCTTGGGAGGTTTCCACAATCGCGGTGGAGGTGCCAAACGCGTCAGTCCGCAGCGCCCATGCAGCGCCGGTGGGCTTGAGGATCGGCCCGACGACGGCACTGAGTTTCTCCTCGTAGCCTGCCGCAATTGCGGCCTCCAGAGTTCCTTCGCCGCCGTCGGCAACGGGGAACTGGGTGACGATTGCATCGGGATAAACCCGCAGGACACCTTCTGCAATGGCCGAGGCTGCCTCGGCCGCGCTCAGGGAGCCTTTGAACTTGTCTGGTGCGATGAGAATGCGCATCACACCATCTTGCCAGTTACACCGACTCAGTAAGTAGACGAATGTTCTAGAGCCAGTCTCCGCGAGCCTCGAGAACTTCCCGCAGAATGTCAGCTCGGTCGCTCACAATTCCGTCCACGCCAAGGTCTAAGAGTTTGTGCATGGTCGGGGCGTCGTTGATTGTCCAGACGTGAATCTGCACGTCAAGACGGTGCGCGCGAGCCACCCGCGCAGCGGTGACCACCTTGAGCCGGCCGTAGTTTCGGGGCACTTGGAACACATCCACATCGCGCAAAATGCGTCTTAACATTCGGTCCGGAAGCAGACCGCCAAACAAGACAAAAACGGCGGTGGTGAGCATACCCCCAGATGAGGCTGTCCTGCGGCTCAGGCGTTTGAGCACTGCCCGGCGGCGCTTGTCTGAAAACGACGCCACCAAGACTCGGTGATGCAATCCATGCTCTTCAATGAGCGCAGCCAAGGTCTCCACCGATCCGGAGTCCTTAACGTCCAAGTTCAGTTTGGCGTTGGGAACAGCTTCCAGCAACTCAACCAGCGTGGGTACAGGTTCAATGCCGCCGATCCGTGCCTGTGACACCTCTGCTGCGGTCAGCTCAGAAATTTTGCCTGTACTGTCAGTGACCCGGTCCAGCGTCTGATCATGAAACACCAGCAGCACCCCGTCGGCAGTGGTGTGAACATCCGTTTCGAGGTGCACAAACCCCAGCTCAGCTGCGGCCCGGAACGCTGCCAGAGAGTTTTCCAGACCGTCCAGCGAGAAGCCTCGATGTGCCAGCGCTAAGGGTTTGCCAGGGCGCTCATCGTGCTGGAAGTACTCCAGCATCTCAGCGGCCAGCGAGTAATTCGGCGAGCTTTTGCTCCAGAATCTGGGCCACGCCGTCGTCGTCAAAGTGCGGTGCTTGCTGCCCTGCCGCGGCGATCGCCTCGGGGTGACCGCTCGCCATCGCATAACCCTGCCCCGCCCACGCGAGCATCTGGACATCGTTGGGCATGTCCCCAAACGCCACCACATCCGCTGCATCAATCCCCAACTGCGCGGCGTACTCGGCCAACGTGACCGCCTTGTTCAGGCCTGGCAGAGAGATTTCCAGTAGTGCGGTTCCGGGCGCTGAGTGGGTTACCGTTGCCAAATGTTCGACCGCGGGACTAACCTCAGCCAAGAATGCGTCGGCAGTGCCGTTGGCGCTGATCGCCATAAACTTGACCACCGTCTCCTCCGGGCTGAGGGTCTCCTCAAGGGGCGCAGGAACAATGTGGTCCAGTGCGCGAACGGTGCCGGGCTCAATAAAGTCCGGCTCCAAGTGAAATCCGCCCAGCGTCTCGGCAGCAAAACGGGCCTCGGGGCGGACCTCGCTCACAATACGGCGCAGCTCAAGGACTGTGGCAAGATCCAAGCCCTTGGCGTCAATGACTTTGTCCGATTCAAGATCCCACACCACAGCCCCGTTGGAACAAATGACAGTCCCAGTGTGGCCGAGCTGCTCTTGCAGCGGAGTCAGCCAGCGTGGTGGACGGCCTGTCACAAACACCACTTCCACCCCGGCGTCCCGGCACGCATGGAATGCCTTAACAGTCCGCTCGCTAATGTGGCCATCATGGCTGAGGATGGTTCCGTCAATATCACTTGCTACTAACCGCATCATGTGAGCCTATCTGCCCAAACGGACAACTGCGCCACCGCGCCAATTCCGCCGAAGGAGCTAGTGCTGTTCGTAAATGCCAGTAATCCGGGCGCGGCCAATACTGTGGCTGAACAAGTTGAACCCCATCAACGCAGGAGGCGAGTCCGGGGCGATCTCTAGTTCTTCAACGTCCACTGCATGAACTACCACCATGTACCGGTGCGGGCCGTGCCCGGCCGGTGGTGCGGCACCCACAAAACCGTGGAAACCGGCGTCGTTCCTTAATTGGATGGCACCGTGCGGCAGGGCAATTCCGTCCTGTGCCCCGGCTCCATTGGGCAGCGAGGTGGTGTCTGCTGGAATGTTGGCTACCAGCCAGTGCCAAAAACCGCAGCCGGTAGGTGCGTCCGGGTCCAAGATAGTCACTGCGAAGCTGCGAGTGCCTTGGGGAGCGCCACTCCAGCTCAGCTGGGGCGAGATGTCTTGGCCGCCAGCACCAAAAACGCCACTGACTTGGGCGTTGCCAAAAACCTCGCCGTCGTTGAAATCGTCGCTCGTGACCTCAAATTCGGCCACGGCCGGTAGTGCGGCGTACGGATCGTAGTCAGTCATTCTGGCCTTTCATCGGAGGAAACGGATTGGTTTATTTCTGCCCGGGTGGGCGGGTTGGCGCCCGGCCGGGAAACCGTAATGGCGGCCGCGTGGGCCGCGTAACTGAGAATCTCGGTGAGCCGTTGTGCGGTGAGAGCGTGCAGTTCCGGGCGGCGCTGGCCACCATCCAAGCCAGCATCCACTAGGGCCGAAAGTAGCGCTGCCATAAAGGAGTCCCCTGCGCCAACGGTGTCTGCCACGTCAACGCTTCTGGCCGGAACGGTGATCTCGCCAGCATCCACAATGCCCCACGGACCATCAGCTCCACGGGTGACAATCACCAGTGCTGGGCCGGTGTTATTAGTGCCCATTGCCTTCCAGCGCCGGGCAGATTCCAGCGGATCAACACCGGGGTAGAGCCATTGCAAATCCTCATCCGAGGCTTTCACTACGTCTGCGAGCGCTACGAACTTTTCCACCAATTCCCGTACGGAGTCAGGATCTCCCACAATGCTGGGACGGCAGTTAGGGTCAAAGCTAATGGTTGCCGCCGGATGAGCATGCTCAACAGCGTCGAGGACTTGGCTAGCACCGGGAGCTAGCACAGTGGCGATGGATCCGGTGTGCAACAAGGTGGTGGCTTGCAGCATCACGGGGAGCCGCTCTTTGAGGGAGGGCAGCTCCCACAAGAGGTCAAAGGTGTAGCTCGCGGCTCCTGTGGCATCAATGTTGGCTGTGGCCACACTCGTGGGGAAGGCGTCCGCCACCACCGGGACCATCACTGAGCTTTCGCGCAAATGCTCGGTGATCATGTGCCCGTAGGCATCGTTCCCGTAGCGGCCAATAAACTGCACGGGATGGTCTAACCTAGCCATGCCCACGGCCACGTTCAGTGGGCTCCCGCCCGCGTGAGCTTGCCGTTCTTCACCGCGTTGAACTACGTCAACGAGGGCCTCGCCAATGACCGTAAGCATTTCTTTACGCTAGCAGTTTCAGCACTAGCTGGCTGCATGTCGCGAAAGATTCCGCCTCGGGATTAATGAGCTCAAAGTGACCACCCGGGACGGTGATTAGCTGCGCATACTCACTGTCCGCTCCTGCCTTTGCGGCTGCGGCAATGTAGCTCTCAGATTGGCTGAAGGGGACATCTAGATCAGCTTTCCCGTGAACCGCGTACACAGGGACACCTAGGGGTACAGCGGACATGGGGTCCGTTGCCCGGTAAATCTCGGGAATCTCCGCGGAACTGCCGCCAAGCAGGTCCACCACGGCGTGTTTGCTCAGGCCTAGTTCTTCGGCTTGGGCAAGATTGAGAACACCTGCCTGACTAACGACGCCGGTAAGGGTCACCCCGGTGCCCGCCGCCCACACCGCCAGATGCCCGCCCGCGGAGTGACCTAGGGCCACCACCTTGGACAGGTTTAGGCTGTGCTCGCCCTGCAGGGTTTCCAGGAACTGGATGCCACTGCTGATGTCCTCAAAGGTGGCCGGCCAGCCGCCACCATTGCCCACCCTCCGGTATTCCAGATTCCAGGCCGGGATGCCTAAGTGTGCAAAGTGAGCTGCGAGTGGCTCACCCAGCTCGGCACCGTATTTCGCCCGCCAATAACCCCCGTGTATCACCACCACCACACCGGAAATGTCTTGAGGTCCGGATGCGCCCGACGGCAAAAACAACTCCCCCCACTGTGATTCGTGGGCTCCGTAGTGGTAGCGGTGTTGGGTCACTAGAGGCTTATGGGCTGTGAAGCCGAGGGCAGGCTGTTGCTGGCTGCGACTTCTGCAAACCACAGGGCCGAGGCTTTGGGCGTTCGTACCTGCGTTTGGTAGTCCACCCGCACTAAACCGAACCGTTTGTGATAGCCGTAGGACCATTCAAAATTGTCCATAAAGGACCAGGCGAGGTAGCCGCGAACGTCCACACCGTCGTCGAGCGCGTCCTTGAGCGCCCGCAAGTGAGCGTCAATAAACGCCAGGCGGTCCTGATCGTCCACAAATCCGTTGCTATCAGCCTGATCGGCATAGGCTGCACCGTTCTCCGTGATGTACAGCGGAATCCCAGCTGGGCCGGTGTATTCCGCGTGCAAGCGGTTCAAAAGGCGCCGCAAACCATCGGGCTGAACTTCCCAATCCATGTCCGTTACGGGCAATCCGCGGGAGACGGACGTGACGCCTTCGGCAGCAACATAGGGGGAAGGTGTTTCACTGCCTGGCGGGGCGTGACTCTCTAGAACAGTTGCCTCGCCGTTGCTGTTGTTGGCCACTGATTCCAGCGTGGTGACGGCCTCACCGTGGTAATAATTCACACCCAGAAAGTCTGTTGGCGCGCTAATGATGGCCAAGTCACCGTCCTGGATGAACTGAGTGAAGCCAAGGTGAGCAGTGTCTTCAAGAACGTCGGCGGGGTACTCGCCGCTGAAAATGGGGTGGACAAAAATGCGGTTGAATTGTCCGTCGATCCGCCGCGCAGCGTCTACATCCGAGGGGCTGGTAGGGTCCAGCGGGTCCGCCACGGTGAAGTTGAGGGTAATCCCCACTTGCAATTCGCTACTACGACGGCGCAACTCGGCTACCGCTAATCCATGTGCCAAGAGGAGGTGGTGGGCTGCCGCTAGGGCTGTGGTTGGGTCTTGGCGGCCGGGCGCATGAACTCCCGCGGCGTAGCCCAAAAATGCTGCGCACCATGGCTCGTTGAGGGTGGTCCAGAAGTCCACCCGATCGCCCAAGGCCTGGTGCATTACTGCTGCATATTTGGCAAAAAGGTAGGCGGTTTCGCGGTTAGCCCAGCCGCCTTTGTCCTCGAGGGTTTGCGGCAGGTCCCAGTGATAGAGGGTGATCATGGGTTTGATCCCGGCGGCGAGTAGTTCGTCTACTAGCTCGGAGTAGAAGCGGATGCCCTCAGGGTTCGGTGTGACGCCGTCGGGCATACAACGCGCCCAAGAGATAGAAAACCGGTAGGCGCCCAAATTGAGTGACTTCATCAGTGCCACGTCCTGGGGCATGCGGTGGTAGTGATCGCACGCAACGTCTCCGTTGTGCCCGTCCGCTACGGCGCCCGGGGTGTGGCTAAAAGTGTCCCAAATGGAGGGTCCGCGGCCGCCTTCTGCCGCTGCCCCTTCTATTTGGTACGCCGCCGTGGCGCTGCCAAATATAAAACCTTCGGGGAACGTGATTTCAGTGCTCATGTGGGTGCCCATCCTCTTTAATGCCAGGGTGGCTCCGCGCCCCCAAGTAAACACCCAGAATAGTGCACGCGTGGGCTACTTCCCATCTTGTCAGTGCTCCCACGTATGCTGGCAGCATGGGCAGCAATTGGGAACGCTTGGATGCAGATCAGCAAGCAGCCGTTCAGGCGAACGTTGAACTTTATGAGCGGGTACGCCCTGCGCTAAAACTGGTAACTCGTGACGTCCTACTGACCATGCGTCGGATGCTAGAGGGTGAGGAAGTTACCCCATTGTTTATCACTGGGCGGACTAAAACCGTGGAGTCTTTCCGCGAGAAAATCTCCCGGCTTGAGGATTCCCTTGAGCCCGGTGGAGCGCCAGTGCTGAAATTCCCGGATCCTTTCCGGACGCTGAATGACATGGTGGGTGTCCGGGTGATCACCAAGCTTCCGGCAGACAACGCCACGGTGGCCAACATCATTAAGCGTCAGCGCCAGCTCTTTGATTGCCGCGGTGACCGCGAGAAGGACATCGGTTCTATCGAGTCCGGGACCTACGGTTATTCGAGCCGGCACCTGATTCTGCGCACCCTGCACAATGACACAGTGCGCAGTTACCAGCAGGAATTTAACCCAGATATTCCGCCGAACGGCAGCTACTTTTTTGAGTGCCAGATCCGCACGGTGTTTGCCCACGCGTGGAGTGAGATTGAGCATGATATCCGGTTCAAGGCTGAGGATCGTCGCGCCTGGACGCCGCACTTTGACCGCCAGTTCACTGCAACGGCAGCCATGTTGGAAACCGTGGAGAGCGCCTTCTCAGACCTCAACGAACGCTACGAAGAAGTCCGTGGTTATTGGGATCCACAGGTGGGTGGCGCCCTTCCGTTGACCCCCAACCGGGTTCGGGACGTGTGGCGCACCCTCCTTCCGCACGTGGACCGCAAGGTCGACGACGACTGGGGCTGGGCGTCCGAGCTTCTGGCCGCTCACGGCTTGCGTGAAACAGCCCAGCTTGCCGAATTGCTGAGTGCGGCACGAATCAAACAAGTCCGGCAGGCGCTAGATCACCGGTACTCACCGGGGCCGGACCGGCTGCTAGATGACCTTCTGTTGTGGGAGTTCGGCACCGAGCATGTGAACTTGACCGCGGAGGGCCCTGATGTCACGCCTCACCCTCGCCGGGATAGCCTGCAGCGGCGATTGCGGCAGATCGAGCGGTACCGGCTGAATGAAAACCGTTTCAATGAAAACAAGGGGCACGGAGCCTAAATCTGACATATTTGTCCACGGAATGGTCATGGATTCGCCACACTGTGGACGTTGGTGTAAATATTTTTGAATGCTTGAGGCAACTAAAAACACTGAATCAACCCCCTTGAACCCCGCTTTGGCAGCAGAGGCGAAAGTCGCCAAACTCGCTGTCACCATTTTCCCGTTACTGGTGATTGTGGCAGGTCTTCTGGGCTTCCTGATTCCGGGCGTCTTTAAGCCACTTGCCCCCACGGTGCCGTACCTTCTGGGCGTCATTATGTTTTGTATGGGTCTGACGCTGACCCCGCCGGACTTCGCCTCCGTAGCTCGCCGCCCTTGGGCCGTGCTGCTGGGTATCTTGGCACACTACGTGATTATGCCGGGTGCTGGCTGGGTGATCGCTAAGGCCTTGAACCTGCCTCCCGAACTTGCTGTAGGTGTCATTCTGGTCGGTTGCGCCCCGTCCGGAACCGCCTCGAACGTGATGGCATTTTTGGCCAAGGGTGATGTTGCGCTTTCCGTTGCCGTGGCCTCTGTGTCCACCCTCATCGCACCACTTGTTACACCGGCCCTGACGCTTTTCCTTGCCGGGTCCTTCCTGCATGTTGATGCAGGTGCCATGGTTTGGGACATCACCAAAACGGTTCTTTTACCG
This sequence comes from Pseudarthrobacter sp. J1763, assembly GCF_050490295.1. Classification (NCBI taxonomy): domain Bacteria; kingdom Bacillati; phylum Actinomycetota; class Actinomycetes; order Micrococcales; family Micrococcaceae; genus Pseudarthrobacter; species Pseudarthrobacter sp. J1763. The sequence goes on along the minus strand of NZ_JBNPEN010000005.1, from coordinate 131,901 downwards.
GTTATCGCTGGCCTCTTGGCGCGCTTGTTCCTCAAGAACCTCGTCGCAAAGCTGCTGCCCGCACTTCCTTGGGCATCCGCCGTCGTAATTTCTTTGATCGTGGCGATTGTTGTTGCAGGAAGCGCCAGCAAGCTGGTAGCCGCTGGCGGCATTGTGTTCCTCGCCGTGGTCCTCCATAACGGTTTCGGACTGGCGCTGGGCTACCTCGCTGGCAAGGTGGGCCGGTTGGATCAGCGGGCACGCCGCGCACTCGCCTTCGAAGTGGGTATGCAGAACTCGGGCTTGGCTGCCACGCTCGCCGCGGCTCACTTTAGCCCCTTGGCCGCACTGCCCTCCGCTGTGTTCTCACTCTGGCACAACGTCTCCGGCGCGATTGTTGCTGCATGGTTGGCGCGCCGCCCCATTACCGATCAGTCAGCCCAGGCCGCAACCAACTAGCCCAACTACGGCCAACTAGTTCCGCGTGGTTTCACGCAACTGCAGGCTCCACGTCGCCGGCACCCGGATACCCTCCGGGGCCGTGCGCCCAGCCAATCGGTCCACCAGCATGGTGACGACTTGTTCAAAGATCGGTTCAGGGCCAATCGTGGTCAGGGCAGGATCAGATTCTTGGCTTTCGGTTGAATTTCTAACTCCAATGATCTGAATGTCCTCCGGAACTTTGAGCCCCAAACGGTGAGCGGCCCGCACTGCTTGCAGTGCTTCCATGTCATCCGTAGCCAAAATCGCGGTGGGCCGCTCGTGCAGGCTCAAGAGTTCTAGTGCGGCGGTATACGCCTGGTCCTTGGCGTGATTTGAGGTCCTCACCAGTTCCATATCGAGTTCAATTCCGGCACGCTCCAAGCCAGCCACGTAACTAGAGAACCGTGAACTCTGCCCTGGCATCGGCTGGTCCAGTCGGCGGATGCAGCCAATTCTGCGGTGACTGGCGGTCAAAAAGTCCATTCCTTCGGCAATGCCGTCCTGTGGTTGCGGAGCCAGGACATCAAAACCCTTGGGCTCCATCACCTCGGAAACCACTACTTGCGCTACGCCACGGCGAGCGAGCTCCGTCATGGTTGGATCCTCACTCAATCCAGCCGGAATGTAGCCGAGGATCACCCCATCAGCCCCGCCGGAGAGCATAAAGTTCCGCCAGGCATCGCCGAGCAGAATCACTGGCTGATAACCGTATTCCGGCAAAATTCGAGCCGCCGCGGTGGCCAGACTTCTGTCCCATGGCCATTCGAGGTCACCAATAGCTACGGCCACCAAATCAGTCCTGCCGCGCCGCATGCCCCGAGCGGCCTGGTTGGGAACGTAGCCCAGCTGAGCAACAGCATCGTGGACGCGTCGCTGCGTAGCCTCACTGATCCGCGCCGTTCCGCCACTGCGTCCAGAGAGCACATAGGAGACCGTGGTGAGTGAGACCCCTGCCCGTTCCGCCACGGTACGGATAGTGGGTTTGTTGCCCTGCTTCACCTTGGACTCCTTCACCGTCTACTTCTTCCCGCGCTTACGTGATCCCTTGCCTCGGCCCTTGTCTGGGTTGGGAGCATACCGCTGAGCAACGGAGGGCTTCTTAGGTCCGCGAGGTGTGCGCGCTTTAGGGGCTTTCTTCGGTTCTTCTTTTTGCGAGGACGGCTGACGGGAGCTTTGTGCGGTCCTCCCCCGGACAATACCCACGAATTCTTGAATAAATTCGTTGTCCCGGTCTTGCAGCCACACCACGGCAATCTCCGTTTCAGGAGCACCAGTGAGCCTGCGGTGGAGAGTTTCTTTTGCGTTGAAATGGCGGGCCACGGCCATCGGGAGGACCAGCAGCCCGGCTCCCGAGGCCACCACCTGGAGGGCCATTTCCACTCCACCCAGCGCTGCCAAACCTTCCGGAGATGAATCCAGCATCGTTTCACTGACCAGGTCGGAGACGTCTACTTCTTCGAAGGCCGTGATCTCGTGGCCCTTCGCGGCTACCACCACTGGCTGCTCGGCGTAAAGCGGAATAACATTCAGGCCATCGCGCTCAATGGGGAGGCGAACAAAGCTAAGGTCGGCGGAACCGTCACGTAGCACCGCAAGTTCAGTGCCGGCGTCGGACATAAACGAGCTCAGCGGAACATCCCGCATCCGCTCCTCCCAACGCCGAATCCACTTGCCCGGGGTGACTCCGGGGGCATAGGCGAATCGCACAGACGGCGCGGTTTCTTCTGTTGGTTCAGACACATACTCACAGTACCGCCTGACCTCTCCGCGCCCGGCGGATACCCTTGGAACATGACCTCAGCTAATTCCCAGTCCATGAAACCGGCCACCGTTGCCAAAAAATTGGGCCTTTACCTGCCTGCAACCCCACAGGAGTTTCAGGATTCGGTGATTACCCGCGAGGAATTCGCGCAATTGCAGTCCGATCCTCCCGAATGGCTTGCCGAACTGCGCCGCACCGGCCCGCACCCGCGCCCCGTAGTGGCCCAGAAACTCAACATTTCTATCAGCGGCCTAGCTCGCGGCGGTGTTGAAGAGGCGCTCACCACGGCGCAAATCAGCGAACTGCTGCAGTCCCCGCCGCAATGGCTGGTGACCGAGCGGGCAACTCACGCCGCTGTTCGTGCCGAAGCTCAGCGTGTAAAAGAAGAAGCAGCCAAAAAGGCCGCCAAGAAGTAGGCTCACTTCCCCTGCCCCGCCCAACTGACTGGCATTTGCGGCTCTTCTCAGCCTTGAGAATAACCACAATTGCTAGCTGTTGGGGTAAGGGACGGCGGGGAAGCCAGTGTGGTGCCCCAACGAAAAAATGACCCCGATCCGAAGATCGAGGTCATTTTTAATGCGTGCGCGAGGGGGGATTCGAACCCCCACGCCCTTTCGGACACTGGCACCTGAAGCCAGCGCGTCTACCGTTCCGCCACTCGCGCGCAACCGCCCTCTATTGTTCCTCAAGCAGGTTTCCCACACTCAATACTCCGCAAAAGCAGCGAGATCAAGCATAACGGACGCAGGAGCCAAACCGGAAATCATGACAAACCCTTGGGCTGCATGCAAAAGCGGTTTGCTGCGAAGACCCGTTGGCGTGGAGCCAAGTTCCCACGAACACCGAACCCGCAAAATTGTGGCGCACGCTACGGCACGGGAATTGCACTGATTAGGGCCATTACCAGAGTGGCCAAGTACTATCGGATGTACGAGCGCCCTCCCGGGTGTTCGCACCGGTGCCTGAAAAGGTGCCGCTAGAGGATTCGCCCCCGCCATGGGACGCCACAGGAAGGAGTGTGAGTATGGGCCTACTTGACCGCGTTGAACGTGGAATTGAAAAAGCCGTACGTGGAGTCTTCTCCACCGGTTCCCGTACCCAGGTTCAACCTGTGGAAATTGCGAGCCGCTTGCGCCGCGAATTGGATCACAATGCCTTAACGGTTTCGGCCGGTAGGACCCTTGCACCGAACGTTTTTGACGTGCTGTTTAGCAGTGAAGACTTTGAACGCGCTCAACAGTGGGGTACGGCCTTAGCCGAAGAGCTCTGCGATGTTGTTATCAAGCATGTTCGCAGTCAGGGCTACACACTGCAGGGCCCGGTACGCGTTTCATTTTTGCTGGATGAGAACTTCAAGCCTGGTGACTTTGAAGTTGAATCCTCCTCAGAGAAGAACGACGCCGGCCCTCAGCCAAGTGCCCCCAGCGCCACACCGCGCAACCCGGCGGCGCCGCGGATGCCGGCCGCACCAACGCGCGCGCCGTCACGGTTGCAGCCAGTTTTGGACATCAACGGCCAGCGTTACTCACTCAACGCGCCCAGCATTACTTTGGGCCGCTCGTCCGAGGCTGACATTTTGGTTGATGACACGGGAGTGTCGCGCAAACACTTAGAAATTAGGACCGATGCTGGCACTAGCTTGGCAGTGGATCTAGGTTCCACTAACGGCAGCTACGTCAACGGTCAGAAACTTCACGGCAGCACCGAACTTACGGATGGTTCCGTGATCACCATGGGCCGCACCCGGATTATTTTCCGTTTGTTGACGGTGAACGGCGCCCCGAATCAGGGAGGTGGCCAGTGAGCGAACTTAGTGATTTGACCGTTGCGGCGCTGCGTTTTGGTTTCCTGCTTTTGCTGTGGGTCCTTATTTTCAGCATTGTTTCTGCCATGCGCCGCGATTTGATGATCGGCGGCAAGGCACGAACTGGCGCTCCAACGGCCCGCGAAATCCGTAAGAACCCGGACCTTGCTCCCGCCCCGGCGCCTCCGGTCCGCCAGCAAGCACGTCAATTGGTGGTCACCGAAGGCCCACTGACAGGCACTAGCTTGGATTTGGCTGCGAGCCCCATTTTGTTGGGCCGCGCTCAAGAGGCAACGCTCGTTTTGGAAGATGACTACGCTTCCGGCAGGCACGCCCGCTTGTTCCCGCAAGGCAGCCGCTGGTTCATCGAGGATCTGGGCTCCACCAATGGCACCTTCTTGGCGGATCAGCCACTCACCCGCGCATTGCCCGTAGAGCTGGGCGTACCCGTGAGAATCGGCAAGACGGTCATTGAATTGAGGCCATAACCGTGGCTAAAGATCAGCAGCCCGGCGCGCAAGATGGAGCGAATGGCCCCGAAGAGCCTCGCCTCATCATGCGCTATTCGGCCATCTCTCACGTAGGTTTAGTCCGCGCGAAAAACGACGATTCAGCCTATGTTGGTCGCCATTTGGCAGTGGTTGCTGATGGTATGGGTGGGCATGCTGGTGGAAATGTTGCCTCGGCATCCACCGTTTTGGACCTGATTCACCTCGATCACGATGAGTATCAGGGTGGCGCTGGCACCGTTCTGGCCGACGAGATCCAGACCGCCAATTCTTTGCTTTCTGAGATTGTCCACGTGGATCCTCGCTTGGCTGGTATGGGTACCACCGTCACGGCACTGCTCTTGGCTGACGGGAAACTTGAGTACGCCCACATTGGTGATTCGCGCGCCTACCGTTTGCGTGAAGGCAAGTACGAACAGGTCAGCGTTGACCATACCTTTGTTCAGCGGCTTATAGACGAGGGCCGCTTGCGCCCCGAGGAAGCCGAAACGCACCCGCACAAAAACGTGTTGATGCGCGTTCTCGGCGATGTTGATGCAAGCCCGGAATTGGATCTAGCCACCATTGAAGTTCGCGCCGGTGAGCGTTGGCTTTTGTGCTCGGACGGTTTGAACTACGTTTCCGGCGACGTTGTGGAGCGGGTGGTACGTAATACCCCTGATCTGCAGGAATGCGCCGAGAAACTTATTGACCTGACTCTCGCGGTGGGCTCCCCGGACAATGTCACGGTGGTGGTTCTGGAGATTGTTGAGGCCGGGCCCGACGACGTCACTACTTCCCGCGTGGATGTGGTGCCGCCCGCTACACTCACCCCACTCCCTGCCGCCCCTTCGGAGCCTGTCGCCACCGGTTCCACCTTCGGTGGTGGACGCACTGATTCGGATGAATCGAAGACTGGCGAGCCGGGGCTTGATTTTGCCAACGACCGCACGGTGACTCAACACAGCACCGAAGCTGAGCCGCATACTGACCCGAATCTTGGCGCGCACTTGGTGGCCGAGGTTTTGCGGATGGAATTGGCTACTCGGCCACACGAGTTGGTGGGTGCTGCTGCCACTGCGGCTGAGACTGGTTCCATGCCTACAGTGGTGGGCCGTTCGGCTGCGCGCCGGGCAGCGACAATCCTGACGCATAAGTCAGCTCCTACTCTTTCGCAGACGGACTCTTCTCACGATGAGGGTCTGGAGACAGTCACCGTTTCTCGTGATCGCAAGTGGTTGTCTTTGGTGGTTGCAGCTTCCTTGGCGATTTTGGTGGCTGCTGGGCTGTGGCTTGGGTATGCCTGGACGCAGACTCGCTACTACGTGGGCGAGTTCCAAGGAAACGTTGCCATTTACAACGGAGTTTCCCAGCAATTGGGCCCTATCCAGTTGTCACGCGTTCATGAGGTCACCGAAGTAAAGATGTCTAGCTTGCCGGAGTTTTCGCAGCAGCGTGTGCGCCAGACGGTCCCGGCCCAAGACCTCACAGATGCTGAGGAAATTGTGGACAACCTCAAGCCGGAGAATCCCGCGCCGTGTGTGACTCCTAAACCTACGGCGAGCCCCAGTGCCACTCCCGGCAAGAGCTCCAGCAGCAAGCCGACAGGTACTCCTACGAGCACGGCCAAGTCCGCTTCGCCGACTTCAAGCCCGAGTGCCACGGCTTCGCCAACGGGCAGCACGCCGTCAGCTGCTAGCGCTAGTCCCACGGCCGGTGCCAGCAGTTCCGCTTCCCCGGGCAGTGCCCCTACTACTTGTGGAGGTGCCCAGTGAGTATTCCGGCAACCGCCGTGCCTAAACCGCGTCGAAATATTGAACTCGTCCTGCTGATCCTGGCCTTGGGTGTTGGCATCGGTGCCAGTGCCATGACCGGGTTGAATGATCCGAAAGCTTTTAATACTGACTTCTGGTTCCAGTCCAGCCTGCTGGCAGTTGCATCCCTCGGACTGCATATAGTGCTGCGCTTCCGCGCAAAATATGCCGATCCGGTAATACTTCCCATGGTGGTAGCCCTCAACGGTTTGGGCTTGGCCATGATTCACCGCCTGGACACTCCCGGTAGCGAGACCGGCAACAACCAGCTTCGCTGGACCTTGATCGCCATGGCGTGTGCCGCCGTCGTTATCTGGTTTCTTAAAGACCACCGGATTCTGCGCCGCTTTACCTACATTTCCCTAATTGTCAGCGCTGTTCTGCTGGTCCTGCCGCTGGTACCCGGGATTTCCGCCGGTGACATCAACGGCGCGAGTGTTTGGATCCGTCTTGGGCCCATGACTTTCCAGCCCGGTGAAATCGCCAAGATCACTTTGGCCATCTTCTTCGCCGGGTATCTCTCCTCCAATCGGGATCTGATTCTTTTGGCAGGGCGGAAGATCGGACCGCTGCAATTGCCCAGGTTCAAAGACATGGGTCCCATGATCACCGCTTGGCTGGTCAGCATCGGAGTGCTCGTCTTCCAGCACGATCTAGGCTCTTCAGTGCTGTTCTTTGGCCTGTTCATTGTGATGATCTACGTAGCCACAAGTCGCCTTAGCTGGGTGCTGATTGGCTTGGTTCTGATCGTTGCCGGCGGCTATGCTGCCAGCCAAGTTTTCTCGCACGTGAAATACCGTATGGAGAGCTGGCTTGAAGCCTTCACCCCGGACGTTTACTTGCGTCCTTTGGGCGGTAGTTTCCAGATTGTTCAGGGTCTCTTTGGTATGGCCAACGGTGGCTTGGTGGGAACTGGGCTTGGCCAGGGGCGTCCTGATCTAGTTCCTTTTGCTAATAGCGACATGATCATTGCCGCTTTCGGTGAAGAGCTGGGCATGGTGGGTCTTGTGGCCATTGTGCTTTTGTACTTGTTGCTGGTTACCCGCGGCTTCCGGGCCGCCCTTGGTACCCGTGATTCCTTCGGCAAATTGCTTGCATGTGGACTGGCGTTCGCTATTGCATTGCAGTGCTTTGTGGTGATCGGTGGCGTAACCCGCCTGATCCCGTTGACTGGATTGACCACACCGTTCTTAGCCGCCGGCGGTTCCTCATTGCTGGCTAACTGGATCATTGTGGCGTTGCTTTTACTGATCTCGCACGCGGCCCGTGGCCCCGTGGTGACTACACCGTTGCCGCAAGGCACTGGAACTGGTACTGGCAATGAGTCCAGCTCCGCGAAGAGCAAAGAATCCACTAAAACGCAGGAAGCTCCAACCGAGGCGGTGACGCAACAGTGAACCAAGCAATCCGTAATTCGTGGGTCGCAGCCATAGCCATGTTTGCCCTGCTTTTTGGCGCCATCAGCTACGTCCAAGTGATTGGCGCTCAGGATTTGAGCACTAACGCCTTGAACAACCGTGCTCTATTGCAAGATATTTGCAACGATCGCGGCTCCATCATTGTGGGTGGTCAGGCCACCGCAGAGTCCGTTCCGGGGGACGAGAGCTGCAAATTCCGCCGCAGCTACCCTGGTGGCGCCCTATACGCTGGCATCACTGGGTATTACTCCACTAATGACGCCGGCTCTAGCGGACTTGAGCGTGAGCTCAACAGCGAGCTCACGGGCAATTCTGACCAGCAGTTCTTGGACCGTATGGGCCAGCTGTTTTTGGGACAGCAACCTAAAGGCGCCTCGGTGGAACTCACCATTGATCCCGCGCTCCAGAAGCTCGCTTATGATCTGATCCCGGATGGTCAACGCGGCTCCATTGTGGTCCAGAATCCCAAGACTGGCGCCATTTTGGCCATGGTTTCTAAGCCGTCTTATGACCCGAATACCATCGCCACTTCAAATTCCAAGGCTGCAGCAGCGGCCATGGAGAAGCTGAACAGTACCCCTGGAATCAACCTGAATCAGAACGTCAGCGGACCCACCGGTGCACTGCTGGCCCCGGGTTCGGTGTTTAAGTTGATTGATACGGCTGCTGCTTTGAATTCGGGTAAGTACAACAAGGATTCAGTGTTGCCCAACCCGGCTGAGATGTCCTTCAGTGGAACTAGCTACAAGTTGCCCAACTACCGTGGTGGCCTTTGCTACACGCAGGAAAAGGCAACGTTCGCTTTCGCTTTGGAGAACTCGTGCAACACTCCGTTCGCCAGCATCGCCGAGGATTTGGGTCAAAAGGCAATCTCTGAGCAGGCCGAGAAGTTCGGCTTTGGTCAAGACTTTGGTGATCAGTTGCACTTGCTTTCGGCCAAGAGCCAGTTCCCGGATAATCTCGGTGAAACTGAGCTGGCCCAGTCCGCCATTGGTCAGTTGAACGTCAAGGCAACCCCTCTGCAGATTTCAACCATGACCTCAGCAATCGCTAATGGTGGAGTGCAGATGAAACCGCAACTGATAAAAACCATGCGCTCCCCGGACTTGCGCGTTCTCAACGAACCCAAGCCCGAGGTTTTGCGGACCTCAACCACCCCGGATATTGCACGCCAAATCACGGAGTGGATGACCGGCGTCGTTGATGAGGGTATTGGCCAAGCGGCAGCTGTTCCGGGCGTTCAGGTGGCCGGCAAAACGGGTACTGCCGAGCTTGGTGACGGTACAAACAATTCATGGTTCACCGGCTTTGCCCCGGCGAACGATCCGCAAGTGGAGGTCACAATTGTGATGCAAGGTGTTGACGTCGCCACTGGCGCCCAGCTAACTAGTCCAAGCGCGAAAAAGATCTTTGAGGCGGTGTTGAACAAGTGAGGCCTTCATCGGGAATCACACTCGGCGGCAGGTTCCAATTGACAACCCGGATCGCCATCGGCGGAATGGGCGAAGTCTGGCGGGCCCAAGACCAGGTGCTCGGCCGCACAGTGGCCATCAAGATCCTCAAAGAGGAATACACCGGTGACCCGGGCTTCCTCCAACGCTTCCGCGCTGAGGCACGCCACACCGCGCTCCTGAATCACGTGGGCATCGCCAATGTTTTTGACTACGGCGAAGAGGACGGTTCTGCATACCTTGTGATGGAGCTGGTCCCTGGCCAGCCTTTGAGCTCGATTATTGAAACGGAGAAGATCCTGTCCCCGGACCGGACCTTCTCCATGATTGCTCAAACAGCGCGTGCGTTGTCAGTGGCTCACAGCAAGGGCTTGGTTCACCGGGACATTAAGCCCGGAAACTTGCTGATTACTCCTGACGGCCGTGTGAAGGTCACCGATTTTGGTATTGCTCGCTTGGCAGATCAGGTGCCGTTGACGCAGACCGGACAGGTCATGGGTACCGCCCAGTACTTGGCTCCGGAGCAGGCAACCGGTCAGGTGGCCACTGGTGCTAGCGATATCTACTCGCTGGGTATCATCGGCTACGAGTGCTTGACCGGGCACCGGCCGTTCTCTGGTGAATCTCAGATCGCTATTGCCTTGGCGCAGGTCAACGACGCGCCGCCGCCGCTCCCGGAGAGCTTGGCCACCCCGGTGCGTGCACTGTTGATGTCAATGCTTTCCAAGGACCCCAAGAACCGTCCGGCCAACGCCATCAAATTGGCTGAAGCTGCCGAGGCTATCCGCAACGGAGACATCAAGGCAGCTCATGCCGCAGTTCCGGGAATGCTTTTGTTTGAGGCCACCACAGGCCCCATCACGGCACCAGTGGATGTGCAGCAGACGGCGGCCACCACTGTGGTGGGTTCCGTTGACGGGCGTGGAACAAGCGCCTCGACCTCGGCTTTGCCTGTGGTTGGCGCCGCCGGGGTGGGAACCGCTGCCGGAGTTGGCGCAGGCGCTGCTGTTGCAGCTAGCGCTGCCGGCACCGCATCCTCGCGCGCTGAAGCTCTGGCTGCCGAACGCAGCTGGGTTGATGAAGACGATGAGTTCGAGGAGTTTCGGGAGCAGCCTCGGCGCAAGGATCAGAGTCCGTGGACGTGGCCGCTGGTTGCCCTAATTTTGTTGTTGGTCTTCGCCCTGGTGGGCTTCTGGCTCAACAGCACGGGCATTTTGACACCGAATAATTCTTCGTCATCTTCGGCTCCGCCCAGCACCTCCAGCAGCTCTGCATCAACCTCAGCTTCCTCCACTCCTTCAAGCAGTTCCGCCTCGCCCACTGAGTCCTCCTCCACACCGACCCCGAGTGAGACCACCTCAGCCCCCACCAAGGTGGACATCATCCCGGCCGCGTATTTGGGCAAGCAATTCAACACGGTCCGCGACCAACTGCTTGCTTTGGAGATGCAGGTTTCGGGCAAGGAAGTCACCAACGATGCCGCGCCGGGCACCGTCACGGACATTAACCCCACCGGACCCACCGAGAAGGGTTCAACTATTACAGTGACCTATTCCAAGGGCCCTGAAATGGTGACAGTCCCATCCATCACCGGCGATGTCACGGCACAAGAGGTCAAGAGTAAGCTCCAAGCTGCGGGCCTCGAGGGTCAGGCCAGCAGCGGTTCGGCAACCAGCGGGACAGTTGAACTCAACCCGCCCGCGGGCACATCTCTGGCGAAGGGCAGTGTGGTGACGTTTACCATCACGGCGCCCACGCCCACCCCGACTCAGCAGTCAACAACTTCTAGCGCACCGCCAGCAGGATAATCGTTTTGCCCGATCAGATTTCTACCGCGTCCCACAGAAAGGACAGCGAAGCAGTGTCAAGCCAGCGTGTCCTAAGTGGACGTTATGAAGTCGGCGATTTGATTGGCCGCGGCGGGATGGCGGACGTCCACCGTGGTGTGGATACGCGCCTCGGCCGTACGGTTGCCATCAAGTTATTGCGTGCCGATTTCGCGCGAGATCCTCAGTTTTTGGCGCGGTTTCGGCGTGAAGCTCAATCGGTTGCTGCACTGAATCACAGCTCTATTGTGGCCATTTATGATTCCGGTGAACAGCTACTTGGCGAGGCCGGGCCGGACGCTTTGCGGGCTCCGTACATTGTGATGGAGTACGTTGCTGGCCGAACGTTGCGAGATCTGATCAAGTCTGAAGAAGTCACGGTTGATCAAGCGATTGGCTACACATTGGGTGTTTTATCCGCCCTAGAGTACAGCCACGATTCAGGCATCATCCATCGCGACATCAAACCCGCCAACGTGATGGTCTCAGAGAACACCAATGCGGTGAAGGTGATGGATTTTGGCATAGCCCGTGCCATCGCCGATTCTTCAGCCACCATGACTCAAACCCAAGCCGTGGTGGGAACTGCGCAGTACCTCTCACCCGAGCAGGCGCTGGGCGAGACCGTTGATTCGCGCAGCGACTTATATTCCGCTGCGTGCATGTTGTACGAGCTCCTAACCTTCCGCCCACCGTTTGTGGGTGACAGTCCGGTTTCGGTGGCCTACCAGCATGTGCGGCAGACCGCGGAACCAGCCAGCAGCATTAACCCACAGGTTCCAGAGGCCGTGGACAGTGTTCTTGCCATAGCGATGAGGAAAAATCGCAAGGACCGTTTCCAAACGGCCGGGGAATTTAGGCGTGCCTTGCGTGCTGCTCGTAGCGGCGTTTTTCTGCACCCAGGCGATGGTGTTGAGGTTCGCACGGACCCCAATGATGTCATTCCGGACAGCGAGCGGACCGAGGGACTCCTTGCGGTAGGCGATGCAGAGACTCAGGCGCATAACTTTGCCATGGTAGAGGCCGACGACGCCCCGTCACCGTTGACGGATACCGCTCAGGAAATTGACGGCCTCCCCTTAGTTTTGCCCCCCGAACGCGACCGAACCCGCCAACAGAAGTCCCGCCGTCGTGGTTGGATTGCCACCTTTATTGTTTTTGCGCTGCTGGTCCTGGTTGGCGGTGGGCTCTGGTTGTACATGCAGTTGACCCAGAAGCCTGCGCCTCCGGTCAAGGTTCAAGTGCCGGCGGTTTCTAAGCTGCTTGAATCGGATGCTCTCAATAAGTTGTATGGCGCTCAGTTGAAGCCGGTTACGCATGAAGTGGCCGATGCCACGGTGCCGAAGGGACAGGCCATTGGCACCGTCCCGGCGGCTGGAACTTCCATGGATCCCAATTCTGAAGTCACGCTGAACATTTCCACCGGTCCCAGCAGCGCCGTCATTCCCAAAACTATTGCCGGGATGACGGAGGCTGCAGCCCGTGACATCCTGCGTCAACTCGGACTAGTGGGTGCACCCACCACCACTTTTGCCAATAGTGTGACGGTTCCCGGGAACAGGGTCATTTCCACAAACCCAGCTGCCGGCGCCACCGTGCCCATTGGCAGCACGGTACAAATTGTGGTGTCCACCGGCAAAGTTGCCGTCCCTGAGATGCGTGGCAAAACTGTTGCTGAAGCCGAGGCCCTACTCAAACCACTGGGCCTGACGCTATCTGTGACCGAGGTGGAGAACCCCAACACTGACGTCACCGGCAAGATTACCGATCAGGTGGATGCCGCTAATTCGAGTGTGGATCAAGGTTCGGCCTTGGCCGTTTCGGTGGCAAAGGCCGCGCCCACACCAACGCCGACGCCAACACCTACGTCCACAGCTACGAAAACCGGCGCTGGATCAAGCTCCGGACCCAACCCGCCCAAGGGTAAAAGCAAAAAATAGCTAGGACTTGTTACCGGTGAGAACTTGGGTCGAGGAAAAGCGGTCCCATGCCTTGTCGGCGTTCTAGTGCTTGATCAGGGGGCTGAGCGTGGAAGAACGCTCAGCTGCTCCTTCTAGGCCAGTCTGCTCGAGCCAGTTACCAAGCATCCGGTATCCACCCTCGGTCAGTACCGATTCCGGGTGGAACTGCACACCAGAGAGCGGTGCCGTTTTGTGCTGGAGACCCATAATCACACCGTCGGCCGTTTGTGCAGTGATTTCCAGGACCTCAGGGATGCTTTCGCGCACTGCCGCAAGTGAGTGGTAGCGAGTGGCCCGCAAAGGCGAGGGAAGCCCCGCAAAAACGCTGCCGCCGTCGTGCTCCACCAACGAGGTTTTGCCGTGCATCAGTTCAGCCGCGTGGGTGACTACGCCACCGTAAGCCTCGGCTAGCGCCTGATGTCCCAAGCACACACCAAACATGGGTTTGTTGTTTTCACCGCACCATTTGATGAGATCAATGCAGACTCCCGCTTCTGCCGGATTGCCGGGCCCGGGAGAAATCAGCACACCGTCACGCGCCTCAGCAAGATCAATCGCCTCGGCAAGGGTGACATCGTCATTGCGCACCACAGTGGTCTCGGCACCAATTTCCTGCAGGTAGCCCACCAGTGTGTAAACAAAGCTGTCGTAGTTATCTACAACCAAAATTCGAGTTTTAGTCATCGCGGGGTTGCTGTACCAATCGTTGAGTCGGTGAATCGTGTGAGTTCTGAGAGCCACGGGAATACGAAGGTGACCACCAGTAGTAAGGCTAGAGCCAAAAGGCACACGCTGAGAAAAATGCGGAACCATTTCGAGCCGGGGAGGTGACGGAAGATCCAGGCATACATGTTTTATGCCGCCGTCTTGAGTGCCGCGACCTGCTTGGAGATCTCTACGGGAGGCCCTGCCGATGCGGGCCGCCAGCTCTCCATGACCGAGTACGCGATGATGCGTTCTTGGGAGCCAAAGCGTGGGTTGCAGCTGGTTATGGTCAAGACTCGTTCTGTGGGTGCTACTCCCGCTTCTGTGGGGGTGGGCAACAGGACGTCGCTGCGGTTGGGCAAGACAACTTCGGTATTGCGGTACACATAGGTGTAATACCCGTCTTTGGTTTGAACGTAGATCCGGTCGCCGGGCACTAGGGTGTGGATATTGTCCAGCACCGCACCGTGGGTTTGGCGGTGACCGGCAAAGGCGAAGTTGCCCAGGGCCCCGGGCATTGAGGTACTTGGGTAGTGGCCAAGCCCCAACGTGTCCAGAACGTCAGCACTGGTTCCTTCAATCAGGGGCCGGGTGTAGTTGGCACCAAAGCGCGGAATGTAGATCACGCCGATGGTTTGTCCGTGTTGTGGAGCTGTACCCACCTTTGGAGCACCAAAATCCTTTGTCTGAGTGCTCGGGTTGGGCTGCGTGGTCTGCGCTGGCAGCTCTTGGGCGAACTGCTTGAGGACTTGTCCTTGGCGGCTATCCGCCTCGACATTGGTCCACCACATCTCCCACACCACAAAGAGCACCAGGATGATTCCGGCGGTGATTAGTAGCTCGCCAACTACTTGGACGGCTTTACGCACTGCGCCGCCCCTTTCCGCGATCACCATCCGGGACGTGCGGTTCACGCCGGATGTGCTGTGAATAACAGCTAGAATTGGCTGCTGAAGCATTACACGCCGCTGGCGTGCCGCGTCCCTCGGCTTTCCTTCTAGCAGGATACCAACTTGGGTGCGGCCGTTGGCCCTACGTTGATCGTCCCAGGAGGACCCGTGCCTGAGTCCAAACCCCGCAAGCGTTCAAGCCGTCGCGCTCCGGAAACTACCACCGCTGCCACTGCTTACAAGCCGAACCCGGTGTGGTTCAAACCCGTGATGTTCGGCCTGATGATTTTGGGTCTGCTGTGGATCATCACGTATTACATCTCTGAAGGCACTTTGCCCATTGCCGCCGCAGAAGCGTGGAATATCGGTATTGGCTTTGGCATTGCGATCATCGGCTTTTTGATGACCACACGCTGGCGCTCCTAGGTAGCCTAGCAATACCACTTAACGTCCGACGGCGGGAACTCACCAAAGGTGAGTTCCCGCCGTTTTGTATTGGTACTGGATATTTGCCACGAGACTCTTGCCACGAGCAGAGCAGGGGATCTGCCGTATTGGTGAGAGTGGCTGCGGCTTTGAGCCAGCTGTCCACAAGAGTGGACAACAGTTATCCACAGGCAGTGCAAATGTGGACAACTTTCGCGCTGCCTGTTGATTTCCCGGCAGCACGGGAGAAATCGACGCGTGAAGTTACAGCTGTGTAAGTTACCCACATTGTGGATTACTTGTGGAAAACTCGGGATGCACCGGAAATCTGCTGTTACTGGGTGACTCAAGAGATTGTGGACCCATAACGCTAGCGGGCTAAGTTACTCTCCAGTAACATGTTCCTATGGAAGGCTCCCACATGAACGCATACCCTCACCTCCTAGCTCCGCTCCAGGTGGGCAGTGTGACGCTCAAGAACCGCATCATTATGGGTTCCATACACACCGGGCTCGAAGATCACACCAAGGACATTCCACGCTTGGCTGCGTACTTCGCCGAGCGTGCCCGCGGGGGTGTGGCGCTGATGGTCACTGGCGGTTACGCACCCAACCGGCGTGGCTGGCTAGCACCGAGGGGTGCACGCATGGCCAGCCAAAAGCATGCAGATGCTCACCGTGAAATCACTGATGCTGTTCATGCTGAGGGTTCAAAAATCGCCTTGCAGATTCTGCACGCTGGCCGCTACTCCTACCATCCACTGAGTGTGTCCGCCTCGGCGTTGAAGTCTCCCATCAACCCCTTCACCCCTCGCGCGCTTAGCAGTCTTGGCGTGGAGCGGCACATCAAGGACTTTGTACACAGCGCCAAGCTAGCTCAAAGCGCCGGTTATGACGGCGTGGAGATTATGGGCGGCGAGGGTTACCTGATTAACCAATTCTTGGCTGCACGGACTAACAAGCGCACGGACCGCTGGGGTGGCTCTCCGGAGAATCGCAGGCGCTTTGCTGTTGAAATCGCCCGGAACATGAGGGCCGAGTGTGGCCCTGACTTCCTCATTATCTTCCGGCTTTCCATGGCCGATCTAGTCAGCGACGGGCAGACCTTCGCGGAAATCGAGACACTTGCCCTCGAATTGCAGGATGCTGGCGTCTCCATTCTGAACACTGACATCGGCTGGCACGAGTCTCGAGTTCCCACCATTGTGACTTCCGTTCCGCGGGCGGCCTTTGTTGAGTTCACCGAGCGGGTTGCCCAAGCAGTTGATATTCCTGTGGCTGCAGCGAACCGGATTAATATGCCAGAGACCGCCGAAGCCATCTTGAGCTCAGGGAAAATCGAGCTGATCTCCATGGCCCGTCCGCTTTTGGCCGATCCTGACTGGGTCAATAAGGTTCAGGCTGGCCAAACTGAACTCATCAATACGTGTATTGCCTGCAACCAGGCGTGTCTGGATCACGCTTTTTCCAACAAACCCGTCTCATGCCTAGTGAACCCACGGGCGGGGTACGAAACTGTTTTGCAGTTGATGCCTACCCGGCGTGCTAAGTCCATTGCCGTCGTCGGAGGTGGTCCTGCTGGTCTTTCTGCGGCGGTAAGTTTGGCCCGCCGCGGTCACAAGGTGGTTCTCTTTGAGGCGCGCGAGAGCATTGGCGGTCAGTTCGGTATTGCCCAGCGCATCCCTGGCAAAGAGGAGTTCGCTGAGACTATTCGCTATTACACCAAGCAACTCGAGGTGCTGGGTGTGGACGTCCGCCTGAATACGGCAGTCACCGCTGCGCAACTTGTGGAGGAAAGGTTCGACGACGTTGTTCTCGCCACCGGGGTGACCCCCCGTATGCCCTCCATTCCCGGCATCGATCACCCCTCGGTGCTCAGCTACGCGGAATTGGTCCGTGACGGAAAACCTGCTGGTGATCGAGTGGCAGTGATCGGCGCCGGTGGCATTGGTGTGGATGTCAGCGAATTCCTCACCACCGAACATTCAGCATCCTTGGACCTTGAGGAGTGGAAGCGAGAATGGGGTGTTAGTTCGAATCCGACCGCCGTTGGTTCGCTCACCAAGCCAGTAGCAAGCGCCGCTGCCCGCACCGTGTATTTGCTCCAGCGCAAGGAGGGCCGCATTGGGGCCGGCTTGGCCAAAACCACCGGCTGGGTGCACCGTGCTGCGCTTAAAGCAAAGAATGTCCAAGAACTTACCGGTGTGAATTATGAGCGGATCGACGACTCCGGTCTGCACATCAGCTTTGGTGAAGACCACAGCCGGCCGGAGATTCTGGACGTTGACACAGTGGTGATTTGTGCTGGTCAAGAGTCCGTCCGCACGCTCGAACCTGAACTGGTGGCTGCCGGGATCCAACCACACATCATCGGCGGTGCTGACGTGGCTTCTGAGTTAGATGCCAAACGCGCTATCCGCCAAGGAACCGAGCTGGCCGCTTCGCTGTAGATTTTCACAGTGAACAGCTCGGCTCCGAATCATTGTACGAAACCCGTCACTAGATCCGAGTTATCCACTTAGCCACAAGTGGATACCCACAAGTTATCCACAGGTGGGGAAAACTTTGGGCCAAGCTGAGGAAAAGTTACCGCGCATAGGGCGATCAGGGCTTAAAGCCAGCTGTGAACTACACCCTTGTAAGTTATTAACACTGTGAATAACCCTGTTGAGAAGTCGGGTGCTGTTCACGATCTGTTTGGATTCAACGCCTTGTGTGCATCATGTGACCATATCTCAGGGTGGGCAAGCAGCTTTGTGGGCTGGTGCCCTCGCGTCCACCTGTGCCCTACTGATCCGGGAACCCTGGTCTCCATGGCAACTTCAGTGGTTACCGAGAACTCACCGCTACTCAAGGAGTTGCTGGTGTGGACGGCGGATCGCTTCGCCGGTGCTGGTCCGCAGAGTTCCTGCGGCAAGCTGCCCGTGTAAGGCCCGTCCACTGTAGGGATCTTCCCCCTGGGGCGAACTGTCCACATTTCCACACAGCACTACCCACAAGTTATCCACAAGTGGGGATAACCAGTGTGGATCCACATCTAGCCACACTGGATGCAGGTGATTTAGGCCCAAAACGTCAGTGAATTACACGCTTGTAAGTTATTAACACTGTGGACAAGCTCTGTGGATATGGATGTCACAGCGTCCAAAGACCTCAGGCTTAGAACGTTGCGGTTTGTACGCGGATCCACACAGCCACAACCACCACGGCAAGGACCAACAGCAGACCCAGAACCTGCAGGAGGTTCCGCTTGGGTCCCTTGGGTGCGTAGGCGATCACGGCAGCTCCGAGGAGGCCAGTAATCAAGCCGCCTAGGTGGGCCTGCCATGCGATTCCGCTGACCATAAATCCCAGGACGGCGTTGATACCGATCAGCACTAGAAGCTGGCGGATGTCACCGCCGCGGTGCCGTTGGATAACCACCATGGCACCAAAGAGACCAAAGATGGCGCCTGATGCTCCCACCACGCCAATAACGGGAACCATGGGGGTCAAGAGCAAGAACCCTGCGGACCCGCCGATGGCGCAGAGCAGATAAAGCGCTAAGAATCGGGCGCGGCCAATCAGGGGTTCAAGGGCTTGTCCAAAGATCCACAGCGAGTACATGTTGAGCGCAATGTGGAGAATGAACCCTTGCGAGTGGAGGAACGCCGAGCTCAGCATGCGCCAGGGTTCGAATACACCGGACTCGGGGCTCGCATAAATGTTCGCGAAGGCGAAATTTTGGAACACTGCGTCATTGGGGACGATCCATTGCAGGATGTACACCACAGCGCAGAGCGCAATAATGCCCAGTGTGACCATGGGCCGGCCAGCACGGACCGTGCCGCCATAAATAGTTTTGTTGCCCGCTACTGAACGCTGGGCTTCGTTGACACAGTCAACGCATTGGAATCCGACGGCGGCCGGCCGCTGGCACTCCGGACATGCCGGACGCCCACAGCGCTGACAGCGCACATACGAGGGGCGGTCCGGGTGTCGCGGACAGACAGGGGTATCAGCGGACGGCTGTGCCGCCGGAATTCCATAGCTCATAGAGGCTTAAAGCTGCTCTACATCAATGCTGTTAATGACTACGTCTTCTACCGGACGGTCACCCATGCCAGTGCGAACGCTTTCAATCGCGTCAACAACCTTGCGAGATTCCTCGTCAGCAACCTCGCCAAAGATGCTGTGCTTGCCCTGAAGCCAGTCAGTGTTCACGGTAGTGATGAAGAACTGTGAGCCGTTGGTGCCGCGGCCGCCCTGGATACCGGCGTTGGCCATGGCCAGCTTGTACGGGGCGTTGAAGTTCAATTCCGGGTGGATTTCATCGTCGAACTTGTAGCCCGGGCCACCAACGCCGCGGCCCAAGGGGTCGCCGGCCTGAACCATAAAGTCCTTGATGATGCGGTGGAAGATGGTGCCGTTGTACAACGGGGTACCAGTCTTGTCTTCACCGGTTTCGGGGTGGGTCCATGCCTGCTCGCCAGTGGCGAGACCGATGAAGTTCTTAACGGTTTTAGGAGCGTGGTTACCGAAGAGGTTTACGACGATGTCGCCCAGGCTCGTGTGGAGGGTTGCTTTGGCAGTTGCGATAGCAGTCATAACTTCATTCTTTCACGGGTCTTGGTGCGTTGGTTGGATGGTGAATGAGTTCAGCGTTCGGTGAAATCCCAATACATTCTGCGCGCGAGAATAGCCGGGATAGCCCAAGGCACGTAGGCTAACAGCGAACCCCTTTATAAGGATCGTTCTGACCGGGAGGTAGTTGTGAAAAAGACAGATCGTATTGCCCGCGACCTTGAACAGAGTGTGGTCTCCGGTGTTGAAACCGCCAAAGACTGGGCCACACCGCGAGTAGAGGCCGCAGTGAACTGGGCTGTTCCACGTATTCAGCAAGGGCTGGATACCGCTTCGCCCAAGATTCAAGAAGGCCTCAAGTCAGCCGCTCACAATTTGGCCGACGGCGTTGCAGTAGTTACGCCGAAGCTTCAGGATTCCTTGGCCCAGCTTGGCCCGCGGATTCACGACGCCGTGGAAGACGCCACGCCAAAGCTTCAGGGCGCTTTTGATAAAGCTGCCCCGGCGTTGGGTCAGGCCCGCGACAAAGTAGTTGGCGAGTACTTGCCTTTGCTCTCCGAACAGATTGGTCACGCCTCTGACGCCGTGCACCGCAGCCTGGAAAACGCTCCAGCTCAGGTGGACGCCGTTGCACAGCGTCTGGCAGATGCTGGCGTAGTAAACCAGTTGCAGGATCAGGGCAAGAAGGCAGCTAGGCAGGCCAAGAACGTTCAGAAGTTCGCACAGGATGCTGCGAAGAAGATCGGCTCTGAAGTTGCCCCGGCGCCCAAGCCCAAAAACCGTGGATTCTTGATCTTCAGCATCATCGCCGCAGCCGTGGCTGCAGGTGTTGCAGCTTGGAAGGCCACGCGCCCCGTCGAAGACCCGTGGAAGACTCCTGCCGCACCGGCACCGTCCACCACGGTTCGTGACGTAGCTGCAGACGCCAAGGCTGAAGCCGCTGCAGCAGCTCAGGCTGTTGGGGACGATGTCTCCGCCGCTGCCGAAGAAGCTAAGGACGCTGTTGCTGAAAAGGCAAAGCACGTTGCTGAAACTACTGAGGAGGCAGTCGAGGAGCCCGCAGCAGGAAATGCCGAGGCCACCCCTAAAGTAGCCACGGATGCTAAGACGGCTGTGAAGAACATCGCCTCAAGCATGCAGAACCAGGCTGACAAGGCTAGCGAGAACTAAGCGCAGCTAAAGCTAAGAACGGACCCCGCCACCGGCAGGGTCCGTTCTGTTTTCTGAGCTAATGCTAAGTTTGTGTTCGATGTCTCCTCATAGACCCAACCCAACCGCGCAGGCTGATGCCTCCGCGGCTTTGAGCGTCTCTATTGTGATCCCGGCATATAACGAGGAATCGGTCATCCGGCAGTGCCTGATCGCTGCCATCTACCAGTCCGTGCCGGCCGGGGAAATCATTGTGGTGGATAACAAGTCTACGGATCGCACCGTGCAGATTGTGCGTCAAATGCAGACTGAGTACCCGGACACACCTATCAAACTGCTTAGTCAGCACACCGAGCAAGGATTGATCCCCACCCGAAATTATGGCCTCAACCATGCCAACGGTCAGATCCTGGGGCGTATTGACGCGGACTCGGTGATTGAACCGGATTGGGTTGAACAGGTTCAAAAGGCTTTCGCGGATGACAATGTGCAGGCTGCTACCGGCCCAGTGGTTTATTACGACATGCCCATGCGGCGCTTTGGGCTCAAAGCTGATGACCGGATGCGCCAACTTATGCTCCGCCTCGCCAAACACCAGTACCACTTCCTGTTTGGCTCCAATATGGCGCTTCGCAAAAGTGCGTGGGAACAAATTTGCGACGAAGCCTGCCGCGATGAGAAAGACGAAATGCATGAGGACATTGACCTGTCCCTGCATTTGGCCGAGCATCAACTCAAAGTTCAATACTGGCCCCAGATGGTCTCGGGGATGTCGGCTCGCCGGCTCGAGGATTCACCCAAGGACTACCGTTATTACGTGCGCCGCTTTGACCGCACCTACAAGGCCCACAATGTGACCAAAATGGCTCTCAAAGCCCCTATGGTGGTGTTTTTCTCCGTCTACTTCCCAGCGAAGCTTTTGCGGGCCATTCATACGGCTAACACCGGCCAACCCACCCGCCGCGGGGGAATCTAACCCAGTGAATGTGAGCCGAGGTTTTTAGACAGCGGATCCTAGAACTCAGTATCTGTAGCTAGTCGGCGCCTAGCTCGGCAATCGGTGGGATCTTTTTGCCCCGACGTTGCCCAGCAACCACTACGGCCAATCCACCAAGGATGAGGATCAGAGCCAGATAAATGCCAGCCGGGAGTACTTCGCCCAGAAAAATAGCGGCAAGAATGGCTGCCCCTGGGATCTCCAACAAAATAATCATCGAGACCACCAATGGGCTCATGGTGGCGAGCAAATAATTGAAAGCCGTGTGCCCTAACAGTTGCGCCGCAAGGGTGATGGCAAAAATCCCAGCCCAGCCTGCGGCGTCGAACCCTACGAGCCGCTGACCGGTCAGCAGCGCTAGGACGGCCACCACTGCCGCGCAGAGGCCGTAACAGAGGGTGGTGTAGGTTCCGGTGGTCATCGTTTGGCGTGCGCGGCCCCCAGCTAAGGTGTACATCCCTGCCAGGGCGCCGCCAGCTACCGCTAGAAGGTCTCCAATCATTGCTTCGTGGGAAGAGCCCATATCGACTCCTGTGATGGCTAGAACGCCGCAGAAAGCGATTCCAAGGCCTACCAAGACCGGCCAGCGGTGTTTGGTGCCCCGGAGCAGCTGGAAGACAGCTATCCACGCCGATTGGAGGCAAACCAGTGCCGTGGCAGCGGCCACGGAGGTTAGCTGCAGAGCGGTGATAAAACACGCGAAGTGGAAAGCCAGTGCGACGGCGGCAATCGCGCACCAGCGCAGCTCACTTCGGGTGACACGACCAAAAGAACCAGGATTCTTGATCAGTACGGGTGCAGCCATCACGACTGAGGCGATGGCGTTGCGCCAAAACGCTATAGCAAGGGCTGTCACTGCTGTTCCACCCAAGGTGGCAGCAATGAGAGGTCCCGAGGAGGCCACACCCAATACGCCGATCGCGGCGATCAAAAAAGTCACCGTTCAAGCTTATGGGTGTGCAAGAGCGTTAGGTAACGAAACGAAAAAGTCCCGAGCAACGTTTCCGTTGTCCGGGACTTTCCTTATGGTGGAGGCACGGGGACTCGAACCCCGAACCCCCTGCTTGCAAAGCAGGTGCGCTACCAATTGCGCCATGCCCCCATAAGAAGCAACCCGTCAATCATACCCTAAGTTTTGGACGCAATGTCCAATTCCCTATGAGTTCTGAATCACTCTACCGAATCGGTGGAGTTGCTCCAGATTTCTTTCCGAGCTTCGGATTCCTGCACTTTCTTGTAAACAAGAACACCTGCGATCGCCGCTGCTATTACTAACAACTTCTTCACAAACACCTCGTTCCGAAGCTGCGATAAACAGCTTCCTTACTTGAACCTGTGCAGGTTCCGTGGGCGTACCTGGACTTGAACCAGGGACCTCTTCGTTATCAGCGAAGCGCTCTAACCGCCTGAGCTATACGCCCCGATGCCTCATCGGGCCGAGATATGACTTTACAGCACATCCCGGCCCGATCCAAAATCGAGCAGATTAGTCGTCTGTCAGAGTGACCCCAATGCCACCAACAAGGGTCGCAGAGAGGTTGTACAGAACGGCTGCAAGCATGGACAACGCGGTCAAAAGAACCACGTTGATTACGGCAATAATCGTGGCAAACGAGGCAACCTGGCCAAGGGACGCGATCTTCTTCAAATCGAATCCGCCACTTTCGGAACCGGCAACTTCTCCCAGGAGCTTGTTGACCTGATCAAAAATCCCCGTGAGATCCAAAACAGTCCACAACACAATCGCTGCCACCACCGTGACAATACCCAATGCCACAGAAAGCAAAAAGGACATCTTCAATACGGACCACGGATCAACCTTGCTGATCAGCAGACGAGCACGGCGAACTTTGGCACGAGGAGCCGGCTTTACCAGATTGGGCGTACCCGGGCGCTGCGCGGCAGTACCCGGACGAGCAGTACCGGCAGCAGCCGGACGCTGGCCTTGAACTGGACGCCCCGCACTAGGAGTACCCGGCCGCGTTGCACCAGAAGTGGCTGGAGCCGGACGGGAAGCACTGGGGCCAGTGGCGCCTGGGCGAGAGGACGGCGTTCCGGCGGAAGACGCCGTCGGACTTGCTGTCCGCGCCGCCTGAGGTGCCTCCGGGCGCTGAACCGGCTTTGCCGGCGGCGTTACACCCGAGGATGCGGGTGCGGTGCGTGGCTTTTCAGGATTGCTCTCAAACGGGCTCGGGTTGGAGTTGGGCGTGCTCACTCGTTACCTCCGGTGTTTTCGTCGCCCGGTTCCGTGGCGTCGTTCGCTTCATCAGCGCTTGTGCCCGGTGCCGTTGCCTCGAGCGAACCCTCAGCAGCGTTGTCAGTTACTTGGCTCAACGTTACGTCATCGCCTTGCTCGAGTACGGACGCGTCAGCATTTTCCTGCGCATCAGCGTCCTCATCGGCAGCTTCCAAACCGCGTTCAGTGTTCTTTGCAACACCAATAATTCGGTCGTTCTTGTCCGGCTTGGCAAAGATCACGCCCATGGTGTCGCGGCCCTTGGCAGGAACACCCTGGACTGCTGAGCGGACTACCTTCCCGCCTTCCATCACCACAAGAACTTCGTCTTCTTCGTGGACAATCAACGCACCCACCAAGTGACCACGCTCCTCTTGGTACTTGCCCACCTTGATACCCAACCCACCACGGCCCTGGAGTCGGTACTCCTCAACCTTGGTGCGCTTGGCGTAGCCGCCTTCGGTAACCACAAACACAAACGAATCATCTGTCACTACGTCAGCAGCAAGGAGTTCGTCGTCTTCACGGAACTTCATACCTGTCACACCTGAGGTTGCACGGCCCATGGGGCGTAGTGCTTCGTCGGTGGCCGTGAAGCGAATCGACTGGCCCTTACGGGAAACCAGCATCAAATCATCAGTATCGGACACCAATTGAGCCGAAACGAGCTCATCGCCTTCACGCAGGTTGATAGCAATCACACCGGCAGAGCGGTTGGTGTCGTAATCCTCGAGGCGGGTCTTTTTGACCAAACCACGCTTGGTAGCCAGTACCAAGTACGGAGCCTGCTGGTAATCGCGAAGATCCAGCACCTGGGCAATGTGCTCATCCGGTTGGAACGCCAATAGGTTTGCAACGTGCTGGCCCTTGGCATCGCGGCCAGCTTCAACCAGCTCGTAAGCCTTGGCGCGGTACACACGGCCCAAATTGGTGAAGAACAACAACCAGTGGTGGGTAGTGGTCACAAAGAAGTGTTCCACAACGTCATCCCCACGAAGCTGTGCTCCACGGATACCCTTGCCACCGCGCTGCTGCGAACGGTAGTTGTCGCTACGCGTGCGCTTGACGTAGCCACCACGAGTGATCGTGACAACCATTTCCTCTTCAGGAATGAGGTCTTCCATGGACATGTCGCCGTCGAAGCCCATCAGAATCTTGGTGCGGCGGTCATCACCGTGCTTGGCAACAATCTCACCAAGCTCGTCGCTGATGATGCCCCGCTGAAGTTCTTCAGACGCCAGGATCGAGTTGTACTCAGTGATCAAGGCTTCGAGCTCTGCGTGACGATCTTGGATCTTCTGGCGCTCCAGTGCAGCCAAACGGCGCAACTGCATTTCCAGAATGGCCCGAGCCTGAAGCTCATCAATGTCCAGCAACTGCATCAGCCCATCACGGGCCGCTTCAGTGGTGTTGGATGCACGAATGAGTGCAATAACCTCATCCAGCATGTCCAAAGCCTTGAGCAGTGCGCGCAGAATGTGCGCTTCTTCCTCGGCCTTACGCAGACGATACCGGGTACGCCGGGCAATAACATCCATCTGGTGGGTAACCCAGTGACGAATAAACGCATCCAAGCTCAAGGTACGCGGCACACCGTCAACAATCGCAAGCATGTTAGCGGAGAAGTTGCTCTGCAATTCCGTGTGCTTGTAGAGGTTGTTCAAAACAACCTTCGCCACAGCATCACGCTTAAGAACAATAACCAAGCGCTGACCGGTACGGCCAGAGGTCTCATCGCGGAGGTCAGCAATGCCGGCAATCTTGCCATCGCGAACCAGTTCTGCGATCTTGATGGCCAAATTGTCCGGGTTGGCCTGGTAGGGAAGTTCAGTGACCACCAAGCAGGTACGTCCCTGAAGCTCTTCGACGTTAACCACGGCACGCATGGTGACGGATCCACGGCCAGTCCGGTAGGCATCCTCAATACCCTTGTGGCCCAAAATCGTTGCGCCTGTGGGGAAATCAGGTCCCTTAACTCGCAAGAGAAGCTCTTCGAGAAGTTCCTCGCGGCTTGCCTGCGGATTGGACAAGTACCACTGCACACCATCAGCAACTTCCCGCAGGTTGTGCGGAGGAATGTTGGTGGCCATACCTACGGCAATACCTGAAGAACCGTTCACCAAAAGGTTGGGGAAACGTGCCGGCAGGATGGTGGGCTCTTGGTTCTTGCCGTCATAGTTGTCCTGGAAATCGACGGTTTCTTCGTCGATATCGCGGACCATTTCCATGGCCAAAGGAGCCATCTTGGTTTCCGTGTAACGCGGCGCAGCGGCGCCGTCGTTACCGGGGGAACCGAAGTTACCTTGGCCCAAAGCCAACGGGTAACGCATGGTCCAGTCTTGGATCAAACGAACCAAAGCATCGTAAATAGCTGTATCACCGTGCGGGTGATACTGACCCATCACTTCACCAACAACACGCGCGCACTTGTTGAAGGAGCGGTCCGGGCGGTAGCCGCCGTCGAACATCGCGTAGAGCACACGGCGGTGCACTGGCTTCAACCCGTCGCGTACATCCGGGAGCGCGCGGCCCACAATAACGGCCATAGCGTAGTCCAAGTAAGAGCGCTGCATTTCTGTTTGCAGGTCTACTTGCTCGATGCGGTCGGTCAAAGGATCGGTGATCACAGAGCCTTCGAGTACTACGTCCTGTGCTGCGGGAACCTCGGGGGTGCCGCTTTGAGGTGTGGCGTCGCCGTTGACCTCAGGAGTTTCGTCGCTCATAACTTAATAGTTTCCATTCCAGGTATATATCGGTTCGGGAATATTAGTGCGCGTGTGGCGCTGACTAGATATCCAGGAACCTGACGTCCTTGGCGTTCTGCTGAATAAAGTTGCGACGCGATTCCACGTCTTCACCCATCAAAACGGTGAAGATCTGATCCGCGGCGAGTGCGTCATCCATGGTGACTTGCAGAAGGGTGCGGTGGTCCGGATCCATGGTGGTATCCCACAACTCGGTGTAGTCCATCTCACCCAGGCCCTTGTAGCGCTGAATACCGTTGTCCTTGGGCAAACGCTTGTTGGAGGCAAGACCCTTGGCTACAGTGGCGTCTCGCTCGGCGTCACTAAACACGTAGTCGTGATCGGCATTGGACCACTTGATGCGGTACAGCGGTGGCTGGGCCAAGTACACATAGCCGTTTTCAATCAGCGGGCGCATGTAGCGGAACAACAAGGTCAGCAACAAGGTAGTGATGTGCTGACCATCAACATCAGCATCGGCCATCAAAACGATCTTGTGATACCGCAACTTGGTGATGTCGAAGTCTTCGCCAATACCCGTACCAAAAGCCGTGATCATGGACTGAACTTCGGCATTACCCAAAGCCTTGTCCAAGCGGGCTCGTTCAACGTTGAGGATTTTTCCGCGCAAAGGCAGGATGGCCTGGGTTTCCGGGTTCCGGCCTCGTTTGGCCGAACCACCTGCGGAGTCACCCTCCACCATGTAAACCTCACAACGCGAGGGATCCTTGGATGAGCAGTCGGAAAGCTTTCCGGGCATACCAAATGATTCCAGGGGACTCTTACGGCGGGCATTATCGCGGGCCTTGCGGGCAGCCATACGTGCTTGAGCTGCGGAAATGGCTTTGCGGATGACGTCGCGTGCCGGACCCGGATTCCGTTCCAGCCAGTCCCCGAGTTGATCGGTCACAACTCGCTGAACAAAACCCTTGACCTCGGAATTTCCAAGCTTGGTTTTGGTCTGACCTTCAAACTGGGGCTCGCCCAACTTCACGGAAATAACGGCAGTCAAACCTTCACGGATGTCATCACCCGTGAGATTTTCTTCCTTTTCTTTGATGATGGACTTTTCGCGGGCGTAGCGGTTAATGAGTGAAGTCATCGCTGCCCGGAAGCCTTCTTCGTGCGTTCCACCTTCATGAGTATTGATGGTGTTCGCGTATGTGTGAACGCTTTCTGAGTATGCGGTGGTCCACTGCATAGCCATTTCGAGGGAAATTTCGCGTTCTTTGTCTTCGGTTTCGAAGGAAATAACGTCCTCGTGAACCAGCTCAGCTTTTTTGGAGGAGTTGAGGTGCACCACATAGTCCAACAGGCCGTTGTCGTACTGGTAAACCACCGAGCGGTGACCTTCGCCAACTTCACCTTCGCGAACCACATTGTCCAGGTCCAAGTCGGTGTCGGATTCGGTCAGCGCAGCGTTTTCAGGAATGCGCTCGTCCGTCAAGGTGATGCGAAGGCCCTTGTTCAAGAAGGCCATTTGCTGGAATCGCGCGCGAAGCGTTTCGAAGTCGAATTCAGTGGATTCGAAGATTGAAGCGTCCGGGTAGAAGGTCTGAGTGGTACCGGTAGCTTCAGTCTCTTCACCCTTGACCAGTCCACCCTGAGGCTTACCGCCATCGACAAAACTCATCCTCCATGCGTGCCCCTGGCGGCGAACTTCAGTATCTACGCGACTCGAGAGGGCGTTAACTACTGAGATACCAACACCGTGCAGACCACCAGAGACCGCGTATCCGCCGCCGCCGAACTTTCCACCTGCGTGCAAAATGGTCATAACCACTTCGACGGTCGGCTTGCCTTCGGTGGGGTGGATGTCTACCGGGATACCGCGCCCATTGTCTACAACTTTGACGCCACCGTCGGCCTGGAGAGTGATCTCAATGTGATCGCAATAGCCAGCCAGGGCCTCATCAACGGAGTTATCCACTACTTCATATACCAAGTGGTGGAGGCCGCGAGGACCAGTAGAACCGATGTACATACCAGGGCGTTTGCGAACGGCTTCTAGCCCTTCAAGCACCGTAATATCGCTAGCGCCATACTCTCTCGGGGCGCTCTCTGGAGCGCTTTCTGCCGCTGGTACAACGGCCGGAACTTCAACAGCTGCGGCGCTTTCTTCCGGTTCCGAGGGCGTACTGGTGTCTGTATTGTCGTTAGCCACTGGCGCTTTCGACTCCTCTATTGCTAGGTGGCCGCCCGCCAGGCACACTCCGGGGTCCGGAAATTCCATGGTCAAGCTGGCACAAACCATCAGCGACGATGCCACGGACGCGGATTCGTCGCTTAGTTATCACGCCAATTCTACCGTGGAGTAGCCACTTTGCCCGCATTTTAGACCGCCAAATGGGACTAAACATAGCCATGAGAGGCCAATAAGTGCACCTGCAGCCGATTAAACAGACCTCGACTGGGGCCGGATACGCACTTCGGCGTTTTCAGGCGCTACACGCCCTTTGGTCAATTATCAAGAGTTGGCACCAAACGATGGAAGAATCCGGCTCTATCCGTAGGTATCTCGGGGACCTCTGCCATTAACCGTGCGGCGTCCCTTGCGCCAGGACGGTGCGGCGGGTCCCAGCACCTCGATTTTGGTCACCACACCTTCGCCCAGTTCCTTCCTGAACGATTCCAGGAGGCTTCCGCGCAGCAATCGTAATTGAGTAGCCCATGCCGTCGAGTCACAACGAACGTGAAGAGTGGTGGCTTCAAAACTTTCTGGAGTGCAATGTGCAGCAATTTCCGGGCCCACTAATGCGGGCCATTGCGCCATCACTGACCCAACGGCTACCGGGGAAGTCCAGCCGCGCTCTGCAACCAATCGCCCTACAACTTTACCCAAGCCCAAGGGGTCCCTCCCTTGACCGTGAAATTGCCCAAAACCTCGGGTGGACCCATACCTGCTGTTGCTGGTCTTTTTACTGGCTGAGGAAGTTCCAGGATAACGACGCCGGACCTCACCTCGTGCGGCGGCCGCATCTCTGACACGGTTTAGGGCAGCTTGGGCAGCGTCAACGTCCTCTGGTTCAGTGCTCATCTATGCCCCCGGGGATAACTTTTACCCGGCGGCCGGATAGCTCCGGCGGAATGTCTGCATCTACGGCCGCTGTGACAAGGACTTGTTCCGCGCCGGCCACAATAACGGCGAGTTTACGGCGCCTTTCAACATCCAACTCAGCAAAAACATCGTCCAAGATCAGGATGGGGGCAGCCCCAGCATCCATATCGTCATCCAACATCACGTAATAGGACGCTAGCCGCAGGGCCAAGGCCATGGACCAGGTTTCCCCGTGTGATGCGTACCCCTTGGCCGGTGCTGTACCCAACAAAACTTCGAGCTCGTCTCGGTGTGGTCCAACGAGAGACAACCCGCGTTCAAGTTCCCGACGACGTGACGCGGCTAGGGCGGCCAGGTACTGGGCAGCAAGCTCGTCCACGGATTTATTGGAAAGTTGCTCAGTTTCTGAGCCCGACGACGGTACTTCAGTGCCGTCGTCGTCCATGTGTTCAGGGAAGGAAAAACCCTGCGCGGCCGGCTCAATAGAGGAAATGTATCGCAGTCGAGCGATTTTGGACCCATCAGTGAGTGCCGCGTAAGCGGTATCCACGTGGGGCTGCAATAGCTCAACCAATTGCAAGCGAGCGTGCAATAGTGCTGCACCCGTCTGGGCCAAATGTTGATCCCAAACGTCCAACGTCTCATCGAAACCGCCGCGAGATCGGGATGCCCTCGCAGATTTCAGCAAGGCATTGCGTTGTTTGAGGACCCGCTCGTAGTCACTGCGAGTGGCCGCATGGCGAGGCAACAACGTCACCAGCAGTTCATCCAAAAAGCGGCGCCGATGTGAGGGATCACCCTTGACCAAGGACAAATCCTCGGGGGCAAAGAGAACGGTGCGGCACAATCCCAGTACATCCCGGGCCCGGACCGGATTAGCTCGATTAATCCGCGCCCGGTTGGCCCGTCCGGCATTGATCTCTACTTCAAGAACCAAGGATCGATTCCCGCGCACCAAAGTCCCACGAATCATGGCCCGTTCGGTGCCAAATCGTAGGAGCGGTGCGTCCGAGCTCACTCGATGTGAGCTCAGTGTGGAGAGGTATCCGATGGCCTCCATCAGGTTGGTTTTACCAATCCCGTTGGAGCCCACCAGAACCGTAACTCCTGGACCAAGCTGGACATCTACTTCCGCGTAACTGCGGAAATCGGTGAGCTGTAGGTTTTCTAGATACACGCCGTGTGCACGTTACTTAGCGCTTGTCTCGCCCGGCTTCTTAACCGCGTGGCCGCCGAACTGGTTACGCAAAGCAGAAACCATTTTCATAGCGGGTGAATCATCTTGGCGCGAGGCGAAGCGGGCAAAGAGCGAGGCAGTGATAGCCGGGGCGGGCACCGAGTTAGCGATGGCTTCCTCAACGGTCCAGCGGCCTTCTCCGGAATCCTCAACGTACCCAGCGATCTGGCTCAATTCGGGATCTTCATCGAGAGCCTTGACCATCAGGTCAAGGAGCCAGGAACGGACAACTGTGCCCTTTTGCCATGCGCGGAAAGTACCAGGAACATCCTTGATGATGTCCTTGGCTTCGAGCAGTTCGTAGCCTTCGGCATAGGCCTGCATCAGGCCGTATTCGATACCGTTGTGCACCATCTTTGCGTAGTGGCCGGCACCTACGTCACCAACGTGAACAAAACTTTCGGCACGCTCACCTTCGGGACGGAGTGCATCAAAAACGGGAAGTGCAAACTCGATGTCTTCGGCGGACCCGCCGGCCATTAGGCCGTAACCGTTCTCCAAACCCCACACACCACCGGAAACGCCACAGTCCACAAAACGGATGTTCTTCTCGGCAAGCGCTGTTGCGTGCTTTTGGTCTTCGGTGAAGCGTGAGTTTCCGCCGTCGATGATCATGTCACCAGCGGAGAGTTTGCCACCCAATTCGGTGATAACGGCGTCAGTAATTTCGCCAGCCGGAACCATAACCCACACCAAGCGAGGCGCGGGAAGAGCTGCAATCAGCTCATCGACGGTGGCCACGTCAGTCTTTTCCGGATTGCGGTCAAACCCGGTGACTTCAATACCAGCATTGCGCAGACGCCCACGCATGTTGAAGCCCATTTTTCCAAGTCCAATAAGACCGATGTGCACAGAAATCACTCTTTCCTGAATTGCTTGATGCCCTGTTGTTCGCTCGTGAGCTTGTTGTTGGTGCGGCGCCTAGGGCCTAGGGCGTCAACAAGCTAGTTGGGTAGACGTACCGGCATCACGAGATACCGGTAGTCATCCTGATCTTCGCCATCAATTTCTGCTTGGGCAGTGATCATGGCTGGCTTCGGGGCTGAGGTGAAGGAGAAACGAACAAACTTCGCTTCAATAACACCTAGTCCTTCAATCAGGTAGTGAGGGTTAAACGCTACGGTGATGTCATCACCGACGAGTTGTGCCTCGAGCTCTTCAGAGGCCTGGGCATCTTCGCCCGTTCCGGCATCCAAGTTGAGTTGGCCTTGAGTGAAGACCAGTCGGACTGGGGTGTTTCGTTCAGCAACCAGGGATACACGGCGCACCGCTTCAACGAGTTCTTGGGTGGAAACCGTTGCGTGGATGGGCGTGGAATCGGGGAACAGCGAACGAATCTTGGGGTAATCACCGTCAACTAGAAGTGAAGTGGTGGTACGTCCGCCACTTTCAAAACCGATCAAACGGCTGTCATCTTCAGCAATGGCTAGGTTGATGTCCCCAGCACCGCCAAGAGTTTTAGCTACTTCGTTGAGTGTTTTGGCTTTGACCAAAGCACTCGTAGAAATTCCCGGGGTGACCGGCTTCCAAGGCAATTCGCGCATGGCCAGACGGTAGCGGTCAGTGGCCAAAAGGGTGATGAGATCATCTTCAATTTCCATCCGAACACCGGTCAGGATGGGCAAAGTGTCATCTTTGCTCGCAGCAATGATCACTTGGGAAACAGCTTGTGCGAAAGCGTCGCCTGAGACGGTGCCACTCAATGTTGGCAGCGTGGGAAGTGTGGGGTACTCAGCTTCTGGCATGGTGGCCAAGTGAAAGCTGCTTCGACGGCAGCTCAAGGTCACTCGAGATCCGTCGGTTTCAACGTCAACAGGTGCTGAGGGAAGGCTTCGGCAAATATCTGCCAAGAGCCGTCCGGAAACCAACATGGTTCCTTCTTGGCTTACATCTGCGGCAATTTCCAAACGAGCTGAGGTCTCGTAGTCAAAGCTGGAAAGGCTAACGGTGCCTGCTTCGGCTTTGAGAAGGAGACCTGAAAGTACAGGAACTGGCGGCCGCGGAGACAACGAGCGGGCGGTCCAGCTGACTGCTTCTGCCAGGACATCCCGGTCCACTCTGAACTTCACGGAAGGGTGCCGCCTTTCATTACGAGGAGCTTGCTGCTGACAGCTTAGCCGGAGTTACAAGAATAAACCCATTGGCAAAGCTCGGTTGGTGGGGTTCCAGAACAGGTCCGGGGTGATCAAGTGAGGTTGTTATTTGAGGGATTTCATTTTCTTGGGATTAGTAGTGTTAATAACTGCTGTGGATACTGTGGATAACTCGATCTCACGGTTCGTTTTCGGGGTTAAGCCCTGTGTGTCTGGTGTGGGAAGACTGGGGTTTAAACAGGCTGTGGATGTGGGTAAAAATTTCCGTGTTTTAGGGGATCCACAGCAACCTTAAGGGTTTTAAGGGGGTCAAGGCCGGTTCTCCACTTAACTATCCACAGCCTTATCCACATGCTGCTGTTAATAAGGTAGAGAGAGCGCCTCAGGAATCTCGCTGCTGTTGTTTAATTCGGTTGGTTAGCTCGGTCACTTGGTTGTAAATCACACGACGCTCAGCCATCAGTTCACGAATCTTCCGGTCAGCGTGGATCACCGTGGTGTGATCACGTCCACCAAGTTCTTGGCCGATCTTGGGTAGGGACATGTCTGTCAGTTCGCGGCACAAGTACATGGCGATCTGGCGAGCGGTTACCAAGGTGCGCGTGCGGGATTTGCTGCACAGCTCTTCCATCGTGAGCTTGAAGTAGTCAGCCGTCTGATCCAAGATCTGCTGCGAAGTGATTTCTTGGGCTCCGTCATCAGTGATGAGGTCCTTCAAAACCATTTCCGCCAACCCAACATCTACTGGCTGACGATTCAAGCTAGCGAAGGCAGTGACGCGAATCAGCGCGCCTTCGAGCTCGCGGATGTTGCTGGAAATCTTCGAGGCGATGTATTCGAGAGCATCATCGGGTGCAGAAAGACCTTCGCTGAGAGCCTTTTTGCGCAGAATCGCAATACGCGTTTCTAATTCCGGTGGCTGAATGTCCGTTAGGAGGCCCCATTCAAAGCGGGACTTGAGGCGGTCTTCAAAACCTGCCAGCTGCTTGGGGGGCAGGTCAGAGGTGATAACCACTTGCTTGTTGTTGTTGTGCAGGGCATTGAACGTGTGGAAGAACTCTTCGAGCGTCCGGTCTTTGCCTGCCAGGAACTGAATGTCGTCAATGAGCAGGACGTCAACGTTGCGGTACGTGGTTTTGAAGCTTGCGCCTTCGTCGTCACGAATCGAGTTGATGAAATCGTTAGTGAATTCTTCGGAATTGACGTAGCGAACCCGGATTCCGCTGTACAAGCGCCCGGCGTAATGGCCAATGGCATGTAGCAAGTGAGTTTTACCCAGACCAGAATCGCCGTAGATGAACAACGGGTTGTACGCCTTTGCCGGCGCTTCGGCTACAGCCACAGCGGCTGCATGGGCAAAACGGTTCGAAGAACCGATCACAAAGGTGTCAAAAATATATTTGGGGTTCAGCCGGCCAAATTCGTGTGAGGTGCTGGGGAGCATGGGCTGCGGCTTGGGTTCGGAGCTTTCAGCAGCGTTTTTAGGTACGACGACGGGTTCCGGCTCCACATGGACGGGAACCAAGTCGGTGTCTACGTCGATGGCACAACGGATGTCTTCGGAGAAAACTTCTCGGAGGGCGTCGTCGAGAGCGTCCTTGACCTGGGTCTGCAGGACTTCTCGAGTGAGTTCGTTGGGTACAGCCACAAGAAGTGTTGAACCGATCAGACCCTGTGCTTGAGCCAAAATCACGAAGCCACGTTGTCGGGGCGAAACACGGTGGTCTTCTTCGAGAAGACGAATTACTCGCCGCCAGGAACTTCCCAGAGTGTTCGCGTGGTCGGCCTCGTCAACTGTCATCAAAAGTCCCTACACCTCGGTCATACGCATTTATTCGATCAGCCGGGTTCCTCGAGAGGATACCGGGTAGCCATTCCGGTCCTCACAGGCCCGGTATTCCACAGGGTTATGCACAGACCGTGGATAATCGGCTACTGAGCAACTGTAAAGGATGGACTCCCTAGAAGATAGCTGGGATTTAGCCTGTGGAAAATTACACGGTTGTGGTTCTCTTTGGGCGCATCTGGATGTAGTAATCCACAGGTCTTAACGTGTTGATAACCACATGTGTGGATAGGCCAGTAGGGATGGTTCAGTTTGACTTGGCGCCTTGAATTGGCCTAACGTTGTGAAGTCCTTTGTGTCTACTTTCTGCCCTGGTCCCCGTTCGCCGAACGCTTGCGATTGGCCTGGTCCGGGCGGTGGGCACCAAAAAACTTAGCGCCGGCCTCTTCTTCCCCAAGTTGATATCGGTAGGCGCGCCATTGACCTACTGGAGCAACTACTGTGAGCAAGCGGACTTTTCAGCCGAATAACCGCCGTCGTGCCAAGAAGCACGGCTTCCGTCTTCGTATGCGTACTCGTGCTGGCCGTGCCATCTTGGCAGCCCGTCGTGGCAAGGGCCGCACCGAACTCTCGGCGTAAATATTGACCAATCGGTCTAGACAACTCTTTTGTATCTAAGGTGCTAGCCACCCAGAACCGATTGAGAACATCGGCCGATTTCTCAGCAACTGTACGTTCCGGCGTCCGCAATGGACGCCGGAACTTAGTGTTATATACGGCCAATATTGATTCCGGCCTGCCCAGCAAGATTGGGTTCATCGTTTCAAAGGGTGTTGGGAACTCTGTTGTCAGGAACCTCGTTAAGAGGAGACTGAGAGAAACAGCTGCCATTACCGTCAAGGAACATGGCACTGGTCTGAATATTGTGGTTCGTGCCTTACCGGCTGCCGCAGCGGCCTCTTGGCAGGAATTGAGTGCTGACTACAATGCAGCGTTGACCCATACCCTGCGACGCTTAGCGAATCCATCGGCCTCAAATTCCGGTGGATTTTCAAAGTCTCCGCGAAACGAAGGGAAACAGCATGACTGAGGCGCGTTCCGACGTCGTCCGTTTTGCTGTTCCCGAAAGCGGCGTGGGTAGCTTCATTTGGAACCTGCCGCGGAACATTCTTATTGGTTTGCTTAAGGGCTACCGTAAGGTGATTTCGCCCCTCTACGGACAGGTATGCCGTTTTTTTCCTTCCTGCTCGGCCTATGCGCTCGAAGCAGTCACGGTGCATGGCGCCGTTAAGGGTAGTTGGCTCGCCGTCAAAAGACTGCTGAAGTGCCACCCCTGGAATGATGGCGGAGTGGACCACGTCCCTGCTGGGCACCGTCACTGGTCTGAGGGAAAGACCCCCCAAATTGTTGTACTGAACAATCCGGACGTGTACCTAGGTGTTCAGTCTGATGAAGACGGCCGCAGCGCGGCTTGAGGAAATAGGGAAAATATATGGACTTCTTTGGAACAATTTTGTTCCCGTTCAAGTGGCTTGTGTCCATCATTATGTTGGGCTTCCACGACGGGCTGACCTTCATTGGTATGCCTGCCGCATCTGGCTGGACCTGGACACTGTCCATCATTGGCCTGGTGCTGGTGATCCGTGCTGCGCTGATCCCCGTGTTTGTTAAGCAGATTAAGGCTCAGCGCGGTATGCAGCTGCTTCAGCCTGATCTGAAGAAGCTGCAGGACAAGTACAAGGGTAAAACTGATCAGCTTTCCCGCCAGGCCATGGCCCAAGAGCAGATGGCGCTGTACAAAAAGCACGGCACCAACCCGTTCTCGGCTTGTTTGCCCATGCTGATCCAGATGCCGTTCTTCTTCGCTTTGTTCCAGGTCCTATCCGGAATTTCTCAGGCCAAAGAACAGGGCAACGGCATTGGTGCGCTGAGCCATGAGCAAGTGGTTCAGTTTGACCAGTCCTCAATCTTCGGTGCCCCACTTTCCTCGGCTCTGCTGCACGGCGGCGCCGGCAATGTTGCCGTTGTGGTGTTGTCCATCATCATGATTGTGGCCATGACGGCTTCGCAGTTCATTACTCAGCGTCAGATCATGGCGAAGAACATGTCTGAAGAAGCCTTGGCTAGCCCCTTTATGCGTCAGCAGAAAATGATGCTGTACGTACTTCCTTTGGTCTTTGGTATTGGTGGTATCAACTTCCCCATTGGTGTCCTCATCTACTGGACCACCACCAACTTGTGGACCATGGGTCAGCAGTTCTTTGTTATTCGTCGTATGCCCACTCCCGGCTCCCCCGCAGCGAAGGCACTGGCCGAGCGCCGTGCCGCTAAGGGCCTCCCTGCGTTGAACGCACTGGGTAAAAAGGCAGTGGAAGAAGAGACAGCAGTCGAGCAGCCTAAGGGCCAGCGGGTACAGCCCCAGCGCAAGAACAGGAAGAAGAAGTAATGACTGTTGAGAGCACCTCTGCCGTGGAAGAAGAAGCCACCGTTGATGCACCTGTTGATGCGTCAACGCCGTTGAGCCGCTTGGAAGAAGAGGGGGACGTCGCCGCCGATTACCTTGAGGAACTCCTAGACATCGCCGATATCGATGGTGATATTGACATTGAGGTCCGTAACGGACGTACCTACATCTCCATTGAGACAGAAGATGAAAACTCCAGCCTTGAGGCCCTTGTAGGTGAGGACGGCGAGGTACTGGATGCTCTTCAGGAATTGACCCGTTTGTCTGTACTTTCTGCAACGGCCAACCGGTCTCGTTTGGTGTTGGATATCAACGGCTACCGCAAGGAACGTGCCAGCTACCTGCAGAAACTTGCAGAAGAGGCTGTGGCTGAGGTGAAGAGCAGCGGTGCACCTAAGCCGCTTGAACCTATGAGCGCTTACGAGCGCAAGATTGTTCACGATGTTGTTGCTGATCTTGGTTTTGTGAGCGAATCCGAGGGCGAAGGCGCTGGCCGCCACATTGTGGTTTCGGCAGAGTAGATTCCGCTTTCTTCCGCGCACCTTGGTGTAAGGGAGTGCGCTACCGCTACAGCGAAGGAATGGATTAGTGGTTGAACTGACTGGTGTAGAGCTGGCTGGAGTGGAACTTACTGCGGCTCAGCAGATATTTGGCGAGCGTTTGCCTTTGGCTGTTCGCTATGTACAGCACCTCGCAACGTCCGGTATTGAGCGTGGCCTGATTGGTCCGCGTGAGGTTCCGCGTTTGTGGAGCCGCCACGTCTTGAACTGTGCTGTGATCGAATCTGAAATCGCTCCCAAGGCACGAGTTGCCGATGTTGGTAGTGGGGCCGGTTTGCCAGGTCTTTGCTTGGCGATCGCCCGCCCTGATCTTGAACTGACCTTGATTGAGCCCCTTGAGCGCCGTTGTATTTGGCTTCAAGAAGTGGTGGACGATTTAGGACTTGAGAATGTAACTGTCCTGCGTGGCCGGGCTGAGGCTTTTGTTGGAAAGCTCGACGTCGACGTTGTCACCGCCCGCGCGGTGTCGGCACTGATTGGTTTGGTGGCACTGACCA
The DNA here is from genome assembly GCF_050490295.1 of Pseudarthrobacter sp. J1763. Taxonomy (NCBI): domain Bacteria; kingdom Bacillati; phylum Actinomycetota; class Actinomycetes; order Micrococcales; family Micrococcaceae; genus Pseudarthrobacter; species Pseudarthrobacter sp. J1763. The sequence goes on along the minus strand of NZ_JBNPEN010000005.1, from coordinate 93,511 downwards.
TTCCACTCTTGGGTGGCAAGGGCGAGGTCGTGGCTATTAAGGGCAAAAGCGCCGCGGAAGAAATTGAAAAAGCCGCCAAGGTGATCAAGCGTATGGGCGGCGTTAAAACTTCCGTAGAAGTAGTGGGCGAAGGCCTGTTGGCTGAGACCACCACAGTGGTGAAGATTGTGGTCAATAAGTAGCTTTGCTTAGTGCGGGGCCGGAGAGCAGGGGTCCAAGCAGTTAGGCTAGATAGCGGCAAGCATGGCCAATTGAGAGTGAGAGTGGCACTTTGAGCAGCAGTGAGGCATCTGCCCAGCGCATCCCTCCGTTTGTATCGTTGGGATCCGCACGGGCAATGACCAACCCTGTTCCCGTGCCCAAATCCACCCAAACCCAACCTAAAACGGTTGTGCGAGGTGGAACATCTGCGAATGTTTCACGTGAAACAACTGCAGGGAAGCGAGGCACGGTGATCGACAATATGGACGATTCGAGTCCCATTGCACGTGAGTTGGCCAGTGAAACACGGCGACGAGAGAAGCTACTAGGGCGCCCGCTCCCCAGACCTGCCCAGACCCGAACCTTTACGGTCTCCAATCAAAAGGGTGGTGTTGGTAAAACCACCACCACTGTCAATATTGCTGCAGCTTTGGCCTCGGCTGGCTTGAACGTGCTGGTCATTGACATTGACCCTCAGGGTAACGCTTCCACCGCGTTGGGAATTGAACACCACGCCGAAGTTGATTCAATCTACGATGTTCTGATCAACGATGTCCCCCTGGGTGAAGTTGTAGCCCAGTGCCCGGACATTCCTAAGCTCATTTGTGCTCCTGCCACCATCCACCTTGCCGGCGCCGAGATCGAGCTGGTCTCTCTTGTGGCCCGCGAACAACGTCTGCGCCGTGCCATTGATGTTTATGCCAAGGAACGCGAAGCTAACGGCGAAGAGCGTTTGGATTTTGTGTTTATTGACTGCCCACCGAGCCTTGGTCTGCTCACGGTTAATGCATTCTGCGCAGCCAACGAGGTATTGATCCCCATCCAGTGTGAGTATTACGCACTAGAAGGTTTGAGTCAGCTGCTCAAGAACATTGAGATGATTCAGAAACACCTCAATGCTGACCTTCGTGTTTCAACGATATTGCTGACCATGTATGACGGCAGGACCAATTTGGCGGCCCAAGTGGCTGCAGAGGTTCGTGAACATTTCCCGAAGGAAGTTCTCAAGGCCGTTGTACCGCGTTCGGTACGTATCTCTGAAGCGCCGAGCTATCAGCAGACGGTTATGACCTACGACCCGTCTTCAAGTGGCGCGTTGTCCTATCTTGAGGCCGCAGCGGAAATCGCTGAACGGTAGAATCCAACACGTACTTTCATTCCATTCAGCTGGGCACCGCTTGGCACTTTCTTTGGAGGAATAGCCCATGAGCGAAAAGCGACGCGGTCTTGGCCGCGGTCTTGGCGCACTCATCCCCAGCGCACCAGCGTCGGAGAACGAATCCGCGCCGGCCAATGCTGCTCGTCCTGTGGACTTGTTTTTCCCGGATGCTCGAAAGCCCAAGGGACGTTCTGCTGCCGAAGGTACGGAGGAGTCTGCTGCCAGCACTGCCCGGCAGGCTGGTGCTAGGAGTACTGCTGCTTTGTTAGCTGAGCGACCGGCTAAGCGTGCTTCCAATGGGCGCGCTCCTGCTCGTTCAGGTTCGGCTGCTCCTAGCAAGAGCGGAACCAAAGCTGGGGGTGCCGCTACCAAGAACGCTGGGACCGCAGGAGCCGCTAAAGCAGTCGCGTCGAAGAGCGCATCCAAAGTCGATGCCGCTGAGGCATTGGAAGCCGCGGCCGGCAAGGCAGCGACTTCCGCTAACGCGGCCACAGATGACGCTGAGATCGCTGCTTCACAGACTGCCGATCTTCAGGGCTCCAAGGATGACGGACCCGATCTGGTAGAAGTTCCCGGTGCACGTTTTGCCGAAATCCCGGTCCATGACATTCATCCGAACCGAAAACAGCCTCGCCAGGTTTTCGATGAAGACGAGATGGCGGAGCTGGTCCACTCCGTTCGTGAAATCGGCGTCCTCCAGCCAATTGTTGTACGTTCTTCAACCGAAGAAGGTGGAGAACCGTACGAGTTGGTGATGGGTGAGCGTCGGTGGAGGGCAACTCAGGCCGCCGGGCTCACTCATGTGCCAGCAATCATCCGTGACACCACAGATGATGATCTCCTGCGTGATGCTTTGCTTGAGAACCTTCACCGCAGTCAGCTGAACCCGCTTGAAGAGGCAGCAGCTTACCAGCAGTTGCTCGAGGACTTCGGAACTACTCATGTGGAGTTGGCTGACCGTATTGGCCGATCACGCCCTCAGGTCTCCAACACTCTTCGTCTACTCAAGTTGCCGCCACTAGTACAGCGTCGTGTGGCCGCGGCAGTATTGTCGGCTGGTCATGCCCGCGCACTCTTGGCTCTGCCCGACGCTGCGGCCATGGAACGGCTCGCCCAACGCATCGTTGCGGAAGGTATGTCCGTACGTGCCACTGAAGAGGCAGTGTCCATGTATCAGGATCCAGCAGCGCCTCAGAAGAGCGCTATTCCCAAGCCGGGTGCTCGCCATGAACGGCTGGACTTCCTTGCCTCATCGCTGTCCGACCGTTTGGACACCAATGTGAAGATCACTTTGGGTGCCCGAAAGGGTAAGGTCAGTATTGAATTCGCCAGCGTTGAGGACCTGAACCGTATTATGGACGTTATTAATCCTGGTTCTGGTAACTGACGCTGTCCCCCAGTTTTAGGCGGTGCATGTTTCACGTGAAACATGCACCGCCTTTTTGGTACCGTCATGTATGTTTCAGTGCTGCACTGTATGGACGCTCCCCGAAAGGTGTTGCTGGTGCGGTCTGAGCGCAATGTGGGGTTCCTTCTACGGTGAAAGTTAGTCCGATCCTTAGATCATTCGTCCCTCACCCGCTCAATCTCCTTCAAATTTGAGGCCTAGATTGCACCGATTGAGAGATCTGCGGCTGAAGGGATTATATTTCTAGGGATCCGTGGATTCGTGACTACACTTCGTCGCGGGATGTTAATTAGGAATAAGTTGCTGTTGTACAGGCTTACTCTTTACCCTGGGAAGCCATCCAGGGCCGGCGGGAGATCGCTTCCGTTCGTTTGTAAGGTGCCGTTCCTCGCGTGGACCCGCATGCAGACCATAGTAGTTGGCTATGGGCGCGAAGGTGATTTTATAGATGGTCTCTGCTTCGTGCGGCCGACCTCGCCACATTTATATGAAGGCTGCGGTGCTCCGTGGAGGCCTACAGACCGAAGTGATCGGGGCACGTGGGATTAGGCGTGTGTTTCACGTGAAACGCGATAGGGCAGCCGGGATCTACGTGGTGGATGGACGCCCGCTAATGCGCAGTTTGGTTGGCCCCAGGCTAGGCAGGACGGGTCTTAGCCAATTTCCCTGCGCTGGTCCCTACTAAGGGCCGAATTCTTGAGTCACACGTGCCGTCTATCTGGCTTAAGACTTTTCTCTGGACTGCACGTGCTGGTCCGACACAACTCAGCAAGCCACGCGCAGAGCACATGACTAAGCATTCTGGAGGTTCTTCTTAGGAGCGGCGGCCAAGAACCATTGACGTTTCACGTGAAACCTAGCCGCCTAATCGACAGAAACTACCGCTACGAGGTGGCCATTGCGCCTTTTAGACCAGCAGACGCCGGTAACGCCCATTGTGGCTGGTGCGGTTTCACGTGAAACAAAGGATGGCACCCGGAGGTCTTCTGTAGTTCATACAGCCTGTCCCCTACCCGAGGCAAGGCGTGCGGAGTCTCGTCGAATTGAAGTGGACGTTTCACGCGAAACAATAACTCTCGACGACCGTGCTTGCTAGTGCATTTTCTCCGTGCCCTTATTCGCACAGAGCACCCATCCTTCGCACAGTGCACCCATCCTTCGGCGCGTGGGGCCCTTGTACTGCGGCGACCATTCGACTGTGATGTTGAATCTCTTGAGTAAGGTGGGTGGCAGTGATTGCTGGCAGACGCCATAAATGGAGTTATGAGGGTGCGAGCCCTGGGGCAATACGAGCTCCTCAGGGCTGCTGGCTGGCTGTGTCATAGGGCAACCGTGGGATCCGGCACTGTGAACGACACAGCCGCCTACATCCTAGGGTGTCAGGCCGCCTTGAAGCCTTGACCTTGCGTTGCCAACAACGTAAGTACCGTTGTGCGCTATGCCGGTTCCAGGACTGTAACAGGAGGAAGGGCAGTTGAGAATCTGATCTGGCTACCGTGCAGGCGGGCCGTCGTCAGTGGCTACGGTTTTGTGTGGTATTGATCATCAAGGCAACAAGCGGGGGCTCGATCTGGCAGCTGCTGTGGCAGGTGTCTTGCCCAAAATGAATTTCTCTAGAACACCAGTGTCTCAGCTACTCGAATCTCTGGCCTAACCGTTTTCTTGATCGGGCAGGTAGGCGGCACATGGGTGCAGGGAGCCTGCCGGGAAGCACGTATGTGGGGAGGGTTCCCCATTCCATGCCGCGTGTGGCAGCTGTGGATAACTTTGTGCATATCGTCGCTGGATTTAGTGACAGACCTGTGCACAACTTCGGATGTCGATGACTATTGCGGCCCGTCAAGGGATGTATCGCCAGCTGATGGATTAAAGGTGGCACTACGGTTATCTGCGTGGCGACGATGAGTCCCTGAAAGCATCGTTTCACGTGAAACAGCGGAGGTGGACGGAAAATTGGCTCATAGAATAGAAAATGCTGCGCAAAATCACTCAAATGTCGCTTATCCATACGCATTTACGGCAGTTACTGGCTAGTACGTCCAAAGAGAGCGTTATGAGCATTGCCTGTTCGTTTGGCGGTACCTCAGGCTGCGGCGGATGGTGGCGTTGAGTCTTGACTCGGAGTACACATGAATTAACCTTCAACAAATGACCGAATTCGGCACGGTGAAAGTTCTCCACAGCAGCAGACTATTCTGTGGATAACTGCTCCACGAGTCTGTGCACAACTTGACGGCGCCTTTATGGAAACTTGTAGCTTGCCGCAGACGTCTCATTTCTCCCGAACTGGGACACGCGCTTCTTGCCTCGTGTGGGTCATTCTCGCTAGCCGGCGACATTTCATTGCTCAGTAACTCTCTATCTGCGTTTGTCCTTGTACCTGAATCTGTGACTGATCGTGTGGGACAGCTCCGGATAGAGCAATGACCTGGGTGAAGGATTCATGGTGAAGACGTCCATGTGAAGACATCAATTGGGCGGTAGCTCGTTAGCGCAAGCACTCGTTATAGTTCCGGGACATGAGACCTCATCGTTCAATGAGGAGTGAATCAAATAGGTCGTTTCCGATTCTTGAATTGGCGAGCGTCCGCCGCTGTGCACATCGAGCTCAGCCAGGGACAGCCGGTCACCTGAGGCCACAACGTTTCACGTGAAACAAGAAGTGAAGAATTGATAGATCTACTTGTCTGCACGGGCTATGGGGTGGGTTGTGTTGGACCTAGGTGCTCATCATTGGCGATACCTAGGGCCGGAACGATGCCCACTTATTGGATCGGTGGACGCTGGCTAATTTTAGGCTCGATACTTTGGACTTCTCGTCATGGCTTTTCGTGTTCCCAACAAAGCGTAGAGACGTGAATGAGCAATCAAAATGCGCAACCATTCTGAGCCATGGCCGTGGAAGGAATGCACCGGTGTAGGGCGTTTCACGTGAAACAGTATGGGCTGCAGCAGAAATACCTAGCCGCGGGTTCCTATGGGTCTTTGTTCCCCGATTAGCTAAAAGTGTTACGAGTCGACGACACGGCCGGACCCATTACAACCGGAAGCTTTGACGAACAGATCGTTCCGCATCAGCCTAAGCGTCAGGAATGCGCGGGTCGTCCGCCCAAATGCGGCTGAATGTTTGCTTCATTAGCGGTTGAAGTCTTCGTGGGCCACACAGACCGCGGAGGCCCACCTGGGAGCCTGCGCGGGGCTCTTAGACGGTCATGTGGAGTGGAGTTGGACTGTGTGCGCTTGAACCGTGTGAGCTTGAACCGAGAGCCGTTCAGGAGGAGAGACGCTGACATGCTCAGGGCGCGGACCGTGGGATTCCAGCGGGACCATCAATGCACTCCGGCTGCGGTTGGCCGCTACAGGGCCGCTAGAAGCGCTTCTACGGCTGTTATGCCGGTGGGCTTACGCCGTGGACCGTAACGCTGATCGGAGCCTGCAGGCAGCCATAGGGGCCACCAACAAAAACGGCCGGTTGCTCCACGGGCAGGAATGCCCGGTTGAGGTCAAAATGTCCGACTGAAATCAGCCATGCTTTTGCTGTGCGGTATAGGTCGGGTGAGGCAGGTGGTGGCAAATTGTGGATGAAACGGGCTCATCGTAGGGACCGGCATCGGTGGGTTCCGACCTAGGAAGTTATCGCCCGAATGGACTTCGGAGGGTTGGATTCGTGCTTGCCCACTGTGCATTCTGATGCATTCAGCGACATTGACATGACGAAATTTGGCAAGATCGCTGTTTTTTGTCAGAACACATAGGGCCAAAGCGAGTGTTCGCTTATAGTTGCGCCTCGTTCAAAAGCCGGATTTTGGACGATTCTAGGTCGCCGCCATCGTTTGCCAGACTTCTCGGCTGATGTTTCACGTGAAACAAGCCGCACCATTACCGGCGTGGAGTTCGCGAATAAGGATCTATACCAGTCGGTACTGATCAAGGAGAATCTCTGACCATGAGTACGCCCACGCGTGAGACCTGACCGATACCACAACCGAGACTAGAGCACGAGCGAGAGTACGTCCACGTTCGGGCGCACTCCCACAGTCGAGATTATTCACACCTTCCATAGTATGTACACCTTCGAGACGAGGAGGAGAGGGGGCTTTGGTCGGTCCGTGGTGGCTGCCTGGTGACAGTGGAACCCGCGCCCGTGGCCGTGTGCGTGGTCGTAGGGTGTCGAAGGAAGGCCGAAGAGGTCTATCGGCAGAGTTAAACGAGCCCCTCTATGGGGAAGTCCGGGTTCATTTCGCCCTTACCCCAGCCAGGGAAAAGCGTCACACTGATTTGGAGGACGATGAGCTACTCAAATGAAATGATGAGATCAACAACAGTTGCATTCAAGATTTATCACTCCAGCTTCATGGACTTTGGCAGTTCACAGGCGCTGACGAGTGTTTCACGTGAAACCAAGACTCAGGCAAAAGAAAAGTCCGGACCCACACGCAGTGGATCCGGACTTTCGAAACCGTACCTAGACCCGTGAAGGCCGATCGGTCTTAGGACAGAACGTCAGAGAATTCCTTCTCGAAGAACTGCTTGGGGCGTGCACCAATAACGGTGTGCTTCACTTCGCCACCCTGGAAGAGGTATACGGCCGGGATTGACGTGATACCAAACTGGGCTGCGATGGCGGGGTTGTCATCAACGTTGACCTTTACAACTTCAACCTTGTCCCCGTACTCCACTGAAATCTCGTCCAAAATGGGGCTAAGCTTGCGGCAGGGGCCGCACCATTCTGCCCAGAAATCAACAATTACAGGTTTCTCAGATGCCAAAACATCGGTGCTGAAACTAGCGTCGGTCACATCTTTTGCGTTGCTCATAGTGTTCTCCTTAGCGGTATTCGAAACAGGTCTTAGGCGCCGTGGTTGGCGAGGTAGTGCTCAACATCCAAGGCAGCCACACAGCCCGATCCCGCAGCCGTAATGGCTTGACGGTAGCTCGGGTCAATAACGTCGCCGGCAGCAAAAACGCCCGGCAAGCTGGTCTTGGAAGAACGTCCATCTACAGCGATGGTCCCCTGCTCGGTGAGTTCAAGTACGTCCTTGACGAGGTCTACGCGAGGATCGTTACCGATCGCCACGAACACACCAGTTACGTCCAACTGAGACTCGGTGCCATCAACAGTGCTCCGAAGTTTCAGCCCAGTAACTTTGTCCTCGCCCAAAACATCAGCAACTGCACTGTTCCACACAAACTTGATCTTTTCGTGTGCCAAAGCGCGGTCGGCCATGATCTTGGAGGCTTTGAGTTCTTCGCGGCGGTGAACCACCGTGACGGACTTTGCGAACTTTGTCAGGAACAAAGCCTCTTCCATGGCGGAGTCACCACCACCGATCACGGCGATGTCCTGGTCCTTGAAGAAGAAACCGTCACAGGTTGCGCACCAACTAACGCCGTGGCCGGAGAGACGCTTTTCGTTCTCCAAACCTAGCTCGCGGTAAGCAGAACCGGTGGACAAAATAATCGCCTTGGCGCGGTAGGTATCGCCGCTTCCGGTGGTCACCGACTTGATTTCGCCGTTGAGCTCTAGAGAAACAACGTCCTCGAACTCGATTTCGGTACCGAAGCGTGCTGCCTGCTTCTCGAAGTTCTCCATCAAGTCAGGGCCCATAACTCCTTCAGGGAAGCCAGGGTAATTCTCAACGTCGGTGGTGTTCATCAACTCACCGCCGGCTGTGACAGAACCAGCGATCAACAACGGCTTCAGGTTAGCCCGTGCGGTATAAATCGCGGCCGTGTAACCCGACGGACCCGAACCGACGATAATAACGTCGCGGACATCGGCTGTGGTGCTTGCTTCAGTGCTCACAGAACGGTGAACCTCTTCCTTTGTTGACTCGCCCGCATAAATGCGCTGGCATCATGGCACAACTATCTAGAGCGCGGGTCTATTCCACAAAGTGACGGAACACAACCTCGCCCGTATCAGCGTACCGAAAGGAACGGAACTACTGGACTTTGATTTCGGCCAAACGAAGACCATAACCAAAGCGAGTCTTCGGTGCTGCCAGCTTGGGCAATGCCGTGATGTCAACAATCACGTACTGAGCCTTAGTAGGCTGGCTCAGCGTCATGTTCAAGGACGGGCCTGTGAAGCTGTTGGTGGCTTGCTGCTTAGCCCCATCCATGGTTGGTTTGTCATTCGTGTAGATCGAAACGGCACCACCAGAGCCACCCAATTGCTCCAGGGTCACAGACTTGATGTCAGAGTTCGCTTTGAGTTTAACCACCAAGGGAACATCACTCGCGTAACCGCCCCAGGCGTCGTTGGCGAACTCCATGTCAGACCAGTAGCTGGCGGCATTTCCGTCGTACGTGGCAACCAAATCACCGTCGTAGGTGGCGGCGAACTGAAAATCGCCTTCACGGGTTACGGTTTCAATGGCCGGAGGCACAGTAGCGGGAGCTGTTGGCGTAGCGCTCTGAGTAGCCGTAGAAGGCGCAGTTGAGGTGGTCTGAGACGTGGTTGTATCCGTAGCTGAAGGCGTACCACCAAAGATGTTGCCCAAATTAGTGACAGCGAAAATCAACGCTGCAATCAATACGGCAGCCAAAACTCCGCCAACCAGCCACCGCATGGAGCGGTTCTCTTTCTCTGGCTCGTCGTCGTATTCCTCCGAGTAGTCATCCTCTGCCAAAGAGTTCTGACGGGCGGCAGCGGGGAAAAGGCCAGCAAGACGCCCAGCGGAATGTTCACGCTGAGGCTGATCTTCAGCCTCTTCCGCCTGCTCAGGCTCACCCTGCTGAAACTCCGTGTGGTGCGCCTCATTAACAAAGTCGTAGTCCTCATCTGACCACAACGAAACTTTGGGATCGCTGGCCGGCTGGGCCTGCGTTTTAGGCTGGGCGGCCGCAGCAGAAGCAGCCCCGGCAGCCGCCCTAGGCACCGCGGCGATATTCGTCGTCGCGCTTTCCGACGATGCACCCTCAGACGGTGAGGAAGCAGCGGGAAGTGTGCTCTCAGGGGCGCTCTTAGTGGCGCTCACTGTGGGGTTATCCGCTCGGGTCCCGGTGGGTGGCTGGGCAGGGGTTTCGCTGTCCTTGTGGACGGTTGGAGGCGTTGGGGGAGTTTTCGGCGCGGTGGCACCATAAGCGGCCGCGCCCGCAACGGCAGCTGCAGAACCTACGACGCCGGCACTAGAGTTCCGCGAGTTACTAGCCTGGGTGCCGCTCGGTTCAGCTGAAGGCTGTGCGGTTGCCGGTGACTGCTCCGCAGTTGAGGGTTCAGCGGCTGGCGTTTGGGGGTACTGAATGTACGCGCCCTGATCCTTCAGATCATCATATAAACCGTCATAGGTTTCCGGTTCGCTTGAACGCGGTTGGCCAAAAATTTCACTGCCCAAAGTGTCAGTAAAAAACGGCTCAACATAGGGCGGGTTGGTAGCCACCACAAGATCCAAAAGATCCGGGGCCGAACTGTGATTTGTGATCAGATACGTGGTTCCATCGCTCACACCCAGATCTAGGATCTGCATGGAGCCAGGACGCTCGCCAGTGGCAACTTCGCGCGCACTCTGGGCTACCTGATCGCCGTTACCGGGACCGGCCACAAGAATGCTGACCGGGCGGTTCAGGACCTGATCAATACCGTCCAGCACCAAGTCCTGCTCGTGTGAGACCAAGACATTGGCGGTGACTTTGTAACGTCCGCCAAGCACGGACCCAACATCGATCTGCGTGGTCACGGTTCCTCCTGGTCCACCCGATGAGCGGGGGCTTTATTGCAACTCAACCGGAAGCCCAATTGCTCCGGCGATGCAGAAATGGTCAGTACTAGCTTCTGATCCTAGCGGATTTACTATCCCAGACTGGGAAATTCACTACTTTGCGAACAGGCTTATTCTTCCCCGGAATCCTGCGGAAAATGAGGGTTACTTCCGGGCTTGCCCTGATAACCATGGCGGCCCACCCGAGGAGCAGGCTCCTGCTCTACCTGAACGGCCGGACCGGCGCGGAAGGACGAAGCATCAAACTCTCCCGAGATCCGCGGAATCAGGCCGGTTTCGTCCGAGACAGTTGCGCGTTTGACCTCAGGTGCGGATGCCGCCGAAGTGCCGGTGGAACTAGGCCCAGCAGTAACCGCTGCGCCGCGGCCAAAGCGCGAAAGTAAGGGCGCCAACAAATCGCGTAATTCGTGCACGTGCAGGGCTTTGAGCAGCAGTAGATAAACCACCAACATCACAGGCCCGACGACGACAATTGTCACGAGCGCCGCAGGCCGGGAACTCCACACAAAACCATCGGCCCGGTAGCTGCCCAAAAGCCACAAAGCCAAGCTGCCAGCAATGGCCGATCCCAGAGCCGCGTAACCCATCCGAATGTAAGAATTGGCCACCTTCGGCCCATCTAAGTGACCCAAAAGCCGGCGCAAGAAGTAGGCGCTAATAATCACGCTCAGAATGTTGCCCACCGCGTACAGCACGGCAATGGCAAAAATGATGCGCTCCGCGGGCAAGAACTGAATAATCGCTGCCCCCACCACGTTCAGAACACCCAAAGCCAATTGAATGAAGAACGGAGTTTTGGCGTCCTCATTGGCGTAAAAAACCCGGGCCATCATAAAGTTGGCGCTCATAAACGGCGTGCTCAGAGCCAAGATGGAGAGCGTCTGAGCCAGCATGGCACCATCCGGGCCCACCCCGCCGGAAAAGAACATCCCCAAAGGGCCAGCCAAAGCGAAGAGGGCCAAAGCGCTGAAAACTGTGGCCACGGCCATGGTTCGCAATCCATGCGAAAGCGCATTGCGAAGGCCAGGCTTGTCACCGTCAAGTGATGCACGAGTCATCCGGTTGAACAAGACTGTGGCCAGTGAGAGCGCAATGATTGAATGCGGCAACAAGTACAGCTGACTTGCGATCTCCAGTACCGCGTTGCCCGGAATATTCTTGTACCCCGGGTCCCCGGCCTCCATCAATTGCTGCCGCGCACCACCGGGGATCGAGGCAATTTTCATGATGTACAAAAAGGTCAGTTGGCCCACGGCCGCGGTCAGCAAGGTCCATAAACCAAGCTTTGCTGCCTGACCAAGACCCACACCGCGCCAGCCGAACTTAGGCCGAAGGCCTAGCTTGAGCCGTGCTACGGGGATCATCAAAACAGCCGTCTGGATGATCACACCCAGGGTGCTCATCCCCGCCACGAGCAAAGTCTCCGTGGTGCCCCAATTGCCAACTGTGTGAGGGTTGCTGGCGTTGTCCCCCATCAGCCAAATAAACATTCCTAAGCCAGCAATGGCCACGATGTTGTTAACAATCGGCGCCCACATTGCAGGGCCAAAAGCGCCGTGAGCGTTGAGGACTTGAGTCAACATGGCGTACAAGCCGTAAAAGAAGATCTGCGGCAAACAGAAATACGCGAAGGTTACGGCCAACGTCATCTGTGGACCGGTGTAATTCTCTGTGGTGAGTTGCATCAACAACGGCGCCGCAACTGTCAACAAAACGGTGAGCCCAAGAACCACAATCACAGCGAGAGTCAACAGTCGGCTGATGTAGTCAGCACCGCCGTCGGACGCTTTGCTCGCCTTAATGATTTGCGGGACCAAAACCGCGTTGAAAACCCCGCCAGCGACCAACAAGAAGATCAGGTTAGGCAGGTTATTAGCGTTGACGAAGGTATCCGTCACGGTGGAGCCCAAGCCCAGGGCGGCGATCAACATCCATGACTTCACAAAGCCTAGAACACGCGAAATGAGCGTCCCTGCTGCCATGATGGCGCTGGAACGACTCTCGCCGGCAACTACGGCCGGTTTGGATATGGCGGGGCTGGGTTTAGAAGCTGACATCAGTCCTATGCTCTCACTGCCGACTGGCAGGAGCGTTAAGGCGCCTGCTCAGTTCTTAAGATGCTCCGGAAGAACCTCACGGGCAAGGTCTGCGATTCGGCGCTCGTTGGGAAAGGATAACTTCTTGGCAAGATCGGCTAAGGGAACCCACGCCACATCAACGGCTTCGTGATCAGGATCATTTTCAATGGTCAATTCGCCGCCCGTGGCCCGCAACAAATAATGGTGCACGGTCTTGTGCACACGATGGCCACTGACCGTAAACCAATAATCGATGCTTCCCAAGGGCGCCAAAATTTTGCCCTCAATACCGGTTTCCTCGGCGATTTCCCTGACCGCGGCTTCCTCGTTGGATTCCACACCCTCCGGGTGGCCTTTAGGCAAACACCACTCAAGTCTGCCGCCACGATTGTGCCGAGCAATGATCGCAACCTCGAGGGCCGGAGAAGCGATATTGATCACCACGCCACCAGCGGAAACCTCTTCAACAGTAGGCAATTGATGGGCCAAAGAATGTCCAGCGGGCGCCACATGGGCACCGATTGCCGAAGGCAACGGTGCGCCACTCCCCCTATTGGGAGCGCTCGGAACTGGATGGGCCATGATGAACACTCTAACGACCTTTGGCCGATGATGATGACCGGAACATGACCTCAGGGTGGACAGGAGGGGTGCCTGTGGCGCATTGGTGCGGGAAATCTGACAAGCTTAAGAAACTATGGCGCACGAAGAGAACACGATTGACTCCCAGACGGTATCCGATGCCGCCTCCCACACTGTCGATTTCACCCTCGACCCGGTGGTTTTGGAGTTGGGCAAACGATTCGTTGCCGCCGGCTTCGAGCTATCTCTAGTTGGTGGACCGGTCCGCGATCTGTTTATGGGCCGTAGCTCCTTGGACATGGACTTCACCACAAATGCCACGCCCGAACAGATCTTGCCACTGATCAAAACTTGGGCTGATACCTACTGGGAAATTGGCCGCGAATTCGGCACCATCGGCATGCGCAAATCTGGTCTCCAGATTGAAATCACCACCTACCGCGCCGAAGCGTACGATCCCGAATCACGCAAACCCATGGTGGCCTTTGGCGATTCGTTGATCGAAGACCTCCAACGCCGCGACTTCACCATCAACTCAATGGCCCTGCGCCTGCCCTCGTTAGAACTGGTTGACCCCTTTGGTGGTGTGCGGGACCTCGCCGCCGCCCAACTGGCCACCCCGGCCTCACCAGAAGCGTCCTTCTCAGATGACCCGCTACGAATGATGCGCGCCGCACGCTTTGCCTCACAACTAGGTGTGGACGTTCACCTGAACGTCAAAAAAGCCATGACAGATATGGCGCAACGGATCCAAATCATCTCCGCTGAACGCGTCCGCGACGAACTCGTCAAACTCATCAACGGCAAACGTCCCCGAGTGGGGATTGACCTCCTGGTGGACACTGGCCTGGCCGAGTACGTGCTTCCCGAAGTGGCTGCGCTGCGGTTGGAACTCGATGAACACCACCGCCACAAGGACGTCTACCAACATTCGCTGCAGGTTCTGGAGCAGGCTGCCGACTTAGAAACCGGCGCCGATGGCGCAGTGCCGGGGCCGGACTTTATTTTGCGCTTCGCCGCTCTAATGCACGACGTCGGCAAGCCAACCACGCGCCGATTCGAGGCCGGCGGGGCGGTCAGCTTCCGCCACCACGACATGGTGGGGGCCAAACTCACTGCCAAGCGGATGAAAGCCCTACGCTTCGATAACGAGACCACCAAAGCCGTGGCCCGCCTGGTTGAACTGCACATGCGCTTCTACGGCTACGGAGAGGCAGGCTGGACCGATTCTGCAGTACGCCGCTACATCACTGATGCGGGCCCTCTCCTAGAGCGTCTGCACCGACTCACCCGCTCAGACGTCACAACCCGTAACCAGCGCAAAGCCGAGCGTCTCGCCTTCGCCTACGATGACCTAGAAGCACGGATTGTCTCGCTCAAGGAACGTGAATCCCTCGAAGCCGTCCGGCCGGATCTAGACGGCGCAAAAATCATGGAGCTCTTGGGACTCGCCCCCGGCCCCATCGTGGGACGGGCCTACAAATTTCTACTCGATCAACGTATGGAACATGGTCCACTTGAGCCCGCCATTGCCGAAGCCAAGCTGCACGAATGGTGGGCCCAACAGCCCGAGGCAAGTGCCGGCGTCGACCCTGTTTCTCCAACCAACCCAACCACTCAGGAGTACTAAGTGAACGCCCCCGCCAACACGGCACGCCCCCAGCTCTGGATCCTTCGCCATGGCGAGACCGAATGGTCCAAAAGTGGCCAGTACACCGGCCTCACGGACCTTCCGCTCACCGCCGAGGGCGAGCGACAGGCCGTAAGCGCACGCAAGGTCTTGGATGAAGTGGACTTTGACCTAGTCCTGACCTCTCCGCTGCGCCGCGCACGCCGCACCGCTGAGTTGGCAGGCTTCCCTGACGCCGAGGTGGAACCACTCGCCGTCGAATGGAACTACGGCGACTATGAAGGCGTAAGTTCTGATCTGATCCGTAAGGACAATGCGGACTACTTGATCTGGACCAGCGGTGTTCCCAACGGCGAAACGCTTGAAGAAGTTGCAGCTCGTGCGGACGCAATTGTGCAGCGAGTTCTCAATTCAGGCCTGGAAAATGTCCTGGTCGTGGCACACGGACACTTATCCCGAATTCTTACGGCCCGCTGGTTGCAACTGGCCCCGGTAGAAGGACGGCACTTTGTCCTGGGCACCGCCAAAGTCTGCACCCTTGGTTGGGACAAAAAGACTCCGGCAGTTGTTCGTTGGGGACTGTAGAAAGTCGCTCTCGAAAATATTTTTAAGAAAGTTTGGCTAATTAGTAGTCAACAACCTTATTTATGAGGTAATTTATTTATGAGCCCCAGAGCGATTCGCCGGGGCCGAGGCGTTCGTACAGTCGACTAATCACCGATTGGCGGCAGAATAGAAAAGGAGGTTGGGAAAATGATTACTTTGACTAGCGGATGGAAGTTTGACTCCACGCGAAACCCGGCCTTCTTTGCTGCCCAGCGCCCGAATCACACAATTCTCGGCGTTCGATAGTAGAAGGCCGGGCCAGCGCCCGGATTCTCGCCATTCTTGTGAACTAGCCTCCACCGGACATCCCTCTTTGCTGCCAACCTAGTGGCGCTTCTCTTGGCGTTCCTGCGTCCTGTATAGCCGCAGCTGCTCTTGGAGGACTTCGAGGGCTGACAGTTGCCTCAATGTCGCCAGCAGAGTCACATCACAAGTCTCCGCAATTCTCTACCCGCTATTTACCTGACTAAATTGCCCTGCATTTGCATATCCGAATGGGGCTCTATTTGTTGCGCCTAAATTCAATTAGAGAATGCGCTAACTGCGCCAAAAACAAATCAAAAGGAGGTGAAAGCCTTGGAAAAGAAACTCCGCAACTCGCTCGTGTACTTAAAGCGTTCCATGCCCCGTGAAAGCACCAAGTACGGCACGGTCAGCATCGAACAACAGCGTGAAGACGTCTTCGTCGCCATGTACAAGCTCAACGTCCTCCGGTGATTAACCACCATTCCAACTCTTCAACCAGGGAGGTACGGATGGCTACGCATCACGCCACTGCGCCAATTGATGTCTGCGAAGCCCACGCTGCACAGCGTGGGCTTCGTCCTTTAAACGCTGGGATCTGACTTTTGAGCGCTTAGTGCCGGAGTGAGTACTTGCTACCGCTACTTTCAGTCGCTCCACAGGATCACTGCCATGGGCAGGCAGGTTCGCCGGTAAGCTCGACCTCATGCAGGAGACGCCCAATCCTCACGCCCGGCGTGCCCGGTACGATGTGCCCAGCCGAAGCGATTCGCTCATGAGCAAACTCACCGAAGTAATCGGCGGGGACCTTGGCCGCCGCACGGCGCCGGGGATCCTAGCGCCAGGGTTCTTCACACCCGAACGAGTCCTCATTCTCCTGACCGTCTTTGCCGCACTCCTGGCACTCCTAGTGAAGGGCTATTGCCGCGTCAACGGCTGGCAGACCCCCGGGCAGTTCTACGCCACGTGCTACTCCGACTTCCCAGAACTGTTCCGCAACCGCGGTATAGGTGACGGAGCGTTCCCGTTCATCACCACTGGATCCCTCTTTGAATACCCCGTGATCATGGGCCTTATTGCCGGCGCCACGGCACTAGCTATCCCCGGGAGTGGGGCAACACCTGAGCGCACACTGGCCTACTTTGACGTCAACGCAACACTCATCTTCGCCGTATGGATTGTTACCGTCCTAGCAACGGCGCGGATGGCCCGGCGTCGGCCGTGGGATGCCGCCATGGTGGCCGTAGCCCCTGGAATCATTCTGGCCGGAACCATCAACTGGGACATGTGGGCCGTTGCGCTGCTTGCCGTTGGAATGTTCTTCTTTTCACGCAACAAGCTGATCTGGGCAGGTGTTTTCTTTGGCCTAGGAGCAGCCACCAAGGTTTACCCCGTGCTTATTTTGGGTGCTGTTTTAGTCCTCGCCCTGCGAAGTGGCAGATTCAAAGCCCTCGCCATCACCTTTGCCGCAACTGCCGGAACCTGGCTACTGGTGAACATCCCCTTTGCTGTGGCGAATCCAAGCGGGTGGCGGTACTTCTTCGAGTTCACCCAAGAGCGTCCCGCCGGGTACTCCTCCCCATGGTTTGCCTACAACCTTGTTGCAGAGCGGCTGCAATGGACTCAGATTCAGGCAACGGCGATCAACAACGGCGCCACCATATTGTTCGTGGCAGCGTGTGCCCTCGTGGCCTTTATAGCGCTCACCGCGCCGCGCAGGCCACGAATGGCTCAGCTCGCATTCCTGATTGTGGCCGCCTTTATCCTGACCAACAAGGTCTACTCCCCTCAGTTTGTCGTCTGGCTGATCCCGCTCCTGGCGCTCGCGCGGCCAAGATGGCGCTCCTTTTTAGTCTGGCAAGGAATTGAAGGCCTGCACTGGGCTGCAGTGTGGTTGTACCTAGGGCAGGCAACTAGCAGCGGGGCCACCCAGCACAACATCGACATGCCGTACTACGTGGTGGCTGTACTGCTACATATGGCCGCAACGGCATATTTGATGGTGCGAGTGGTTTGGGAAATTTACTTCCCGGAATATGACGTTGTCCGGCGTCATAACGTGGATGATCCACAAGGCGGTCCGTTTAGCGGCACGAACGACTGGCTGGCGATTAACCTTGCCCAGCTCAAAGACTCTGTTCTCCCCTGGCGGCACCCCCGGCAGGCCGATCGCGCTGCAGCAGTTCCTGGGCCCGAGGACAGCTGAGAACGCTAGGCACATGGATAGCAACATGAGGGGATGGGCGTGAAGGAAAGGTCAACCGCGGATGCCGCTGTAGTTGGATCGGGGCCTAACGGTCTAGCCGCAGCAGTGACTTTGGCTAGGGCCGGTCTGTCCGTAGAGCTATTTGAAGCCGCGGAAGAAATTGGTGGTGGCACACAAACCCGCGAAGAAATACTCCCAGGCCACTTCCACGATGTTTGTTCAGCAGTACATCCAATGGCCGTAGCATCCCCCTTCTTTCAAGCTTTTGAGCTGAGCCAGCGAGTAGATTTCTTCACTCCAGATATTTCCTTCGCTACGCCCTTGGACTCCCCAGCTGGGTCCGGGCATTCTGCTCTGGCTTATCGATCCCTGGACCGCACGGTCGCTGATTTGGGGATCGATGACGCTGCCTACGGGAAGCTGCTGCGCCCCTTAGTTGAACACCTAGATGGTCTTCTGGATCTCAGCCTCAACCAGCTGATCCGTGTGCCTAAGGACCCCAGCACCGCAGCTGCATTTGCGGCGGCAACCCTGCGGCAAGGCACAGGATTCTGGAACGTGGGTTTCCGTGAAGACTTAGCTCCGGCGTTATTAACCGGCGCCGCGGCTCACGCCAACACTCAACAACCAAGCCTTACTTCGGCCGGGGCCGGTCTGATGCTCGCCGCGCTAGGACATGCTGCAGGCTGGCCCATTCCTCAGGGCGGCTCAGCGTCTATTGCCCAAGCCATGGCCCAAGACTTTCGGGCCCACGGCGGTGTTATCCACGCTGGGCGCCGGGTGGAATCACTTTCTGAGCTGAGCCATACCCGAGCGGTGCTATTGGATGTGGCGCCGCCAGCTTTCGCGAAGATGGCGGACGGGCGCCTAGACGCAAAATATGAGCGCCAACTCGAAATATTCCGGTTCGGGAATGGAGCGTGCAAGGTCGACTTCATCCTGAATGGCCCAGTTCCATGGCAAGATTCACGCCTCGCTAACGCCGGTACCGTCCACGTGGGCGGCACTCGCGCCCAGATGGCAGCAGCCGAGAATGAGATTGCTCGCGGCAAACACCCAGCACAGCCCTACGTTCTAATCTCGCAGCCCTCGACTTTTGATTCCACCAGGGCGCCAGAAGGCTCACACGTTCTCTGGAGTTATTGCCACGTGCCAGCGGGATCAACAGTGGACATGACCGAGGTGATCACAGCGCAAATTGAACGCTTCGCGCCTGGCTTCCGCGACGTCGTCGTACATTCAAAGGTGCGGACAGCGGCAGGGCTCCAGGCCCACAATTCAAACTATGTGGGCGGCGACTTTGGTGCTGGTCTGATGGATCTGCGTGGGCTGATTCAACGCCCGGTGATCTCTTTGGTTCCGTGGCGTACGCCGTTGGCAGGCGTTTACCTTTGCTCGGCGTCAACCCCGCCCGGACCAGGCGTCACAGGCATGCCGGGATTCCACGCCGCAAAATATGCCCTCAAGGACATATTTGGGCTCGAAGTTCCCAATCTGGCTACCAATAGTGGCTCCGCACAGCCATGCGACCAACCGTAAATGCGAGTCAATCGGGCAGCAGAACGGGGCTTAGGGTAGAAACATGGAAACGGGTGGAGGTGCAGAGGGAACAGTGCAGGCAACAGGCTCGGCCGTGATCTTGCGAGTACTTCGCGTGGCTCTCCACGTAGGATTCGCCGTGCTCCTAGCCGTTGCCATGGTTCGCCAAATCCTTGGCGCCTCCGGCAGTACAGACGTTGTAGCGCTGATTCTGGCAGTGATTCTGGCCGCCGTGTACCTGACCGGAACCATCCTTGAGAAGCGATTTACAGCCGTTGAAAGCGCCTTCAATCCCCACCCCTACGCACACTGGTGGCTCACTGCAGTCTGCGGACTTTGGCTTGCCCTGATCTGGGTGAGCGCCGATTTTGTGTGGCTCGCCTTCCCAATTTTCTTCCTCCAACTTCATCTTCTGCCACGCAAATGGGCGCTGCTCGCCGTGGCCGCGAGCACCCTGCTGGCCATTGCGGCTTTGGGTAATCACAGCGGCGGATTTACCGTGCCCATGGTGCTGGGACCGGTGTTTGGTGCGGCGTTCGCAGTGGTGACCGGGCTGGCCTATCAGGCGCTCTACCTCGAGGCTGAAAACCAGCGGCTGGCCGCCGAAGAATTGCGCCGAACCCGCGCCGAGCTGGCAAGCACGCAGCACGCGGCTGGTGTCTTAGCTGAGCGTGAACGGTTAGCTCGGGAAATCCACGACACCTTGGCCCAAGGGCTGTCCAGCATCGTGTTGATGGGCCGTTCCGCCGAGAGCTCCCTAGCCGCTGGCGAGCTTGAACAAGCGCGGGCCAGGCTGCAAACAGTCCAAAGTACTGCGTCAGAGAACCTAGCCGAGGCGCGAAATTTTGTCCGCGGCCTCCAATCCCCCCAGCTTCAAGCACGCTCCCTTGTGGATAGCCTTGAACGGCTCTGCGCGCGGACTCAGCAAGAGGCCCATGCGCGCGGCAAGGACCTCGAGTGCCGATTCCGGCTTGAGGGCATCCCCATCGAGTTACCCAACCCATCCCAGACCACTTTGCTCCGGGCAGCGCAGGCCTCGCTCGCCAATGTGTGGACGCACGCTAAGGCTAGTGCCGCCGTTGTCACCTTGTCCTTTCTGGACACTGAAGTGACCTTGGACGTGTTCGACGACGGCGCTGGCTTTGATCCCTTGGCGACGGCCGCAGAGGTGGCGCGGCGAGCAGACGGCAGCGGAGTTGGGCTGGCGAGCCTGCGAGAGCGGGCCAAAGCTTTGGGCGGTACTTTGAATGTTGAATCCTCACCCGGTGAAGGCACGGTCATCGCCGTGCGGCTGCCGTTAGTGGATGGTCCGGCTGAGGAACACTGCGGCCCAGCCGCCGACGCAGAAGAAGTGAGCAGATGAACAGCATTTCCGTGATGTTGGTGGATGACCACCCCGTGGTTCGGGCAGGGCTGCGCGCCATGCTGGGCGAATTTGAGGGCGTTGAAGTGGTGGCTGAAGCAGCCGATGGTGCCGAGGCGCTGGCCACAATGCGCAAGCTGCTCACTTTGGGTGAGTCGGTGGATTTGGTGTTGATGGACCTACAAATGGGTGACGGTATGGACGGCGTCACGGCTACCCGTAAGATCCGTGCCGGTGAGGGTGGAACACCTGCTCCGCCTGTTTTGATCCTCACTACCTATGACACGGACGCTGACATTATGGCGGCCGTGGAAGCTGGCGCCAGCGGGTACATGCTCAAGGATGCCCCGCCTGAACAGATCCGGCAGGCCGTGGTGTCCGCTGCTGCCGGGCAGACGGCTTTGGCGCCTGAGGTGGCAGCCCGGCTGATGGGCAGAATCCGCAACCCGGAGCCGGCATTGAGCGCCCGTGAAGTTGAACTTCTGGAGTTGTTGGCCACAGGTCTGGCTAACCGGGCCATTGCCAAGAAGCTGTTCATTTCAGAGGCCACAGTGAAGACTCACCTAGTTCATATCTACTCGAAGCTCGGAGTGGACAACCGCACCGCGGCCATTGCGGCAGCGGTGCAACGCAGGATCATCCGCGGTAACTAGTCCCACTTTTCCTGGGGCCTGACATCGAGTTCAGGCCGTTCGATGCCGTATGCCCACAGCAGCGCTAGGCGTCGCCCACACTAGCGTTAGGAGACGTCCAACACCCTTGGGATCTGCGTCTATCCGGCGTTCTCAACGAGACCAATGAGCGGGATGTTCAACCTGTCATGAACCTATAAAAATTTGACAGACTCTTGACCACAGCCATTGCGGCTGTGACGATTGGTGAGATCAATCACATCAAAACAATCACAATCACTCACCTATCCCCGAGGTGCCCATGGATATCCGCAAGCTCGGACCGTTAGCCAGACCAGCACTCCACCCAACAGAAGGTTCCGTATCGCGGCGCCAGAAGAATCGCCGTCGTGCAGCCGCAGTCGTGGCCGGAGCGGCGCTGCTCCTGAGCGCCGTCCCCGCATTGGCGTACCCCGCCCAAGCCACGCCAGAGGGCCAGGTAGCTACGCAAACACCCACAACGGCCAGTCCCATCAAGGCCGTTACCCAGAAGTTCCCGTGGACACCACCGGGACACCACTAGGGAAGATCACAGCATTCACGCAGGACAAAAACGTTGTAAACCTGACCGGCGAGCACGGCGGAGCACGAATAACGTTCCTGGATGACAGCACTTTCCGGGTAGAAGCGGACCCCAGCGGAACCTTTACGGACCCGGCTAACACCGACGAAGGCGATCCCGCCCGCACCGCCAACATTGTGGTTGGTAAAGAGAAGTTCTCAGGCGCCACGCCCACGGTGACCGACGGCGCAACTATGGTGTTCAAAACAGCAAAAATCACGCTCGAGCTGAACAAGGCCACAGCCACTTTCCGGGCTCTGCGGGCCGATGGCTCCCTCATTTTCGCCGAGTCTTCAGCCATCACTTTCGGCAAGGACTCCACTACTGAGCACCTCCAACACCAAGACGGCGAGCAGTTCATTGGTGGCGGAATGCAGAATGGCCGTTCCGTCCACACGGGCGCCATCATCAACGTGGCACGCAATTATGACTGGGACGACGACGGCTACCCCAACGCCGTTCCCTACTACATGTCCTCGAAGGGCTACGGCGTTCTGCGGAACACCTTCGCCCCGGGTTCCTATGACTTTGGCGCAAACCCCACGGCCACTCACCGAGAAAAGCGTTTTGACGCGTACTACTTTGTGGGGGATTACAAGCAGTCGCTGAACGCGTATACCACGCTCACGGGCCGCCCGCTGATGCCACCGGTTTACGCACTGGAGTACGGCGACGCAGATTGCTACAACCGCTCAAACCCTGACTATTCCTCCTCCGGCTTCGGCGATCCGGACGGTGCCAAGCAGCGCACCCCGGATGCCATCAAAACGGCCAAGAAGTTCGTGGAAAACGACATGCCCGCAGGATGGATGCTGGTCAATGACGGCTACGGTTGCGAATACCAGCAACTGCCAGAAGCCGTCGCTGACATTAACAAGCAGACCGGCTTGCAAGTGGGCCTGTGGACGCAGCGTTCCCTGTCCAACCAGGCTTATGAGGTTGGTGAGGCAGGGGTTCGGATGCGCAAGCTGGATGTCGCGTGGGTTGGCGAGGGGTACCGTCAGGCGCTGACCGGATGCCAGTCTGCACACGACGGAATTGAACAGTATTCGGATGCTCGTGGAACGGCACTTATGGTTGAAGGCTGGGCCGGCGCCCAGCGTTGTGGCATGCAGTGGACCGGCGACCACACAGGAAACCTGGACGCCATCCGCTGGCAGGTTTCTGCTCTGACAGGTGCCGGGAACTCTGGTTCGGCGTTCACCACCGGTGACGTCGACGGGATCTTTGGTGGTTCGGCAGAGTCCTATGTGCGCGACTTGCAGTGGAAAGCCTTCGCCCCGGCACTGTATTCGATGTCTGGTTGGGCTCAGACGGACAAGCGTCCGTGGCTTTACGGCGATGAGGCCACCAAGATCAACCGGAATTATCTTCGATTGCGCCAACAGCTTATGCCGTTTATTTACACGCTTGCCCAGGAATCCTCCGCCACGGGTGTATCGATGATGCGGTCCATGCCGTTGGAATACCCGGAGCAGGAGCTCTCCTACGGTGCTGAGGCCAACAACCAATTTATGTTGGGCGATGACTTCCTGGTGGCGCCTGTGTTTACCGATTCCACGGTCCGCAACGGTATTTTCTTGCCAGCCGGTGAGCAATGGGTGGATTACTGGAGCGGCAAGGTCTATCAGGGCGGTCAGGTCCTCAATGGATACAACGCTCCGTTGGATACGCTGCCAGTGTTTGTGAAGGCTGGCGCAGTGGTTCCGCAGGGAATTGTGGCCCGCAATGCCTCACTGGTTCCGGAAAACTCTGCGATCACCCTGGACGTGTACGCCAAGGGGAACAACAGTTTCACCCTCTACGAAGACGACAAGGTCACCAGAGCCTACAAGGTCGGTAAGGCATCTCGCCAGCAGTTTGACGTTTCTGCACCCGGTGACGCTAACGGGGCAATCTCCGTGACGATCGGCCAGCGAAAAGGCGATTACGCGGGCAACTCGGCCTCCCGGCCCTACGAACTGAAAGTTCACGCCGGTCCCGCACCGAAGATGGTCAAGGTGGGCGGCACCAAGCTGAGCCAGTTCAGCAGCAAAGCAGCGTACGACGGCGCTAGCACTGGATGGTTCTTTGACCCGTCCAACGCTGGTGTCATCTACGTCAAGGCCGGCTCTGTTGCTTCCGGCACCAGCGCCACCGTTCAATTGCTTCAGGCGGGCCCGCTGGGCGGCAAGAACCAAGAAGACACTGCCGCGGAATTGCGCGTGACCACGGCAAAGCAGGTGTTCCAGAATCAGGACACCACCTTTACCGGCTCTTCCGAATCCAGAGTGTAGTCAGCGCTGCCGGGTGTGAAGTCCGGGGCGGGGAACTTGGTTCGGTGTAGGTGAGGGCCTTGGTAGAGAATCAGATTGTCTAGATCGAAATTTTCTACAGCAAGGCCCTCGTGTTCAACGCTACCTTTCAATGCCCTGACCTGACTACTTTTTGCCGTCTTGATGGCCTCGGACTCGAGGTGACCGGGCAGTATGTCCGTCCGGATCGTGCTGTTCTTGCTTGCCGTGTTCTCGCTCCTGATCAGTGGTGCCACAGGTGCGGATGCCAGGGCGTCTCCCGGGATACTGTGACGCGCGAACTGGGTCATGAACCTTTCGGTTGGCGACCCACCACGTTGCTGGTGCGTATCCGCCGTTACCAGTGCACCGGTTGTGGGCATGTGTGGCGCCAAGACACCACGAAAGCGGCCGAGCCCAGGGCTAAGCTCTCCCGTCGAGGGCTGCGTTGGGCGTTGGAAGGGATCGTGTGCCAACACCTCACCGTGGCCCGGATCGCTGAAGGCCTTGGCGTCACCTGGAACACCGCGAACAAGGCTGTTCTCGCCGAAGGAAGACGTGTGCTGATCGATGACCCACACCGCTTTGACGGGGTGAAAGTCATCGGTGTTGACGAGCATGTTTGGAGACATACTAGGCGCGGGGATAAGTACGTCACCGTCATCATTGACCTCACACCGATCAGGGACGGAACCGGTCCTTCCCGCTTGTTGGACATGGTCGAAGGACGTTCGAAACAAGTCTTCGCCACGTGGCTGCAGGGACGCCCACAGGCATGGCGAGACAGTGTTGAGGTCGTCGCCATGGATGGGTTCTCCGGCTTCAAGAGCGCCGCGGCCGACGAGCTGCCCGACGCTGTCCCGGTCATGGACCCCTTTCATGTCATACGCCTGGCAGGGGATGCGTTGGACCACTGCCGCCGACGCATCCAACAGGCAACGTGCGGGCACCGCGGACGTGCTGGCGACCCGCTCTATAAAGCACGACGCACATTGCACACCGGTGCAGATCTACTGACTGAGAAACAAAAAACACTGTGAGTCTTGCAGTGGCTGGTCTGGGACTAGCTGGCAGTGTTGATGCCGGTCGTTCTGCCTGGCGCGTGACTCGAAAAAACAATTGCCCCTTTGAGGGTGCATGTCCCCCGACTTGTCCGTACTGGGGGGAGCGGCCGGCGTTGACCTGTCCCACGTCGGTGGCTTGATTAGAAGCTTGCCCAGCCCTTTGGGGTTGTGGCTCATCACAGTATTGCCTCGACGTGACTCTTCCCCAGGTCAGTGCCGGTCGTGATGCGACCAGTCGTGCCCGTTCGAAAGGAAGGAGGGTGGCCGCGTTGACTCTCGTTGCGCAGACCCGCCCGTTCGTCATTGGCGTGGACTGCCACGCCCGCACCCACACCTACGCCATCATCGAGGCCAGCACCAAGCAGCAGGTCGCGTGCGAGCAGTTCCCGACCACCCCGGCAGGGATTTCCCGCGCACTTGCCTGGGTCGGCCGACGGACAGACGGTGATGTCGCCTGTCTATGGGCCGTTGAGGGTATCGGCTCTTATGGGGCACGTCTGGCCAGGGCGGTAACCGACGCCGGCTATGACGTCGCCGAAGCTCCACGGATGAACGCCCGAGGGCGCCGGGGCATCGGCAAGTCCGACCCGCTGGACGCGGCCGCCATCGGAACCGCAGTCCTGACCATCGAGGAGTCCCAGCTCCGTGCTCCGCGCAGGGATGAAGGAGCCCGTGCCGGGCTCAGGATCCTGAGCGCAGCCCGGGATCAGTTGACCCGGGACCGAACAATGAACGTCAATGCACTCATCGCCTTACTCCGGGCACACGATCTGGGAATTGACGCCCGTAAACCTCTGGTTCCCGCCCAGATCGTCACGATCACCAGGTGGCGGGAACGACAGGAGCAGATCGAACTGTCGATCGCGCGCGAGGAGGCAGTCCGGCTGGCGCGCCGCGTTCTCGAGGTGACCACCCAGCTGACGGCGAATCAGAAGCGTATGACAGAGCTGATCCAAGACAGCCCGGCGGCGCCGCTGTTGGAGATGGTGGGGGCTGGGGCTGTCACCGTCGCCACTGTCCTGACAGCTTGGTCGCATCCTGGAAGGGTCCGCAGTGAAGCTGCCTTCGCCTCGCTGGCAGGGGTGAATCCCTTGCCGGCCTCAAGCGGTAACACTGTCCGGCACAGGCTCAACCGGGGCGGTGACAGGCGCCTGAACAGGGCTTTGCACACCATCACCATGACCCGGATGGTCCACGACCCCGGAACACGGGACTACGTCGCCAAACGCACCCAAGAAGGACGCAGCTACCGCGAAATCCGCAGATCCCTCAAGCGCTACATTGCCCGTATCCTCTACCGCCAGCTCAACGCACTTTACGCCACCGCGGAACCGGCCCCATCCCGCGTTGCAGGGGCAGATGGTTGAGGTGGTGTCCGGTAAAGGATCCCTCGGCGTGCAAATTTCCCCTTCCTGGGACCTGCCGCTGGGCGTCGTCAGGGCATTCGATTGGTCCGAGTTAGAAGGCGCGCGACGGTGGGGTATTTGGCAGCCGTGTAGTCACTCCAGCCCGAGGCTGCGTCGGCTGCAATCTTCTTGGCCTCAAAGTATTCGGCGCGGGCCGCCGGATCTTCTCTGAGCAGATCGCGGAATGCGATGCGTGCAGACCATTCAGTGCCTTCGAATGCGACGACGTGCACCACGGATTCTCGATGGCGGCGGCTTGGCCACGCGAGCCAGCAATGGCCGGGCTTCATCCCCTCGAGGGCGAACCCCGCCATTTTCAGCGCCCGGGCTGCATTTTGAACGCTCGAAACCTTGACCCCCACGATCACGTCTATGACATCTTTCGCCGGCAGGTCGGGCACGGAAGTCGAACCAATGTGTTCGCAGTGGGCTTCGGGGAGCACTTCGAGGATCGCCGCGGCGAACCGGGCATAGTGGTCCGCCCATTCCTCGTATCTGCTCGCCACAAGTGTCACCGGCTGTTCGTCGTCCATCCGTCCGATTCTGGTCCCGATGGTGTCTGCACTCTTTGAGGCCACGCCGCTGCCGCCTTGGGTGGCGCCCGATAGGCCCTCTAAGGTGTTGCCACAGTTGGGACCCGATTGGCACTGGATCGAGGACCTGACCTCGCAAGTCACGGACAGGGCAGCACCAAAGGTCTCGCATGCCGGATCGTGTCAGCAGACTCGCCCGTAAGCCGGTCGATCACCGTGCCCAGGAAACGCGCCGCTACGTTCGTCAGTTGCAGAAGTCGTCTGCACCGTCATGCATTTTTTCAACAGTCGTTTGCACCAAAGACCGAGCTGCGGGACTGCAACTGCTTCAGGGTTCGAGGCCCGGACCCAGCGGTACAGCGTGGGCCCCGAGACCCCGAGGCTGGCAGCAACTTCCTTGGGCGGCGTTCCCTAGCTGAGGAGCTTCCGAGCTGAGCGGATCTTGGCCTCAGTCATTACACGCTTGCGTCCGCCGACCCGGCCCTGTTCGCGCGCTGCCTGGAGGCCCGCCTGGGTGCGTTCGACCATGAGCTCGCGTTCCATCTGAGCCAGGGAGGCCATCACGTTGAAGAAGCAGCGTCCGGAGGCGGTGGTGGTGTCGATCGAGTCGGTGAGGCTGACAAAACCAATTCCGCGCTCAATGTCCAGGGCGAGCCCGAAACAACGGTCAGTGGACTTTGCGCCGAGCTAGAAGTCACCCGCCAGACGTGTTGATGGTCGCCAGCCGGAGAGCTGCGCCCGGACGGCGAGAAGCTACTTCCCAGACAGTCCTGGTGTCCAAAATTGTGTGGGTGCGCAACGGCTGGCCGACGTCTCCGAAGGTCAGGTACGATCCCGCCAGCTGATCCACCGCGGCGGGCGCTATCGACCTGATCATCACGACCATTTTCCGCTGCTGCGGGTATCGCCATATTCGCACCGGCGCGCAAAAGATTACGGTCGAGCCGGGTCCGGCCTAAACCGAGGCCGGGTCGAAGGGCGCCGGCCCGGTCCTGGACCGGGGACGGCGGAACAGCGCAAGGAATAATGTCGAGCCGGCGGCAAAGAGCAAGGCCGCGACCCAGGTGTTCACTCGCAGACCCAGGATCAGGTTTGCGTAGTCGGAGCGCATCAACTCGAAGACGAAGCGCCCGGCAGAGTAACCGCCCACGTAGAGGGCGAACACACTTCCCGCGCCCAGCCTGAAGCGGGCATCGAGGAATAGGATTGCACCCCCGGCGATCACGCACCACAACGACTCGTACAGGAACGTCGGCTCGAAGAATCCTAAGACCACAGGCGCCCCGGACGCGTCCGTCGCGGCGATCCCGGAGGCAGGGTCCATCTGGTGGATCTGGAGCTTCCATGGCAGGGTGCTGGGGTCGCCGTAGAGTTCGTTGTTGAACCAGTTTCCCCAGCGGCCCAGCGCCTGGGCGAAGAGGACGCCGGGGGCGACGGCGTCCAGGAAAGCGACGAAGGAGACCTTCAGCCTGCGGCAGCCGATCCAGGCGCCGGCGCAGCCAAAGGCGACGGCACCCCAGATGCCGAGGCCGCCGTCCCAGATGGCGAGGGCGTTCCACGGGTTCCGACCGGGGAGGAAATACAGTTCGGGGTCGGTGATGACGTGGTAGATCCGGCCGCCGATGATTCCGGCCGGAATCGCCCAGAGGCAGATGTCCAGCACCTGACCCGGTTGGCCGCCGCGCTGCTGCCAGCGCCGGGACCCGAGCCAGAGGGCGAGTGCGATGCCGGCAAGAATGCACAGCGCGTAGAAGTGGATGGTCAGCGGTCCCAGATGGAACGCACTGACGGTCGGTGATGGGATGAATGACTCTGTTGGGGCCTGCGCAGCCATGGGATCCTGCCGGATGGTGAACGGGGAACGTGAAGTCTAAGCCTATGGTTCGGCGCGGCCGGGCGGTAATTGCTCCGCTGTCGTGCTGATCAGTCGGCGGAACCTGTCATCGCTCGGTGGCCTCCGCCCAACGTGCCGGCGGCGCGGACGATGTCGGGGTAGGGGACATCAGGCGAGCGGTGCGCGGTCGTGGTGCCGATACGTGGTCGTTATAGAGCGTTGCTGGAAAACGGCGGGTAGCTGGAGATTATGTAGTCGGCGGCGGCGGGACCTGCGATTCTTCGTCGAGTCTTGCCTGGTTCTACTCCGTGGTGTTGGAGCGCGTCGCGGAAGTGGCGGGCCTCGAGGGGGCTGATGCGATGCAGAATGCACCAGCTGGTGTAGAGCCCGTAGAGGCAGTCGGACCCGAGGGGTTCCTGAGTCTGGTCCGGAATTGTTGCTTCCAGGAGAAATTGCGTGATGTGTGAGGTGGGCATATCGCCTCATTCTGCGCGTGTGCGTTCTTTCCACCGGACTGCTTCAGTGGCTTCCACCGCACCCTGCACCTGGGGGCGGGCATCCGGCCCCGAAGGGCATATCGGATACACGCGAATCTACGTGGTGTACTTTGCACCGTCCACTTTCCAGTGGACGGTGACTACGGCATTTTTGTGGCTGCCCGGAGGCCGGTGGCTGTGCTTCGCATTCGGAGCAGAAATTGTGCCCACTTATCGTTCGTGCGGCAAAGGCGAGCGGCTCCTGCACTCCACTCTGAGTCAGCCGCCAGACTGTACCGGCGCGTCTCCCCTGCAGGGCCACGGATTGGAGCTCGATTTCCTGGCGCGAGGTGCCCTGGCGGCCATGTCGTCGAGGCGGGTGTCTTTTCCACCCTACGATTGCCGGCGGGCCGCCGCCGGCGATTTTGTTCGCAGTGCCAGTGACGGGTACGGAATGCCGCCCTCTTGCGGCCCTTAGTGGGTTCCCGTTACCCATGTTGGGTTTCCGTCGGGCCGGTAGATGACTGCGTTTCCGTCGTCCTGGATGACGAGCCGGCTTCCGGGGTTGTTATCGGTTTCGGTGTCCCACACGTATTCGTCGTTGGGGCCGTAGAGGACGAGGTTCCCGTCGGGCTGCATGATGCATGCCCCGGCGCCGCGGCCGTTGGTCCCGGAGTCCCACAGGGGTCCGTCGGGGCCGTAAAAGACGAGGTTCCCGTCAGTCTGGTAAAGAAGTCCGTAGAGCCCGTTGGCGGATCTGATTCCGTGGGTGGGGGTGAGTGTTGATCCTGACTGCAGGACGTGGGAGTCGGCGCTGCCTGGCGGCTGGCATGTTTCTGTAGCCCACAGCGGGGAACCGTCGGGCCGGTAGATGACTGCGTTTCCGTCGTCCTGGATGACGAGCCGGCTTCCGGGGTTGTTATCGGTTTCGGTGTCCCACACGTATTCGTCATTGGGGCCGTAGAGGACTAGGTTCCCGTCGGCCTGCATGATGCATGCCCCGGCACCGCGGCCGTTGGACCCGGAGTCCCACAGGGGCCCGTCGGGGCCATAAAGGACGAGGTTCCCGTCCGTTTGATAGAGCAGCCGGTAGCGGCTGTTCGGAGAGGTTGCTGCGGAGCCGGGGCGGAGTGCTGTTTCCGGGTGCAATGTCATGGCCGTTCCCCGTCGGTTGTGGTGATGAATCGTGGACGCATCTCCGGGCGTTGGTTTACGGCGGCCCGGTCCGGAGGCGGAGACAGCGGTGCGCGGGTTTGGATCAGGTGGTGTCTGAGTACAGCGATGTGGTCGCCGGGGTGGACGGCGAGCAGACTGCGCAGCCGGTGCCTGGCGGGTGCGGCTGTTGGGTCCGTTCCTGACAGGACGGTCCGGATAATGTCCTCCGCCTGTGAGTCCAGTGTCATGGAGGTGTCGTCATCACGTTCTGCGTGGCTGGCATTTGCCTCAGTCAGTGCAGTCAGGGGTTGCTGAGAACTCATGGGGTTATCCTTCTTCTTTTTCTTCTTCTTCGATGCGGACGCTTCGGCTAATCGGTTTTGATCTTTTGTCCGCGCATGGACGGGCGGGGCCGTGCGGCCGGCCGGTCGCCTGTCCCTGCCGCGCTTGGGTGGTCAGTTGCGGCGGCCGTCTGTACGCGTCATCGATGACGATCCCTGAATTGTGCAGGTTTTGACTGGTGCCGGCCTCCGGCCCGTGGCGGGAGTTTAGGTGGTCCCGCCGTGCCGGGCGATACGTGGCGGCCGGAGGTGTTGCTTTGGGCCGCCCGGAGGTTTGGCTTTGGTCCTTTTTCGAACGTACCACGCGGCCGCGGCGGATGATCCAGGTCATGAGCTGGCCCCCTGCTGTCGGTCCGCCGGGCGCGGAGGTCCGGGGCAGGCAGCCGGGTTCGGGCTATTAGGGATCTGCATGATGGTGCCTCCTGCGGTTTCGTTCCGGTACTACCAGCATGGCTGGCGGTTCCTGAGGGCGTCCTGAGTCTTATTCCTGCACCAGTACTTGACCGGTAGGGGGTTAGTCGATTTTTTCTCCGGTGCCTTTGGCTTTCGTGGCGGTGGCGGTGACCGGGGCGAGTCCGGGTGCGGCGGCTTCGACGCTGATTTTTACTTCGTTCGTGGAGGTTCGGTAGAGGCTGTATTTGTTCTCCGGGTAGTGCCCGGTGCCGGTGGCGTTGTCGAAATACACTGTCGCTGACGTATCAGGTGCCAGGGTCAGCCCGTCGAGTTTCTGGTAGTAGGACTCTGTCTGTCCGGTGGCGGTGTCTTTCATGGTGTAGTACACCTCCAGGCCGGTAAGCGGCGCGGGGGTGGAGTTGCTCAGGGTGAACTGAAGGCGGTCCGGAACTGCGGCGTTGGTTTGCGGGTCGGTGTTGTCTTCGGCTTTGGCCTTGCTGATGGTCAGTCCGGGGGCGGTCCCGGTGGCGGTGATGGGGTTTTTTGTCACGGGAAGTACGGTCGCTGCGGGGCCGGCCGCGGCGGTGCCGGTGGTGCCGGCCGTGGGGCTGCCGGGGCCGGAGGCCCCTTGCCAGATCAGGATGGCGGCCAGGATGGCGATGGCGATGAGGGCCAGAGGGAGGATTCTTCTAAGGGCGGGCGTTTTCATTGTTCTTAGGCCTTTCGGAGGAGTTTGTGCCGGGTGGCGGCCAGGACCGCGGAGCCCGTTGCTGCGGTGAAGCCGGCGAGGAGCCAGAGGGTGTGGTTGAAGGTCTGGGCCCATACATAGGCGGGGCTCTGTTGGTTGTATTGGTTTTTGATACCGAGCCAGGCGAAGAGGGGGCGTTCGTATTGTTTGGTGAGGGAGGTTTGTTCGATGAGGTCGCGGGCTGTTTCGTAGCCGGTGAAGTTGGCCATAATGGCGTGTTCGTGTGCTTTGTCGATTTGGAGGCCTGCGAACAGCCCTCCGGGGATCTGGTTGTCCGGATCCATGGTGTCGCCGATCTGGGGGATCACCAGAACGACGATGAGCCAGAGGACCAGGGCAAGTACCAGGCCGGTGGCCGGGGTCCGGGTGAGGGCGGCCAGGGCCAGCGCGGCGAGCGACCACATGGTCAGGTAGATGGTGGTGTGGGCTGCGGCGAGTACTAGTCGGGTGAGGTCTGTGCCGGTCAGGGGGGCGTTGCCGGCGATGAGCAGGGCCCCGGTGATGACGGAGAACAGGGCTGCGGTGACGGCGGCCCAGATGGTGAAGGCGGCCAGGATTTTGCCGGCGGCGAAGCTGTGGCGTCCCAGGGGACGAGTGAAGATCAGTTGCAGGGTGCCGTTGTTTTTTTCCTTGGCGATCAGTCCGTAGCCGAGGATCACGGCGAAGAGTGCCCCGACGATTTCCAGGTACTCCATCGCTGCCCGCAGCATCTGCAGCGGGAAGAGGTCCGGGGGTGGGGCGGTGACGGTGCCGCCGCTGGCTTTGAGGGCGGCCAGGTAGCTGGTGTAGTCAGCGGTTTTGGCACGGAAGTCTGCGGCCGCTACGAGGACGGAGAGCACGACGATGAGGGCCAGGAAGGTGATCAGCAGCCGCATGGAACGGTTTCGGGACAAGTCCCGGATTTCCTTCCCGCAGAGCGTGAGGAGGCTAGTCATGGAGTTCCTTTCGCATGCTCGCGCGGCCGGTCAGGACGATCAGGGTGACCCCGACGGCGAGGAAGGCCAGGATGACCATGATCCCGCCGGTCATCGTGCCGCTGGCCTGGGGGTCCTGCAGCAGGATCGAAGCGACGTGTTTGAACTGCTCCCCGAGGGACAGGGGGCCGGTGAGGGAGCCGGTGACGGCGAAGATCCCGGTCTGCGGGGCCGCAGGAGGTGTCACCGGGTTCAACAGCGAGACCGGGTGAACGGCGGTGCCGAGCAGGGGCAGGACGAAAATAATGACGCTCCAGACCACGATGGGAACCAGGAGCGCGGCGGTGTAGCTGGAGGCGTGGAGCCCGGCCAGCATGCCCAGGGCCACGAAGAAGAGCAGGAAGATCCATGCCAGGGCAAAGAGGGCGGTGAGCCGGAGCAGCTGGCCGGGCGCCGGGATGCTGCCGGTGACCGCGCTGATGGAGGCCATGCTGATCAGCGCCGAGGCCGCCAGCACGCCCAGGAGTCCCAGGCTGATGCCGGTAAATTTCGCGGCCAGGTACCCGGCCGGGGACAGGCGCCGGGTCAGGACCAGGTCGATCGTCCGGGCACGCCGGTCCCGCATCCCGGACTGCACACCGGTCACAACGGCCAGGAGAGCCCCGATCAGGAGGATGTAAATGACGGTATTGCGGGCGTAGTAGAGGGCCGGGACGTTGCCGAAGGGGTTAGGGGCACTTGTCAGTCCCTGGCCGGCGGCTGAGTTGTACACGTTCGTGACGGTTGCCTTCGCGGCCGAGCCGATGAACGCCGAGACTGCGGTCATGCCGATAAACACGGCCAGGAGCAACTGGGGCAGACGTTCACGTCCGGCGCTGCGCAGTTCATGACTGACGGTGGCGGCCCAGGGATTCATGACGGGGTGCCGGCTTCGATGTGGAGGTAGATGTCTTCCAGGGATGCCTGGTCGGGGAAGGCCCCGAGGGTGGCCGCGACGGAGTTCTGGTAGATCAGCCGCCCTGAGCTGAGGATTCCGATGCTGGTGCACGTTTTGGTCACTTCGGCCAGGAGGTGGGTGTTCATGAACACCGTCATTCCCAGTGACTGGTTGAGGCCGATGATGATTTCCCGCAGGTTGGCCACCCCTTGCGGGTCCAGCCCGGAGGTCGGTTCGTCCAGGAACAGCACCGCCGGTTCGTGCAGGATGGCCTGGGCGATGCCGGCGCGTTGACGCATCCCTTTGCTGAACGTGGACATTTTCTCGTGGCCGTGGCCGGTGAAGTCCACGGCTTCAAGGGCCGCTTCGATCCGGGCTGCGGGGGCCGCTATCCCGGAGAGCCTGGCGAAGAACGTCAGGTTCTCGGTGAGGGTGAGGTTGTCGTAGAACTGGACATTCTCCGGCAGGTAACCGATCGAGCGGCGCACCAGGTCAGCGCCGGTGGCCACGTCATGGCCGGCGATGCGGGCTGTGCCGGACGTAGCCGGCAGCAGGGTGGTTAGGATGTTCACGGTGGTGGTTTTACCCGCCCCGTTGTGTCCGAGCAGCCCGAAGATTTCCCCTCGAGGGACCTCGAGGCTCAGGGCCTGGAGGGCCTGCTTGGATCCGTAAGCCTTAGCCAGTGAGCTGGTTTCGATTGCCATGTCCGTCATACACCGCAACTTATGACGACGCCGGTAAGAGAAACCTGAGGACGGGCCTGAACCCCTGAACCCCGGACGCTCGTTCTTGAGCCCCCGGGCGTCAGCGGCTCAGGCCGAGGGCCGGAGCCAGCCAGTCCAGGGCCGGTCCCATCGTTTGTCGGGGGATCTCCCAGGAGTGCCCCTGGCCCGGGACCAGGGCGGTCCTGACGCTCATGCCGGCTTTGGCGGCCGCGTCAGCGGTCCGGGCCTGGTATCCGGAGAACGTTCCATCCTGCGCCCCGGCGGCAAGGTAGATCCTGCTGTGGCTGTAGTGCCCGGCGGCCAGGACCTTCAGGGGCGAGACCGCATCGAAGGCTGCCGTGTTGCCGCCGAACGCCTGGGCGATAGTTGCGGACCGGTCCGGGCCCAGCGCGGGTTCGGCTTCGCCGCTGAGGTCGATCGCTGAAGGGTAGATGTCCGGGTGCAGGGCGGCCATCTGCAGGGCGCAGGTCCCGCCGAAGGAGAACCCGCCGACCGCCCAGCGGGCCGGGACCGGATCCACTCTCAGGGTGGTCTTGATCCACGCCGGAACATCGGTGGCGAGATAGGTGCCGGCGTTGGCGATCTTCGAATCCATGCACATGGTGTTCCCCGGCGCCGAGCCGTTGACATCCGGGATGACGACAACCGGGGCGAGCCCTTCGTGCGCTGCTGCGAAGGCATCCATGGTTGTTGCTACTCCTCCGGCGGTGATCCAGTCCGCCGGTGAGCCGGGCTGGCCCGCCACCAGGACCAGGACAGGCATCGCCGGCCGGGACGGGGCCTGGTAGGCCGGGGGGAGGTAGACGTACCCGGGGCGTGCAGCGAAACCTGAAACGTTACCCGGGATCTGCACCGAGCTTATCGTCCCGGCCGCGGGGAGCCCCGGCGGTTTCACCCAGGTCGAGGCCACCGGGCCGGTCTTCGGGCCGGGAGCCGGCCCGGGCATGGTGCGGGGTACCGCGCGCGCGGCCTGCGGCAGCGCCCCGATGGCGGCGGTACTGGCCCCGGTCATGTCACCCAGGGTCCGGTACGCGGCGTAGTAGATGTTCACTTGTAACGCCGCCACCAGAATCAGCGCCGTCATGGCCACCGGTGCCAGGATTCTGCGGCGCCGGGAGCTTCCGGCCAGGTTCAGCCCGGCCAGCAGCACAGCCCAGTACGCGAGCCCCATCCACACGGTCACGGGCAGCGGCAGCTCCTGGGCCGAAACCCCCGCGGCGTGGACCAGAACCCAGCCCGTCCCCGCAGCCAGCAGTGCCGCGGCCAGAAAGGCCCCGCCCGTGGCCATCCACCAGCGCCGCCGGCGGCGGATCAGCAGGAAGAGCGCGGCCGCCGCGGCAGCAACAGCGGTGCAGGCCGGGACTGCCCCGCTCAACAGCTCCACTCCGGTCAGGGTGATCATGCGGTCCTCTAACAGGTCAGGACATTGTGGACGCCGGGGGTTTGTTACCGGGGACAGGAGGACCCGCGAAGCCGGGGTGCTTCGCGGGTCCTGGTATGCCGGCGGTGAGGGCTGGGGGGTCCGTGGCGCCGGCTGGTTTCTTCCCTGGGTGCCCGGTGTTACGGGGTTCCGGGGGCGTCGCCCGGATCGGTGTGCTCACCGGTCTGTTCGACGTTCGGTCCGGTATCACCGGGGGCTTCAGGGGCGTCTGCCTTTTCGGTTCCCTCGGCCGCGCCCGGGGCGTCGGCGGCGTCGCCGGGCGTGGCCTTCTCCACCGTGCCCGGCGCGTCGGCCGTGTCACCCGGGGTGGGGGTATCCGCGGTGACGGACTGGGTGGTGGTCGGTGACGGGGAGGGGGTGGCAGCGTTTGCTGCCCCGATGCCGAGTCCGGCCAGGCCGAGGACTCCTGCGCTGACGATGACGATTTTTGTCCTGGCTTTCAGGTCTTTGACGTTCATGTCCGGCTCCTTTCGTGGCGGGTTGCGGGTCCGCCGGCGCCTCCCGGTGCGGGGGGCTATGGATCCAGTGTGTCCCGCGGGACCTGAGAGGACCCTTAACCCGGTTGAGATCCCGCTGAACCGGATCCGGTACCCTGCCACGGGAGGGGTTTGGTATCTGCACCGTGCCGGGCCCATCCTTGGATTATGGATACTGACCGGGTTCTGCCCTCTGCCGGCGGCGCGCGGTGGGGTGTGCGCAAGCGCGCCACGGCAACTGCGGTTCTGGTGGTCGCGGCGGCTCTGGCCGTGGGCGGGCTGGTCCTGCTCGTGTTGCTGCAGACCTCTCTGGTCGCTTCAACGGAAACGGCCGCCCGGCGGCAGGCGGCGGATGTGATCGCGCAGATCTCCGGGCAGGATGTCGCCGAAGCGGGCCAATACATTGTCTCGACCGCCCACACCGGCCAGTATGTGCAGATCCTTACTCCCGGCGGGGCGGTTTTTGCCGCCTCGGTGCCGGCGGCGAAGACGGTTGCCCTCACTTCCCTGCGGCCCGGTCACGGGCAGACTCTCACGCAGGATGTGTCCGGGCTGCCCAGTCTGCGCGATGATGATGATTTCCTGATCGTCGCGACCGGCGCCGACGTCGGCGGTCGCCTTTACACCGTCGTCGTGGCCGCGACGGTGCAGGTCCAGGCGGATACGGTGTCCACCGTGGCCTGGTTCATCCTCGGAGCCACCCCGCTGTTACTGGTAGTTGTGGGCGTGTCGGTCTGGGTGCTGGTGGGCCGGTCCCTGCGGCAGGTTGAACGGATCCGCGGCCAGGTCGCAGGGATCAGCGCCCGGAACCTGGACGGCCGCGTTGACGTCCCGCCGACCAGTGATGAGATCCAGGCGCTGGCGGAGACGATGAACATGATGCTGGGCAGGCTGCAGGCCTCGGACCAGGAACAGCGCCGCTTCGTCTCGGATGCCAGCCATGAACTCCGCAGCCCGCTCGCGACCCTCAGTGCCGGTGTGGAGATCGCCGCCGCCGACACCTCGGGGGCGACGTGGGAACACATGAAAACCGTTCTCGCCGGCGAAACGGCCCGCATGCGGTATCTGGTCGAGGATCTGTTGACCCTGGCCAAAACGAACGACGGCGGCCTGCGCCTGGAAACTACAGATGTGGACCTCGACGATGTCCTGAACGAAGAAGTCCGCCGGTTGCGCTCCACCAGCACCCGCCGGATCGAAGTCAGCCTCGAACCCGCCCGAATCACCGGGGATCCGCGGCGCCTGACCCAGGTCATACGCAACGTCCTGGACAACGCCGACCGGCACGCCGCGTCCCGGATCAGCATCACGTTGCGCAACACCGGCAGCGGGGCACAGATCACGATCGATAACGACGGCCCGCCGGTGCCGGCGGCCGACCGGGACCGGATCTTTGAACGGTTCGTCCGGCTGGATCAGAGCCGGTCCCGCGAAAGCGGCGGCAGCGGCCTTGGCCTGGCCATCGCCGCCGGCATCATGACAGCCCACCACGGCTGGATCCGCACCGGCGAAACCCTCGGCGGCGGATGCCGCTTCGAACTGGGCTTCGCCCCGGCACCTGAACCCCGCCAACCAAAGGACCCGGTCACGGCGGGAGACCCGCGGGCGCCGGATACCCCGTAAGTGTCCGGCCGGCTTCGCAGCCATCCGGGAGCCCCGGCCTGGCACCGGCGGTATCCGGACCGCGGAAGCCGGGGTTGCGGGACGGATCGTCACAGCGGTTCCTCAGCAGTGGTGAGGAAGTGTGGTCCCCATGAACCTTCGCAGCATACCCGGCACCGCTTTGGCGGTCGTCGTCGCTCTGAGCCTCGGCATGGGCTCGGCGTCCGCGGCGGAGCACGGAAAAACCCCGCCGCCGGCGACACCTGCCCACACTGCCGCCCCGGCAGTACACAGCCCCGGCGGCTCTGACCTGGACGTCCTCACCGGCTACCCCAAGGAAGTCCACACCGATGAGCGGCTGATCGAGGAGGAACTCGAATTCGGCGAAGCCGCCCCGCACACACACCGGCGGTTCCACGCCGGCACCGCCTAAGCCAGCCCCGGCCCGACCGGCGCCGGAACCTCCGCAGGCGGCCTCAGGCACCGCGCCGGACCAGGACAATCAGGGCAAGGGCGGAGGTTTTTCACCCGGCCGGCCGGTCGGCGCCCAGCATGTACCCCATGCCCCGGACCGTGGCCAAGGTCTGCAGCCCGAACGGGGTATCGATCTTGCGCCGCAGGTAGCCGATATAGACCTCCACCACGTTGTCGCCGCCTTCAAACGCCGGATCCCAGACGTTGTCGAGGATCTGGGCTTTGGACACGACCTGGCCATGGCTGCGCATCAGGTAATGCAGCAGACCGTACTCCCGGGCCGTCAGTTCTATGACGGTATCGCCCCGGCGCACGCTGCGGCTGCCCGGGTCCAACGTCAGCGAACCCACCGTGAGGGTGACAGGCCGCTCCGGCGCGCCCCGCCGGATCAGGGCACGGATCCGGGCAACGAGGACGATAAAGCTGAAAGGCTTCGTCAGGTAATCATCAGCTCCCAGATCGAAGGCGTCCGTCTGGTCGTATTCCCCGTCCTTGGCCGTCAGCATCAGCACCGGGGTCCAGACCAGCCGCTCCCGCAACTCCTTCAGAACGTCGTAACCGTTCTTGAGCGGAAGCATCAGATCCAACAAAATCACGTCATACGGGTTCTCCGTCGCAGCCCACAAACCACTGACACCATCATGGGTGACATCCACGACGAACCCCTCGTTGACCAGCCCGCGCCGGACCGTCTCGGCCAGCATCTTTTCGTCCTCGACCAGCAGAACCCGCATGTCCGCACCCCTTTCCTTTGATAGCTGCATTATCCCGGAGTCCTGTTGTGCGGAACCTGAGAAACGTCGAAGCCCCTCTCAGGTTCTTCTCAGAGCCGGTGCCGCAAGCTGGTGGCACGCCCCGCGCATCAGCACTCGAACTGTCAGGACTGCACCATGGATACCTCCCCGGCCCGCCGGAGCACAATATTTCCCGGACTTCAGTCCTGGTGGTGGGTCACCGTGGCTGCCTCCATCTTCGCCACCACCGCCGCGGCCGGAATGGTGGCGAAGTCTTTCGGGCCGGTGTCACCGGAACTGGGACTGGACATTGCCCTGAGCCACGGCCGAAACAGTGCCCTAACCGGGTTGAGCGAGGCCATCCACTACGGACTGGGACCGGTAGGAGCGGTGACGCTCGTCCTGGTCATCTGCCTGTATCTGCTCGGGGTCCGCCGCAACCCGGTGCAGGCGGTGGCGTTCG
Source organism: Pseudarthrobacter sp. J1763 (assembly GCF_050490295.1). Classification (NCBI taxonomy): domain Bacteria; kingdom Bacillati; phylum Actinomycetota; class Actinomycetes; order Micrococcales; family Micrococcaceae; genus Pseudarthrobacter; species Pseudarthrobacter sp. J1763. The sequence goes on along the minus strand of NZ_JBNPEN010000005.1, from coordinate 53,550 downwards.
GGTCCGTCGTCGCCGCCGGCTGGCTGGCCTCATCAGCGGTCAAAGCACTGGTGGGCCGCTCCCGGCCGCCGGGGGACGTGACAGCGTCCCTGGTCGTTGAAACAGGCCACAACAGTTTCCCCTCCGGCCACACGGCCTTCGCCGTCTCCCTGGTCCTCGCCGCCGTGCTGGTCCTGGCCCGCAGCAAGGGTCAACGGCTGGCAGCGCTGGTCGCGGGTTCGCTTTTCGCTGCAGTCGTCGCGTTCTCCCGCCTTTACCTCGGGGTCCATTACCTCAGTGACGTGGTCGGTTCGGTGTTCATCAGCACCGCGGCGGTCCTGGCCTGGTTGCCGGTATGGAATACCCTCATTGCACCCCGGATCGGCCGCGTGCAGCTGATCCGGAAGTTAGACCGCACGGCCACGGACCGTACCCGGGGGTAACCCGGGCGGAAAGAGGCCCTGGAGGGCCACTCCCGTGTCAGCGTGCTACCCCTCCGTTGAAAGGAACCCTGTGGCTGCGACCCCTCAGGAGCCCGGGAAACCGGTCATTCCAAGGGCACTGGCCTTTGCGCTCCGGCAGCTGCGCCGCGCGCCGGCCACACTTGGCTGGATTTTCATCTTTTGGGCCGCCGGAACGGTGTCGTCCAGTCTCATCGACGGCCCGTCCGGGACCCTGCGCCCGAACGTGGCCGCGGCGGCACACTCTGTGCCCGGCCACTGGTGGGCGCTGCCCGCCTCAGGTTTCTGGGCGCATAACCTGACCGGGTACCTGCTCGGAAGTGCCCTGACCCTGGTGGTGGGGCTGGCCCTGGAACCACGGATGGGCAGTGCGCGGTTCGCTGCAGCCGCCCTTGGCTCCCAGATCCTGGGAATCGCCGCCGCTCTTGGCTTCCTGGCCGCCGCGCACCAGGTGATGGGTGCCTGGACACGCGAAATGAGCGGGCACCTCTTCCTCGGCCCCAGTGCACTCATCACCGGGGCACTCATGGCCGGCACGGCGACCATGCCCACCCTCTGGCGGCGCCGGATCCGCCTGGCCGTCTTCGCCCTGCTGATTCTGCTGGCCCTCTATACAGGCGGGTTCGCGGATTTGGTCCGGCTCGGAGCCGCCGTTGCCGGCGCCCTCCTCGGCCCGGTCCTGCATGGCAGGGCACCCCGGTTCGGCCGTCCCGTGACCTCCCGGCACGAAGGCCGGGTCCTGGTCGCCCTGCTGGTGGCCGTGTCCGCCGTCGGACCTGTCGTCGCCGGCCTGGCCCCGCACGCCGCCGGGCCCCTCTCGGTGTTGCGGTTCCTGTTTACGAACATCCAGCCCGTAGACCCGCAGACACTCCAAAGCCTCTGCACAGACCCTGGACAGGCCAAGGAATGCGCGAGGGCGCAACTGCAGCTGCGCGCCGGTGCCGGCGGGATCTTCATGGCCGTCCTCCCGTCGTTCTTGTTGCTGCTGCTCTCCGACGGGCTGCGGCGGGGACGCCGCTTCGCCTGGGCCGGCGCCGTGCTGATCGAGCTGGCATTGTCCGTTCTGGCAGGAATCACCATTGCTGCAGCGTTGTCCCCGGTGTCCCCAAACACCGCTGCCGGCGAAGCGGCGGGCCCTATCGAGGTCCCCGGCTACACACACCCGTTGGCCCTGATACTGCCGCTGCTGCTGCCGGTGGCACTGACGCTGGTGCTGCTGCTGACCCGCAAATTGTTCCCCCTCACCGCCCCGGCAGGAACCTACCGGAGCCTCGCGGTCAGCGCCGGGAAAACAGCCGCCGCCCTGGCCTCGGTCTACCTGCTCGCCGGCATCCTCCTGGCCCCCGGCTTCACGCCCGTTCCGGCGCCGCTTGACCTGCTGGCCGATATTCCCGACAGGTTCCTGCCGCTGGGATACCTGTTCGATCTCTCCCCGGCGTTCTTCCCCCAAAGCACCCCCGCGGTCATCCTCTATGAAGGCACCGGCACCGTCTTCTGGGCCGTCACCGCCGTCCTGATCCTCAAAACATTCCTGCACCCGGTCCCGGCCCAGCACGCCGCCGGGACCGCCCGGGCCCGGGAAATTCTGAAAACAGGGCAGGGCAGCACCCTGTCGTGGATGACAACCTGGCCGGGGAACACCTACTGGTTCTCCGCCACCGGAGAAAGCTTCATTGCCTACCGGACCATCGCCGGGATCGCCCTGACCCTTGGAGGCCCGGTCGGCCCCGGGCACCAGGGAAAGTCCTCTTTGGCGGAGTTCACAGCATTCTGCACCGGTCACGGCTGGACACCGTGCTTCTACTCCGTACCCCAACACCTGCGCGACCACGCAGCTTCTCTTGGCTGGGGATCCGTGCAGGTAGCCCAGGAAACCATTCTGGAACTGGACACGCTGTCCTTCAAAGGAAAAAAATTCCAGGACATCCGCACGGCCCTGAACAACGCGGCCAAAAACGGGATCCGCGCCGAATGGACCACCTACCATGACGCACCCCTCACCCTGGCCGCCCAGATCCAGGAAATCTCCGAAGAATGGGTAGCCGATAAAAAAGTCCCGGAAATGGGCTTCACCCTCGGCGGCCTGGACGAACTCAACGACCCCAACGTCCGCCTGCTGCTCGCCATCGACGACACCCACCAAATCCACGCCGTTACTTCCTGGCTGCCCGTCTACCGCAACGGCGCTATCGAAGGCTGGACCCTGGACTTCATGCGGCGCCGCAGCACAGGGTTCCGTGCCGGCATTGAATTCCTCATCGCCTCCGCAGCCCTGGACCTCCAAGCCGAGCGCTGCCGCTATATCAGTCTCTCCGGAGCACCACTGGCCCGGCACGCCGGCACCACACCATCCACCGCGGAAACCCCCGAAACGGGAGGAACCGGCGGCCTCGACCGCTTCCTAGGCCGGCTCGGCGAGGCCCTGGAACCTGTCTACGGGTTCAGGTCCCTGCTGGCATTCAAAGCGAAATTCCAGCCCCGCTACGAACCCCTGTACATGCTCTACCCTGACGCGGCCGCCCTTCCGGCCATCGGCAACGCCATCACCCGCGCATACCTCCCGGCCATCAAACTCCGCGAAACCCTCACACTGGCCCGCCACATCCTCGGACGCGCCACATACAAAAAACCGCCCATCAACCAGACCGGCCACCAGTCACCCTCCCGAAACCCCGGTGAGGAGCACACGGTGAAACCTCACGCCCCGAACCCGCCGCGGCCGTAACAACCGGCGCACGCTCCGCCTGAGCAAAACCCGACCGCAAAACGAAGGGCCCCTTTCACCCCCTTTTTGCGGAGCGGCGTTTCCTAGGGACCGGAACGGTAAACGTCGGTCCCGAAGGTGTTGACCCCCGGTTCGCCGGCGCCCGCGAGACGGGGCAGGGCGAAGCTGTCTTCCATGGTGGCCAGCAGGCTGTAATGGTTGTAGGGGCGGTCCGAGCTGCTGCCCGGGGCGGTGAACGGGGAGAGTACCAAGGCGCCGACCTTTCCTCCTGCTGTGCCGCCGGTGACGCCCGTCGAGGGGCCGACGGCCCCGCCGTCGGCCTCGTCAAAGGTGATCACGAGCATGCCGTCCTGCTGGTAGGCGGGGGAGGCCAGGATCGCCGGCACCTGGCTCTTCAACCATTCATCCGCCGTACCGAGGCCGCCGGCGGTCCCGTCCACGCAGGGACTGTCGTGCCCGTCGTGGCAGAGGTTGGGGGTGATGTAGGAGAGGTTGGCCGTGGTGTTGACCGACTGCAGGTCCTTTCCGAGCCTGGAGTAGTTGACCACGTTCTTCGCGCACTCCGGGCTGGAGGTCAGGGAACGGAAGTAGACGAACGGGTTATGGCGGGTGCCGTACTGGTCACCGGGGGAGGCCGCCACATGTTCGTCGACGGCACCGAGCTCCGGGTGCTGGCAGGGTGCGGACATGTCTTCCATGTAGCCGCGCCAGGTCTTGGTTCTTTCGTTCAGCTGGCCGGCGATGGTGGGCACCTCGGCAGGGAACACACACCCGTCGCCCATCAGCCGTCCCTGCGAATCCACACCCGTGCCGGTAAACGGCGTGTAGACGGGGCAGTCTTTCTTGGTGCTCATGTTAGGCGGCTGCCCGGAGATCTGGGCGAGATAATTAGGCAGCGAGTTGTGCGAGATGCCGTAATAGTTGGTCAGCAGCACGCCCTGGGCGCGCAGGGTCCCGGAGAGGTACGGGGCCGGGGAGCCGCTGCCCCACACCCGGTCATAACCCTTGTTCTCCAGATTGATCACGAACACGTGGCCCGGCGTGCCGGACCGTTGTCCCTGCACCGGCCCACCCTGCGACTGGCAGGCCGCCGCCGTGACGACGAGGGCGACCATCGCCATTAGCGTGGCGGTCTGGGACCGCCGCGGGAGCGTGCTCTTCCATAGCGAACGAGTTCGGGCTGTCACGCTGCCTCTCCTGTCCTCAGAATTTTCCTCGACGGATACCCCTGCGGTGACGCCGCCGCAAAGTTCCCGGCCCCTGCGACTGAGCCTGCCAGAAATGAGACTTTGGGATGCTCTGATCTTCCTGCGGTCAACCGGTGAAGCAGCAGCCGCCGGAAAGAGCCTCGGCAAGGTCCCCGGCGCCTGCGTCCCTTACCTTGCTCAGGATCTTTCGTGCTGCCGTTCCTGCCCGGCGGCGGTGCGTCGTCGGCTCTTGAGCAGTTCCACTGCGATGGGGACGAAAGAGATTACAACGATGACAACGAAAATCAGGTCAATGTTCGAACCGATCCACTCGTAGCGGCCCAGCCAGAACCCGAGCAACGTCACCCCTACGCCCCACAAGGCAGCCCCGATGGCATTAAAGGCGAAGAAGGAACGGTAACTCATCCCGGCGACGCCGGCCGTGACCGGAAGGAACGTCCGCACCACCGGAACAAAGCGGGCCAGAACAACGGCCCGGCGTCCGTACTTCTCGAAAAAGCGGTGCGTCTGGTCCACGTATCTGCGTTTGAAAAACCGGGAATCCTCTTTCCGAAATACCGCAGGCCCCGCTTTGCGGCCGATCAGATACCCGGCCTGGTCGCCTACGAAAGCGGCCACGAACGCGGCGGCCGCCAGAAACAGAATATTCACCTGAATAGTGCCGGTGGCCACCAGCAATCCCGCCGTGAACAGAAGCGAATCCCCCGGCAGGAAGAACCCGACCAGAAGACCGGTCTCGACGAACAGGAACACACACGACCCCGACGACCCATGGAGCCAAGGCAGGATCACGCAGGAACTCGTTCGGATCAAGCCACGGCGGGAGCAGCCCGGCAACGGGTCGGGACAACACACCGGCAGGCAACGCCAAAGAAACCATGGCCCTCACCATAGGGCAACAATGCTGAGCAGACGCTGAGAACAGCTGCCCGGTGCAATCCGCAACGACCGGGCCCCTTCCTCAAACCCGGCACTCACACGCCGCCGGTAAATTCCCTGCCCGGGCCACAGCCGCTTCAGCTGACGCGACGACCTCAAGCCCGATCACGTCCAGGCGCGCCAAGCGACGGACGTCCCGTTGAAGGGCATGTAGATCCGTCGACAGCCCACCCCGCCCGCACCCGGCCGCGGCCGCGGCAGCAAGACCTGTGCACCTGCCGGTGATAGCCTCTGCCTCGGCCGTGAGCCGTTCGGAAAGTTTCACCTCGAACACCTCATGACTGGCGCCATTGTCCGTCGTGGTGGCCATGACAACGATGTCACCGCCGCCGGCCAGGGCATGCCTTACGGCGGCATCCACGGCCGGACGATGCATCACGGTATCCGGGATAGCCCAGACACCCCCGGAAACGGCGACACCTCCGCCGTCAGCGAGAGCGGCGTAAACGCGGCGCCGATACCGGGGTGCAGCGCCACGGAGCCTGACTATCAGCACCAACCACGTCATGGACCCCAGCTTATCGGGCGCCGTTGGCCACACCCGGCCGCTCCGAATCCAGTGTGCGCACGGACTGCCCGGAACAATAGGTGTCCGCCACCCCTATCCGCGCCGTACAACCTGCCCCGGCGGCCAAAGAGACTCCGAAGCAGGGGCATTCCGACGGGAGAGCCCTACATGCATCGCAGCCCGCGCGGACATCACAGGCCCTCGGTACTTCAGCGGCAGCACAGCAGGAAGAAAAAGCCTCCGCCGCGGTCGCCGGAAGACTGCGGCCCCGGTAAGTGTGCGCCCGGTCCGTAGCTCCTAATGGCCGACCAGCCGCCCGCACAGCGTCGAAGGACTGGTGCGTCCGACCCCGGTGAAGCCGCCGAAACAGCGCCCCGAATTGACGCCGCCTGTGGGTGGACCCTACAGGAAGCTCGGTTATGCTGGCGCAGATCGTGCAACTGCCGTCCGGCTGACCAGCACGTGCCTTCCATCCCGGCCGGTACCGATGGTTAGTCAGAATGTGATCAGATCTAGGAGATTGGGTACACATGACCACCGCCAACCCTGCACCCGGGGGACCTTTGTCCACGGCGCCGGATAGCCCCGCTGTCCGGGTCGTGGTCGTAGAAAATCCGCATTGTCTCCAGGAGGACCTGGCCGTCGCCGTGAAGCAGGTCCGGGACACCGCAGAGTCGGGGGACAGACGAGGAATCCTAATGACCCGCCTCGGCCAGTCGCTGTTCACGGTGGAGGCCAGCCCCGACGTACCGTACGGAACCACCCTCGAGAGGGACCTCTGGAGGCGCCGCGCCGTCCCGGGCTCTGATCAAGCAGCACCGGTCCTGTGATACCCGACCCCGACCAGGTCCAGGGAAGTCTGTGGAGAACGGACCCGATAACGCTGCGGGAAATCGTCCTGGACAGGGAGGCGCTGTGGGCCCGCCTCGACTCCTGCCCTGCCCTTGAACGGGTGTGGATCTTATCGCTTCTCGGCCAGCCAGAGGAAGCCATACACGCCGGCCACGCACTGGCGGCAACAGCCCGGGACCGGCTCCTACCCCTGTTGGTGCTCGCCCGCGCCTACCAGCGCCAATACGCCTGGCATGAGGCGGCCCGGGTCCACGAAGAAGCACTACAACTGGCCGGGACCCGCGTCCGCGAGGCCATGGTCCGATACCAGATCGGCAGGCGACTGTTCGACGAAGCCCGCTACCGCGAGGCAGCTGCCGAATTCGAATGGGCACGCGACCTCTACCGAACCTCGAACACACCCGGGCAAATGGTTCGCACGTGCCAAGACGCCCTCGACAGAGCCCGCGAGCTGCTAACCGGGCTCTAAGCCCGGCCGAACGCAAACCGGGACGACGCCGGACCATGCCAGGGCTGTCTGATCAATGACCACTACCCGGCGCAGGTCTGCTGGAGCCCACCGATCACCAACCGGCCACAGCCGGCCCACTTCGGCCCCTGTAGGGACCCTTACAGCTATCCGAGTACCCACAGCGTTCCAATTCTGGCCGCAGGAACGAGAGACCACCGAACCCGGGAACCATGAAGCCCGAAGCGTGGTGGTGAGGGCGGCGTGCATCAGGCAAAGCACGAAGAAAGCGCTTCCCACGGCCCGACCGAAATTCCCTCTACAAGCACATACCGGCGCCCGGAGGACGCCATCCTCATAACCGGCCCGGCGTTCGATAGGCGATTCCCTCGCGGCAGCGAGGCGACGAATATCGCCGCAAAAAGACCGCCATCTACCGCCGAAAATTGTCGTTTTCAGAAGTCTTCTGCACTCGCTCCCGCGGAATTCCGGCGTAGTGCAGACGAGTACGGACACGGAGATGTCACAAGTCCCCTGCACGGAATTGCATTCCGCTCAATAGTCCTCTGCACCAACCGTCACTTTTCAGAAGTCGCCTGCACCAAACAGCAGCGACTATTGCGTCGAAGCCCCAGTCGCGCCTGCTGCCGGGACCCACCGGTAGAGCGTCGGGACGGAGACGCCGAGGCTCGTGGCCACTTCCCGGGGCGGTGTTCCCTGCTTGAGTAGTTTGCGGGCTGAGCGGATCTTGGCTTCCGTCATGATGCGTTTGCGGCCACCTACTCGTCCCTGTTCGCGCGCGGCTCGGAGTCCGGCTTGGGTGCGCTCGACCATGAGCTCCCGTTCCATCTGGGCCAGGGATGCCATCACGTTGAAGAAAAAGCGCCCGGAGACCGTGGTGGTATCGATCGCGTCGGTGAGGCTGACGAAGCCTACGCCGCGGTTGTTTAGGCCGCCGGCGAAGTCCAGGAGGTCTTTCACGCTCCGGCCCAGGCGGTCTAGCTTCCACACCACCAGGGTGTCACCGTCGCGCAGGGTGTCTAGCGCCCGGTCGAGTCCGGGGCGGTGAGACTTGGTGCCGCTGATCGTGTCTTCGTAGATTTTGTCGCATCCGGCCTTCTTCAGGGCGCCGATCTGCAAGCCCAGGTTCTGGTCCCGGGTGGAGACTCGGGCGTAGCCGATTCGGTGTGCGGTCATGGGTGTTCTCTTCTCAAAACTCAGTCCGGCACATTGGTGAACCGTACCGTTTTGAGACCTATTTGTGAGAACGACCGGCCCTGAGCTCGGTTTTTCGTCCTAACGGCGGTTTTCCGCAAGAAGATGCCCGTTTGCAACAGCTCGCTGCGAACACCACGATTCTCAAATCAACCTGTTCTTGAAATCCTTCGTTATCGATAACGACAAGACGGGGCCGTACGAGAGGAGTCCGCACACCCCTGGAGCGCCCCTGCATCCAATTGCGGCCGAGGGTGAAACATCGTAAGGACGAAAGTCCACTACAGTGGGTGCATGGACGCGCACATATGCACTTAAGAGAGTTGGCCCGATGTTAGCGGTTCTGCGGAATGTGACCTACCGGCGGCTGTTCGCGGCCCAGATCGTGGCCCTGATCGGCACCGGGCTGCTCACGGTGGCCCTCGGGCTGCTGGCCTACGACCTGGCCGGCCGGAACGCCGGGGCGGTGCTGGGCACAGCTTTGACGATCAAGATGCTGGCCTATGTGGGTCTGGCCCCGGTGATCAACGCACTGGTGGCGCGGCTGCCGAAGAAGCCGGTGCTGATCGGGGCGGACCTGATCCGCGCGGCGATGGCACTGTGCCTGCCCTTCATCACCGACACCTGGCAGATCTACGTGGTGATCTTCCTGTTGCAGTCCGCCTCCGCGACCTTCACCCCGGCCTTCCAGTCGCTGATCCCCACCATCCTGAAGGACGAGCGCGACTACACCCGCGCGTTGTCCCTCTCCCGGCTGGCCTACGACATGGAAGCCCTGGTCAGCCCGGCCCTTGCGGCGTTGCTGCTGACGCTGATCAGCTTCAACAACCTGTTCATCGGTACCGTGGCCGGGTTCCTGTTCTCGGCCTTCATGGTCACCATCACGGCCCTGCCCCGGATTTCCGCCCCGGCCGGGCCGCAGACGTCCCTGTGGCACCGGACCACCCTGGGCACACGGATTTTCTGGCGCAACCGGCGCCTGCGGTCCCTGCTGGCACTGAACCTGGTGGTCGCAGCCCCGACGGCGCTGGTGCTGGTCAACACCGTGGTCTACGTCCGGGATGTCCTGCACCGCCCCGACACCGACCTGGCCCTGGCCCTGGCCTGCTTCGGTGTCGGTTCCATGATCGTCGCCCTGTCCGCGCCCCGGGTTCTGGACCGCTTCGGGGACCGTGCCGTGATGCTCACCGGCGCAGCGCTGATCCCCGCCGTGCTGGCCGGCGCCACACTCCTGACCCTCCTGGGCGTCGGTGGTGCGGGATGGTGGCTGCTGCTGGGGCTGTGGTTCCTGCTAGGGGCGGCGAACTCCACGATCCTCACGCCCTCGTCCCGGCTGCTGCGCGATGCCTCCACCGAGGAAACCCGACCCTATGTTTTCACGGCGCAGTTCTCCCTCTCCCACGCCTGCTACATCCTGACCTACCCGCTGGCCGGCTGGATCGGGGCCGCCGCCGGTTTGGGCTGGGCCGCGCTGGCCCTGACAATTATTGCGATGATAGGCAGTGCAGGTGCATTCCTTTCCTGGCCACGGCACACCGCCGCGGCATCCCAGGAACCAGCCACTGAGGAGCAGACCGTTGAGCAGCAGGCCTAGCAGCGCGTTGAACACCGTCCCAGGGGAACCCTCCCTGGCCCACCCGGTCACCCCGGGCACGGAGCTGCTCGAAACAGCCGCAGGCACGCTGCGGATGCTCGCCGAACCCACCCGCCTGCACCTGCTCTGGCAGCTCTCCACCGGACCGAAAACCGTCACCGAACTCGCCGACGCGTCCGGTGCGCCCCGGACCGTGGTCAGCCAGCACCTAGCCAAACTCCGGCTCACCGGCCTCGTGGACACCCGCAAAGACGGCCGGCACGTCATCTATTCCCTCCACGACGGGCACCTGGTCCGGCTCATCCGCGAAACCATCAACCACGCCGACCACCTGATCACCGGAGAACCGGCCCACGACTGACGCCTCTCCCCATGCCGGTAACCCGCCGCCGCCATCGAAAGCACTGACCACTGAGCTGGACCCGCCAAATAGCGCTGACAAAACAACGCCAAATACCGCTGCGCTTCACGCGTTAGGTGCATCCGCATGCGGACGGGCAGGGGATATGTAACAGCAGTTACAATTGCACCTGTGACTAACACATTGGAATCTTCCTGGCTTGTGATGCTCGTGCAGGTGCCCTCTGAACCGTCCCGGCACCGGGTCGCCGTCTGGCGCGAGCTGCGGCGGTTCGGTGCGGTTCCGGTCGGACAAGGTGCATGGACGGCCCCCGATGTGCCGGTGTGCAGGGAAGGTGCCGACAAGGCGCGGGCTCTGGCCCGTTCCGGCGGCGGTGAGCTGATCCTGCTGACCACGGGCTCCACTGATGCTGATGCTGCGAAGCTCCGTGCATTGTTCGACGCTGCCAGGGAGGATGAATGGGCGGAGTTCGTCGCTGATTGTGGGAAGTTCAAGGACGAAATCGCCCGGGAAATCTCCAAGCATAAGTTCACGCTGGCCGAGTTGGAAGAGGAAGAACAGAACCTGGAACGGCTGAGGCGGTGGTTCCGCACGATCCGCGCGAGGGACGTCTTCGGCAGCCCATCGGCAGCCAGAGCAGATGAGGATTTGGCTGCCTGCGCCGTTGTCTTGGAGGAATTTTCCGGGCTCGTTTATCAGGAGCTGCACTCATGAATGGTCCTGCTCCCGCCCTGGCGGCCCGGACGTCCTCGGCGCCGTTGTACGCTGCCGGGTTCGTGACGGCCTTCGGCGCCCACAGCATCGCAGCCGGCATGGGTGCCCAGAGCGAGAACATCGGCCTGACGCTGCTGAATCTCGGCATCCTGCTCGCCGTGTACGACCTCGCGGAGGTGTTCCTGAAGCCGGTCTTCGGTGCGCTCAGTGACCGGATCGGCGCGAAACCGGTCATTGTTGGTGGCCTTCTGGCCTTTGCTTTGCTCTCGCTCATCGGCCTGTGGGCTGCCAATCCGCTCATGCTCGGCCTGGCCCGTCTCGGCCAGGGTGCGGCAGCCTCGGCGTTCTCTCCGGCATCCTCGGCGATGGTCGCCCGCCTGGCCGGGGGCAGGAACGCCGGCACGTATTTTGGCCGGTACGGGTCCTGGAAGAGCCTCGGATACGTCATCGGACCATTGCTGGGGGCGGGCCTGATTTTCGCCGGCGGGTTCGCGCTGCTGTTTGCCGCCCTCTCGGTGCTGGCTGCCGTCACGGCGGTGTGGGTGATCGTGCGCGTGCCTCATCTGGAGCCTCTCCCGCGCCGGCGCTACACGGTGCTGGATCTGGCGCGCCAGGTCACGGAGCGGCGGTTCCTGATCCCCACGTTGGTGCTGGCGGCCTCGACCGCTGCGTTGGGATCCGCGATCGGGTTCCTTCCCGCGCTGGCCACCCGGTACGGGCTCGGACCCTTCGCAGGAACGGTCGCCGTCAGTGTTCTGGCCATCGCCTCGGTCCTGATCCAGCCCTGGATCGGCAGGTCGCGCGACCGGGGCCGGATCGGCGATGCCCGCGGCATGAGAACCGGGCTGCTGCTCACCTCCGCCGGTATCGCGATCCTCGCGCTGGCACCGGGGCCCGTCACTATTTTCCTGGCCGCCGCCGCAATCGGTGCAGGCGTGGGTGTTGCCACGCCGCTGGGCTTCGCCCACCTGGCCGATACCACTCCTCCGGAACGGATGGGGCGAACCATGGGCTCGGCTGAGCTCGGACGCGAACTCGGAGACGCCGGCGGCCCCCTCCTGGTCGGAGGGATCGCCACGCTCGCCGGGCTGCCTCTCGGCCTTGGCGCCCTGGCCCTCGTGGTTGCCGCTGCCGGCGCTCTCCGCCTGAACCGCAGCCCGGAACCCCGCGCCCACACGGTTACCGGAGACCCCGCCACCGGCGAGCAGCCAGACACTGCCAAGATGAACCCGTGAGTATCGCAAAAACCGTCCTCCTGTTCATCCTCGCCGCAGCGGCTGAAATTGGTGGGGCATGGCTGGTGTGGCAGTCGGTCCGCGAGGGCAAGGAATGGTGGTGGGCGGGGCTCGGGGTCCTGGCCCTGGGGATCTACGGCTTCGCCGCGACCCTGCAGCCCGACGCCCACTTCGGCCGGATCCTCGCCGCCTACGGAGGCGTGTTCGTCGCCGGGTCCCTGGCCTGGGGCATGATCTTTGACGGCTTCCGGCCCGACCGGTGGGACATTACCGGTTCGGTGATCTGCCTGCTCGGGGTGGCCGTGATCATGTTCGCGCCGCGCAACGCCGGCTGATCCCTGCTTCCAGTACACAATTGCATGAATACACGTGTCGATGTACTTTGGGTTTATGGAAACCCTCACGCACGCCCCGGTGCTGGCACGGTTCGGCTACGCGGTCTCTGACCCCACCCGGGCACGGATTCTCCTGGCACTGGCCGATGCGCCCGCGTACCCGTCGGACCTGGCCAATTCCCTCGGAGTCTCACGGCAGAGCATGTCCAATCACCTGACCTGTCTTCGCGGCTGCGGCCTCGTGGTGGCCGTCCCGGACGGCCGGCGGACCCGGTATGAGCTCGCGGACGCCCGGCTGGGCCACGCCATCACGGACTTGATTGGTGTGGTGCTGGCCGTGGATCCAGCCTGCTGCGCGCCGGACGGGACGTGCCTAAAATGATCACGGCACTCCAGCCCGCACCCACCGCGTCCCGGCGCGCCGTTCTGAGCCGTCGTATCCGCCTGTTCGCGGCCGCGACCATCACCTACAACGTCGTAGAGGCCGTCGTTGCCCTCTGGGCAGGCAACGTGGCTGATTCTTCCGCTCTGATCGGGTTCGGACTTGATTCGGTGATCGAGGTCACGTCCGCCGTCGCCCTGTCCTGGCAGTTTTCCGCCAAGAACCCTGAACAGCGAGAACACCTGACCCTGCGGATCATCGCGTTCTCCTTCTTCGCCCTGGCCCTGTTCGTCACGGTGGATTCGGTCCGGTCCCTGGCCGGAGGCGGCGAAGCGCAGCACTCCACCCCTGGCATCGTGATCGCGGCTCTGAGCCTGGCCATCATGCCGGTACTGTCTTGGCTCCAGCGCCGGGTCGGACGGGAACTCGGATCCAGGACCGCAGTGGCGGATTCCAAGCAAACGCTGCTTTGCACGTACCTCTCCGCTGTCCTGCTGGCAGGGCTCGTGCTGAACAGCACGCTGGGCTGGTGGTGGGCGGACGCCGGTGCAGCTCTGGTCATCGCCGCGATCGCCGTCCGAGAAGGCGTCAACGCCTGGCGCGGCGATCTCTGCTGCGCCGTTCCGCACAGCCACGATGCGCCCGAGACCGAAACGGACGAGTGCTGCCGGGCCCCGGAAACGTGCGCAGGCGCGAGCCACGAGGGTGGCCGCTCTAATTCGGACGCACGCGTAACACCGACGCGTGACGCTGAGGTGGCCGAGGCTCCCGGCTGCTGCGAAGGCTGTGGTTCCAGCACTGAACCGACGACTGTCAGCCTGTCCCTGGGCCCCGGGAACGGCTGAGCCATGGACTATGAACTGCGCACCATCCACGGCTGCCCGAACAGCGGTCCGGCCCTGGAACTGTTCCGTCAAGCCCTGGCAGCCGAAGGAAAAGACACCGGACGCATAACGGTCCGTGAAGTAACGTCCGAGGAAGAGGCCGGGGCGCTGCGTTTCCACGGCTCCCCGTCGTTCATAGCGGACGGACGGGACTTGTTGCCTGCCGAGTCCGCACCTGCCCTGAGCTGTCGCGTGTATCGCTTGGAAGACAGGATGGCGGGGCTTCCTTCCGCCGAGATATTGCGCACCGCCGTGCGTGGCGTCGGCTCAGACGCCTGAAGGATAGGCGGTTGCGCACCCCGCTGACCGGTGCCCGCCGGCCCGGACGATTCAAGATAATTCAGAGCTCGATGGCGGCCGACACGAGGGATCCCCCGAAGAGGACCATGAACGGGTCACGCATCGAGCCCTCAGGAGGCACCGACGGACCGGAACGTAGCTCCGCCGTCGGTGGAGACCACGATCCCGCTGGCCGTCGCGGCCCAGATCACCAACTTTGCATCCGGGCCCTTCACTGCAGCCACAGCCTGGACCGTGTCCTGGATTTCGCCCTTGCGGATCCAGGTCGCGCCGGCGTCCGCGGAGGAGTGGACCGTCCCGTCCGGTTCGACTCCCACCGCCTCGGCGGGGCCGGCGAAGGCGGCGAACTGGACCACGGGTCCGAATTCCACCCTGGTCCAGGTTTTACCGCCGTCGGTTGAGCGGCGGATCCCTTGTGGAATGGTGGCCAGGACAGTGTCGCTGGTGGGGTTACCGGCGAGGACGGCCGGGACGAAATCCGCGGCCCCCGTGGTCCAGGTTTTACCGTCCGGGCTGGTGCGCAGCGCTCCGTCGAAGCCGACGATCCCGGATTTGGTCGCGGTGAGCGCATGGAAGTCGGATTCACCCTGACGGGAGAGCTGTTCCCACGATTTACCGGCGTCGGTGGATCTGATCAGCCCGATCGGATTGGGAAGGCTGGAGCCTTCCCCCGGGTGTCCGGATGCGTAGAGGACGCCGTGGTCCGTGCCGCCGGTGAAACCCATCAGGTCGTTGGTGGCGCCGATTTTGGTGGCTGGTTGTTTCGTGACGTCGAACAAGCCATCGTGCGTGGCCAGAAGCACCTGGCCGGTTTCGCTGCTGACGCTCAGCCCGTGAACATGGGCGTCAGGCAGGCCGCTGCCGGTGCCGGCGGGTGAGGGTGCCGTCGTGCCGGAGGAGGGACTGCATGCCGAGAGGGCGAGGATGAGGCTGGCGCCGGCTGCCAGGACGGTTGCGGCGCGGCGCCAGGGACGGGAGGGGCGGGGCATGGGGACTCCAGGGATTCAGCCGGGGCAGGGCAACGGCGAATGGCGCCGGCCCGTGACGGGCCGGCGCCGGAGGACAGCGGTCAGAGGGTGGCCAGCAGGTCCTTCATTTCCTTAATTTCGGCTGTCTGTGAGGTCACGATTGCCTTACTCAGCTGGATGGCGTCGGGGTTTTTGCCTTGGCTGATTTCAGTCTGGGCCATCGCCACGGCGCCCTGGTGGTGGGCGATCATCCCGGTCAGGAACAGCTTGGCCGCTTCGGCGCCCTTGGCGGTGTTGAGCTTGTTCAGATCGTCCTCTCCCATCATCCCGTCGCCCATGCCATGGCCGGACGCCATCTGGGCCGGTTCGTTCCAGGTCCTGAGCCAGCCCGTCATCTGCTCGATTTCGGGGGCCTGGGCGGCTTTGATCTTGGTGGCGAGAGCGGTGATCCGGGCATCCATGCCCTGCTTTTTGAGCATCATGTCGCTCATCTCGACGGCCTGGGCGTGGTGCGGGATCATCCCTTGGGTGAACATGGTGTCCGCCGCGTTGTGGTCCGAGGCGGCCGGGGCAGAGCTCGAGGACATCCCCATCCCGGTTTGGCCCATGCCCGGCATGGAGCTGGAAGGTGTAGTTCCGGAGGTCCCGGCGCAGCCCGCAAGGGCTATGACGGAGGCAAGGCCAAGGGCAGAAATGGTCAGAGTTTTCTTCATGGAGTTCAAGTCCTTCAATCATCAAATCGGCGTTGTTGAACGCCTGCGGATAACACGCCCACAACCGGCCTGGACAGCCGGCAGGTGCGTATCGGGTAAACGGGGGCGCGCCGGGCAGGACACGGCGCAGCTTGGCCGTTTACGTCCGGCTGATCGAAAGTTGGCCCGGAGAAGGACTTCGCGGAATGAACCCGTACCCGATGGCGGGGGCGCCGGTGATGGGCCCGCCGCTGGAAGCTAGGGCTGTGGTGCCCGGTGGCGGAGCTGCCAGTGTCGTGGTCCCGGGAGAAGGGACGCAGTCCCCGCCCATGGCGGACATCATCGTGCACCCGCCGGTATCGGCGCATGACGGTCTTGGTGCGTGCGTGATACCCGGAGCTGCAGAGACGCCCTGGACGTTCGTGATGTCCGCGACGTGGCCGGGGTGCCCAGACGCCTGCATTGCATGCGGCGCCTCGGTCTCATGACCGGTGGCCGCCGCCGGCATGTCACGCGTGCCGGTCATGATGTGCATGCCCAAAATGCCGACGATGATCGCCAGCAATCCCGCGAGAAGGGTGGCCCGGAGGAGGAACGCCCTGGCGCGGCGGGCGGAGATGGCGGTCATGGTGTTCCTCCTTCCGCGCGGTCTGGTTGGCTTCAAGATTACCGGCCCGGGCGGCGCCGGGTTCAGCGGAACGGGGCGGGATTGAGTTTCAGTCCGCAGCAGCTGCGCGTTCAGGGCCACGACGATGGTGGAAACGGGCAGCAGCACGGCCCCGGCGGCAGGCGAGAGGACGACCCCGGCGAGAACCACTTCACTGACGATACCCAAAACATACCCATAGGGGGTATATTTGGCAAGCAAGTCGGTTGTGACGTTCCCACCCCGCGATGCAAAGTCAGGTCCCTCCGCGGGGCCCAAACCAGAAGCGGTGCAGACGACTTCTGAAACTGACAGTTCCGGGCCATTGCTGGCCCGGGCCATGTACGTAAGACCCGCACGATGAACCACACGGTAGATCTTCGTCGATCACGGTTTTACGGGAGCGAACCGGGTGCGCCTCGGGCCCCGTGAAGCGATGGCGGTGTGTCGGGCCGGCGATACGCTCGTGGCGACCAAGCTCGATCGGCTGGCGCTCCCTTTCTGATGCCAGGGACATTGCCGACGAGCTGACGGGCAAAGGGGTTGTGCTTAGTCGCGGCGGCAACAGTCACGACCCGGCTGACCCGGTAGGCCGGCTGCTGTCAACGTTCTGGGAATGGTGGCCGAGTCTGAAGCGGATCTGATCCGGACGCACCCGCGAAGGGATGGCGGTCGCAAAAGCGAAGGGGCGCCTGAAAGGCAAGCAGCCAAAACTGTCCAAGCACACCACGCCGAAACCACTGCCCGGCACGTCGCAGCCGTCGCCGGGAGCGTGCGCAGCGCCAGCTCCGCAGGATGCCACAGGCTCCTGAAAGAAGGCGGGGCGGGGGCTGGGGGCTGATGCGGCCGAACTGGCCGGACTCCTCGCAGACTAATCCTTTCAGGTGGCCGTCCCGTTGCCGGGGCGGTCACAGGTGGCGGACCGCCATTCGCACGCTCAGTGCCGGCGACCGGGGCGCGCGGCCGCCGAAGTCAGCGACGCCGAATGGAGACCCCGGGTGCTGAAGGAGGGTTCGCAGGGCTCACCCAGGAAAGGGCGTCCGCTGGCGCGGCCGGCTGTGGGTCCAGTACCGGCTCCGCAGGGCTCCGCCGCCTCTGGCCCAGTTCTGTCTACGACGTTTGGCTGCTGTCCTGTCGGATTGTACGTGTCCGCTCCGGCCGGTCTAGCCCCTCCTTCGTCGGGGCCTGCGGTGAGGAATTCTTCGACGGCGCTCCTTCGTCGCTGATTTCCTTACGAAGATTTCCGCCCCTTGCCCTGCGGGTAGACAGGCCTCCGTCGGCCACAGCTCCGCAAGCTTCGCCAGCAGCCAAAACAACGGGGGAGAAGGGGAGCTGGCCGGTCATCTGAACCGCCCCCTCACCGGCCAAACAACATGTCCCGCGCCCACACCCGTTTCCGCCGCTTGACAGACATAGAAGCGTCGCCTGGAAGACTTGTTTGCCGCTGATGCGCATGTTGAGGTGGAGGCCACGTGGGGCATCTATCAATGCATGATTGCTGCCTACCGGGAGAAAGACAGTGCCCAAGGCAAGATGCTCATGCAGGCCGTGGTTGACTCCGTCAGCACTGGCGTGCCGACTGCGCTCACTGAACTCAAAACACTCGGCCGGACCCTGAAACGACGAGCCGATGATGTGCTGGCCTACTTCGACCGGCCAGGGACCTCAAACGGTCCCACTGAAGCGATTAATGGAAGATTGGAACACCTCCGAGGCTCTGCCCTCGGCTTCCGCAACCTCACCAACTACGTCGCCAGATCACTGCTGGAATCAGGCGGATTCAGACCGAAACTACACTCTCAATTCTGAAGAGCCCCTTTACCGCTGAGTTCGTCAACTCGGGCAAGCAGTCCAAGTCTTCCGTGGTCTTGACTCCGGAATTGCCGGCGGGCTGGACACTCAAGGCATCAACAGGTGCAACTGCTACAACGGTTGCCGGCGGAGCCAGCGTCAAGGCCACCTTTGTTGCCACGCCAAGCGCTACGTCTAAGGGCGGACCCGCAGTTATCAAGGTCACCGCCACGTACGAGTCCAATGGAAAACAGAGCGTCAGCAGCGCCAACACTATTGATGTGGCCTACGGTAGCCTAGCCAGCGCCTTCAATTCCGTCTCGGTCACCACTGTGGCTAACAAGTCCTTGGGTGATTTCGACGGCGGCGGGGCCACATTCTCTGCTGAGCAGTTGGCGTCAGCGGCCATCCCCGCCGGTGGAGTCACCCCCGGCAAGACTGTCACCGTGAACGCCGGCAAAGCTACTCAAGTGGATTACACCTGGCCCGAAGCTGGCCCGGATGTCCCCAATGCTGCGGCGTTGAATGGCCAGACTATTGCGGTCAAGGGCCAAGGAACCCACTTGTCGGTGCTTGGTTCAGCTGCGGTTGGTGCCGGAATTAGCCCCACCCTGACGCTGAACTACGCGGACGGAACTTCAGAACAGCAAAGTATTTTCTTCCCCAACTGGCTCCAACCCTCTCAGCTGAACGGCGCCGTCGTCGCTATTTCAGAGGCGGGACGCAACAACGCGAGCGGGCCCTCGCCGGAGTACACACAATACAAGTACCAGGTGTTCTCCAATGTGTTGCGCCTGAATTCGAACAAGGAATTGGTTTCCGTGGTTCTGCCCACCGAGGGGCGGGTGAAGTTCTTTGACTGGAAGGTCACTACACAGCCGATGCCCGAGGTGCCACATGGTGAGGTGTATGCCTCGGAAACGCCGTGGCTTGAGGCGAGCACCGGCTGGGGTGTCATCGGCAAAAACGTTGCCAATAAGGACGACGAGAGCTCACCGGACGTGCCGCTGACCATCAACTACACGGATCCGGCCACGGGCAAGCAGCCCACATATGCCAAGGGTTTGGGGGTGCATGCAGTCTCCAAGATCACGTATTACCTCGGCGGGAAATGCAGCAAATTTACCTCGGAGGTGGGCCTAGAGAGTGGTTTTGCCGGGACCATCATCTTCAAGGTGAAGGCCGATGGGGCGGATAAATACCAGTCCAGAACCTACACGCCGGGCTTCGCGCCAGAATCTGTGTCGGTGGATCTGACCGGGGTTAATTACGTGGACCTCGTGGTTGAACCGTCCGGCAGTATCGACGGCGCCCACGGGATTTGGGGGGATGCCAAATTCATGTGTGCTCCCTAGTTTGAGGCTGTGATCTAGCCTGGGCGGCGGTTGGTGACCTGATGGTTGCTGGCCGCCGTACTTGTATTGCTGGAGCCGTCAGGTAGCAATGTCGGTGAGTCAGGGCATAATGACGAGCGTGGGGAAAACACTCAAACTTCGGTCCATCACCATCGCCCTTACCGCCGCCTTTTTGGCTGCCGGGCTCAGCGCGTGCGACGACGGCCGCGCCGGTGCGCAAGATGCCGCCAAGGCTTTGGTTGGCGCCCTGTCAGGGCTCGACGTCGGCAAGATCGCGTGGGAAGGCAAGGAACCGGCGGCAGTAAATGAGCAGGTCAAAGCCGTTTTTGCGGCACTTGAGCCGCAGAAGCCAACCGTTTCGGCTGGCGACCTCAAGCTCGACGGCAGTACCGCCACAGTTCCGCTGAACTACGTATGGCAGGTCCAAGGCAACGAGTGGAAGTACTCCACGTCCGCGCGGCTAAAAAAAGATGGTGATGCGTGGCGGGCCGAGTGGAGCCCAAATGTGTTGTTGCCGGACCTTCAGGACTCCGAAGTCCTTGCCTTAAAAACCACTGCCGCACCGCGCGGCAATATTTTGGGTGCACGCGATGAGCCCCTAGTTATGGACCGGCCCGTCCTCAAGGTTGGGATCGACAAACAAAAGGTGGACGCCGCGTCCCATGAGGCCTCTGCAAAGGCGCTAGCTAATTTGGTGGGCGTGGACCCGGCCGAGTACGCCGCGCAGCTCAAAGCCGCCGGGGCTCAGGCTTTCGTCCCGGCAATCACCCTGCGCGATGACAACAACAGGACTATTACCGACCAACAGATCGCGGCCATTCCGGGCGCTATTGCGCTCAAAGATTCCCTGGCCCTGGCGCCCACCCGTGAATTTGCTCGTGCCGTTTTGGGAACCGTGTCAGAAGTTTCAGCAGAACAGATCGAAAAATCTCAGGGCGCCCTGAAAGCCGGTGACATGGCCGGCACCAGCGGCCTCGAAGCACAATACGATTCCCAATTACGCGGCATAAATGGTGTCAGCGTAGTGCGCCAGCCGGCGGGTAAGACCGCCGCTGAGCTGGCAGCCCTCCCCCAAGACCCACGCGTGGAGGTTTTCGCGAATGCTCCAGCACCCGGCGTCGCGCTTAAAACCACCTTGGACGCGAAGCTGCAGACGCTAGCCGAAAACACGCTCACTTCGGTGGGACCAGCATCGGCGATCGTCGCCCTGCGTCCGTCTACGGGTGATGTACTCGCAGCGGCGAGTGGCCCAGGGAGTAACGGCTACAACACCGCAATGCTGGGGCAATACGCGCCGGGGTCGATTTTTAAGACGGTAGATTCCCTCGCCCTATTGAGGAAGGGGAAAACCCCCGATTCTAAGGTGGACTGCCCCGCTACCCTCACGGTGGACGGCAGAAAGTTCAAAAACGCCGAGGGATATCCCAGCACTTCGCTAGGATCAGTGACCCTACGGGATGCATTTGCCCACTCCTGCAATACCGCGTTTATTAACGCCCGCACTGACGTGGATCAGGCCCAACTTGAAGCCGCTGCGGTGTCTTTGGGGATTGCTGTTGAGGCACCAACACTTGGAGCTGACGCCTTTTTGGGTTCAGTTCCCGGGGAAGCTGAGGGCACCGAGCACGCAGCTTCCATGATTGGTCAAGGCAAGATCCTGATGTCCCCACTCTCTGCAGCCATGCTGGCCGGTGCAGTGGCCAAGGGCGCTCCCGTCCAGCCGCGGCTCGTGCTCAACCCGGACGCCGCGTCCACCTCCGGAAACGCAACAGCGTCCGCTTCAGCTTCTGCCGAAAACCCCTCAGCCACGGCCAGCGTTTCAGCACAAAGCCCCGCCGCCACGGCGACCAACCCGGTCACGAAAGACGAAGCGGCCAAGCTCGCTGACATGATGCGTGCAGTGGTGACCAGCGGTCACGCCGGATTCCTCGCTCAAGTACCGGGTGCCCCAGTGGGTGCCAAGACTGGGACAGCTGAATTCGGTACTGACAACCCGCCCAAAACACATGCGTGGATCATCGCCACACACGGCGACCTTGCCGTCGCCGTATTTGTGGAAGACGGTGGTTTAGGCGCCACAACCTCTGGCCCACTGTTGCAGAAGTTCCTTACGGCTGCGGGCTAATAGTGCACAACTGAACCGAGACCTTCGGGCTGAGCGCAGGGTAGCTATTGCGCAGTTCTGTGTGGAGAGCATCGGCAACAGCTCGGACCACAGCTGGTGCCGGTAGTTCCTCGCTCACGCCGATCCGAACGGTGATAGCTGCTGCGGCATCACCTATTTCTAAAGAAAGCAACTGTTCTACCGCTACGGCCTCCCGGCCCAGAACCTGCCGGGCCCCGGCGCGAAGAAGCGTCCACACAGCGGCTGGCGGAAACACATCCACAACTGCCGGAACACCCTTGACTACACGAAGGACTTGCTCGTGTGGGTTGGCCGGGGCTGGAACTGTTTCCATTGGTTCAATGGCCTGCGGAGACATAGTCGTCCTCCTTTTGTTCTACGCCACCGGTGATGTCATTAACTGTGATGTTGATGCCTTCGATGTTTAGTTCCGTATGTGTTGCGAGTGCCTGGGCTACGGCGCTGCGAAGGGACCGCGTGGTCTCAGTAATTGTGTGTCCCCAGATGGCTGTCACAGTGATGTTGATGGTGATGAGCTCGCCAAGAACCGTCACATCACCGACTAGCCTGCAGCGGCCAATCGCGATTCCGGCAACAGCGTCCCCGGCCGAGCGGATCAAAGCGATCACGGAACCTTCGGTTTGGCTCAGCGCATCGCTTTCGCGGCTGGAAGCGAGCGGAATGCTCCGGCCCGCCTTGGTTTCCAGGTTCAAATTGCTCAACATTTCCTCCAACCAAGACGTGTCAGGGCCGCCGGCTTCCTCGGTTTCATGGGTAATGAGTTCCTTGGTGAACCCATTAAGTTGTTGCAGTGCTGCCACTCGGTGGCGGCACTGCGGGCACTGGCGAATGTGAGACTCAAGCCCGGCCGCAGGGCTTCCGGTGGTGCTCGGTGCGTCCGTTTGCAGGTGCTCGCTGAGTTGTTCCAGCGTGACACCGCACTCGGGTGTGTTGTCCATGGGTGTTGTCACCGCCAGGCCTCCATTTCCGTCAAGAGCGATGTCCGGGCCCGTGCAATTCGGCCGCGGACACTATCCACACCGATGCCTAGGGTCTCGGCAATTTCTTCGTAGCTGTGACCGCCCATTTCACGTAGTACCCAGCATTCACGCTGGGCGGCAGGTAGGCGATCCAAGGCTTTTGTCAGTGCCTCAACCCCGGCCCCGGCAACGGCGTGGCGTTCGGGACCGGCACCCAAATCGGCGAGGTGTCCGCCGTCGGGCTCTAACGGTTCGTGAGGTTTCCGGCTCCGCAGCAAAGTGATGGCGCGGCGGGCGGTAATGCGCATCATCCAGCTTTTGACGGCTTTGGGGTCCTCGAGTGAATCGAGCCCGTTCCAGCTTTGCAGCAGCGATTCTTGCACCACGTCATCGGCGTCAGCGGCGGATCCGGTGAGTCTGCGGGCGTACGCGCGCATCAAAGGTCCGTACCGGCGAGCCAATTCGCCAAAAGCGAGGGCGTCGTCGTCGGCCGCCCGTTCGGCCAACAAGTGGTCCGGGGCATGGGACATCCAGTCCTCATGAACCTGGCTGGGCGGCACAGTCCTCCTCGATGGCCAGTTGGTTCCCGGCGCTTGTTCGTAGTCTGCCACGTGATGGCCCTAGTTCACGCGAGAGGAGCTGGCCACGCTGCTGCGCAGCCCGCGCCGGAGCCGGATAAGCACGGGAAAGGACTCGCCCAAAAGCTGGTCCAGTCCGCTAATTTGCTGTTCGACGGCGGTACTTACGTCCCGCGGTGAGGTGCCTTTGCGTGGTGTCACGTCGATGCGTAGACTGCTGCCCTTCCCAAATTTCCAGCCGCTCACGTTCACGTTGAGGATGGCCGGGTGCTCGGAAAGGCTGCTCTTAATGGCCTGGGCGGCAAAACTGGTGTCGATTGTTGTAGTACCGCTGAGGCCCTCTGAGTGCTTGGGTGAGGTGTGCTGCTGACCAAGGTTACGAACCCGGCCACTGCCCTGGCGTCCAATCCAACGGATCAGCAGCAGGGCAACCACCAGTGCAACAACAATCAGTGCTGCTGTCCACCAACTGCCGGGCAATACTGAGGGGGACGGTCCGGTAATGGGTGCGGCGTTGAGCTGCTCGCGAAGCTGCGCCCAAAGACCTTCCCCAGTGGAGCTCCAAATGTTGGCTACATCAGGGTTGGTGGCAGCGAGGCTCGCCACCACGGAAAAGCTCAACAGGACCATCCCGGTGAGGCCAAGGGCCATACGGTTGATGATGCGGGGGGAGGTTCTCATTGCCCAAGGGCTCCTGATTCGTTAATCGTCACGCGAGCATCCAAAGGCGTGTTTAGCCCGTATCGGTTGATCTCGCTGCTCACTGCGTCCTGTATCTGCCCAGCGTCCACCCGCACCCCGGAGGTTGGACGTACTTGGACCCGGGCGGAGCGGCGATCCACAGTGGTGTGAATTTGATCCTGCCCAAGATTGCCGGCGAGGCTCGCGGTCCGGGCCACGGCGGAGGCAATCACTTGATCATCAACCACCACGGCTGAGCGTTCACTGTTCAGTGCTCGCTTGCCGCCATTGCCGGGACTGAGGGCCAGCCACAAGAGCAACAGCCCAAGAATTCCAGCTCCTACCGCGGCCGCCACTATCCCTGTGGGGGATAGAACGGCAGGTAACTTGAGTAGATTTTCTAATGCGACAGAGGGCTTCATCACCAGGGCGCCGGACCCTGTCCAGAGAAGAATTTGACTCACCACGAACCATAGGATCAGCACTAACAAAACCAATGCCAAAACAATGCTGGCTCCAGACCGCGGTGAACGCAGGGCTAGGCGGCGCAGCGCTTGAATCCGGTAGCTGGGGTTCATCGTAGCGGTGCTTTCTCTTCGGTTCCGGAGCCGAGGATCCGGAAATCAATCCGGCTCACTGTAGAACCGGACAATTCAGTAAAACGATCGCCAACGTTGGTGCGCGCACTTTGGGCGCGTTCGTAAACAGTGGCCCGCCGGCTAGTGCTGAGCGCAGAATTCTCGGCCGTGAGTTGCGGGATCGGTAACTGGACGTTGACGCTGATGGCGACCCTGCCGCCGTCGTCAGCTAATTTGGCTCCCGCCTTGCTGCGGTCGATGCCAAAAGCCTCGGCGGTCAGGGCCTCCGCAAGCCGGACTAACGCTGTAGTACTTATACGGGTGTGCCCGGCTGTAAGCTCCCTGGTCATGATGAGGAACGGCGGCCGAGCAAGGCGCTAATTCCAGCGCCGAGATCAAACCGTCCGCGACTCAGCCGAGGCACCAGAGCACCGATCAGCATAAAAACTGCCACCAAAACGAACCCCCAAAACCCGAAGGACAGTGCGCTGAGCGCCAGAACGGCACCCAGCAGCGCACCAGTTACTTGCGGACTCATGCGAGCTTCTTCTCAGTGCCGTTCGCTGAAGTGCTCTCGAGTGAGCGTTCGCCAGCAGCGGGGTGAGACTTCTTGGCCGAGGTTTCGCTGTTCTCATCATCGTCATTGGGGACGTGAACATCGGTAACGGTGATGTTGACCTCTACTACCTCCAGGCCAACAATCTTGCCGACCTGGCTGGTGATGGCCTCGCGGACCTTGTTGGCCACGTCTTGGAGCGGGTGCGGGTACTCAACGATCATGGACAA
Organism: Pseudarthrobacter sp. J1763; assembly: GCF_050490295.1. Lineage (NCBI taxonomy): Bacteria > Bacillati > Actinomycetota > Actinomycetes > Micrococcales > Micrococcaceae > Pseudarthrobacter > Pseudarthrobacter sp. J1763. The sequence goes on along the minus strand of NZ_JBNPEN010000005.1, from coordinate 28,230 downwards.
GTCCACGGCGGCCTGAGTCTGACCCACCTGAACGGAGATTCCCTGGGTCAGGTCAGTCTGGCCCACTGCATCGCGGAGAGCGCCCAAAGCGCGTGCCGCGCCGCCACCTAAGGCGTAAACGCCCGGGATGTCACGGGTAGCAATTCCAGCGACCTTGGCAACAACCGAATCTTCCACAGTGGTGGTTCCACCGTTTGAAACAGCCTTGGATGCAGCCGTTTTGTTCTGCGAGGAAACTTGCTGAGGTGAAACGCTTGAAGTGCTCATCGTTTTGCTCCTTATGATCTGACTGTTCTGCGCGGCCGGAAGTGGGCCGCTATAAGTAAGACGCCACGAGCACGGAATTCCTCACGGGCTAATTCATGTGATCTGCGCCACCTGGTTGATCCTCGTATGAATGATGCTTTGAACCGGCAATGACCGGCAGGCCCGCGGCCACCCGTACGATTGACGAGTGGCCCACATTGATATTTCCGGCATTGACTACTTCCTTTCCGATGGCACCCAACTCCTGAACGGCGTGACCTTTAAGGTCCCGGACGGCACCAAAACCGCCCTGATCGGCCCCAACGGAACCGGAAAGACCACACTCTTCCGCATCATCGCGGGCGACCTCGTAGCCGATGAAGGCGTGGTGGGCCGTTCCGGAAACATGGGCATTATGCGCCAGTTTGTGGGCCAAGTCCGTGACGAATCAACCGTCCGCGACCTACTGGTTTCGGCAGCGCCACCGGCACTCGCAGCCGCTGCGAAAGCCGTTGATGACGCTGAACTAGCCATGTTGGAACACGACGACGAACCCACACAGATGCGCTACGCCCAAGCGATCGTGGATTGGGGAGACGCCGGTGGGTACGACGTCGAAACCGTGTGGGATGAGGTCTGTATGGCTGCGCTGGGGGTTCCGTTTGACCGGGCACAGCACCGCCGCGCGTCGACCCTTTCCGGAGGTGAGCAAAAGCGATTGGTGCTCGAGGCACTCTTCTCAGGTCCCGACGATCTGCTGCTTTTGGATGAGCCGGACAACTATTTGGACGTCCCTGGCAAACGCTGGCTTGAGGAAAAGCTCAACGAGTCCCGCAAAACAGTGTTTTTTATCAGCCACGACCGCGAACTTCTTAATAACGCGGCGGGGCGAATTGTCACCCTTGAGCCCGGCATCAATGGTGCCAGCGCATGGGTGCATGGTGGAGGCTTTGGCTCCTACGTTGACGCCCGCGCAGACCGGAACGCGCGCTTTGAAGAGCTACGCAAACGTTGGGATGAAGAGCACATCAAACTCAAAGAGCTCGTCAACATGTACAAAAACAAGGCGGCGTTCCGCTCTGACATGGCCAACCGGTATCACGCAGCTCAAACTCGGCTGGCGAAGTTCCTTGAAATTGGCCCACCCGAGGCTTTGCCCATGGAACAGAACGTGAACATGCGGCTCAAGGGTGGCCGGACGGCCAAGCGCGCCGTAGTGGCAGAAAAGCTTGAGCTGACGGGGTTGATGAAGCCGTTTTCCACCGAGATTTGGTTTGGCGACAGAGTGGGAGTGCTTGGCTCCAATGGGTCCGGCAAGAGCCACTTTTTGCGGTTGCTCGCCACGGGCGGTACGGATCCTGAGCGCGAACATTTGCCGGTGTCCGAGGTTGATATAGCGGAGGTGCCGCACAACGGTGTGGTCAAACTGGGGGCCCGCATCCGGCCTGGCTTCTTTGCCCAAACCCATGTCCGCCCGGACCTTTTAGGCCGCACACTGCTGGATATTTTGCATCGTGGAGACGAGCACCGTTCCGGCCTGGCCCGTGAAGCCGCGGCTGGCGCCTTGGATGGTTACGGTCTGGCCGGGCAGTCTGAGCAGAAATATGAATCCCTATCCGGTGGGCAACAAGCCCGCTTCCAGATTCTGTTACTGCAGCTTTCCGGGGCCACCTTGCTGTTACTGGATGAGCCCACTGACAACCTTGACCTGCATTCGGCTGAGGCCTTGGAGCGGGCCATCGAGCACTTTGAAGGTACAGTCCTAGCCGTCACTCACGACCGCTGGTTTGCGCGTACTTTTGACCGGTTCTTGGTGTTCGGATCGGACGGGAAAGTCTATGAATCCGCCGAGCCTGTGTGGGATGAAAAGCGAGTGGATCGCAGGCGGTAATTTTCGGATTCTCGTCCCGATCCTTGAAGCAGTTGCATAGAGTGGACGGGTGACTTCTTCCCCTCAATTGCGGTCGGCCGCGATCGCCACCTTTGTTGTGTTTGCCACCAACGGTTTGGTCTTTGCCAGCTGGGCTTCGCGAATCCCCGCGGTGACTCAAACCTTGCACCTCACCGCGGGCCAAATGGGGTCGCTTTTGCTGTGTACCGCCATCGGTTCGCTGCTTGCATTGCCCACCGCCGGTCTGGTGATTGGGCGGATTGGAACAGCGAACACCATGCGCGCCGCGGGCGCCTTGGCGGCGTTGGCGGCTGTGGGGATTTCAGCGGCTCTGTGGCTGGAATCGGTGCCGCTGACCGCCGTCGCACTGTTTTTTATGGGTATTGGTATTGGCCTGTGGGATGTTACCCAAAATATTGAGGGCGCGGACGTTGAGCACCGCTTGGGGCGCACCATCATGCCGCAATTTCATGCCGCGTTCAGCGGCGGGGCCTTTATTGGCGCGCTGGCCGGGGCCGGGTTGTCCCATCTAGGTGTGGGTTTGCCGCTCCATTTGCTGGTAATTGCTGCCGTGGTAGTGGCAGTAGGTGCCGTAGCGCCACGCTACTTCCTGCCACACCAGCCAACACCAAAAACGGACGACGCCGGTGCCTCCAACCGCGGGCCCAGTGCCTGGAGTGAGGGCCGGACCATTTTGATTGGTGTGGTGGTTCTGGGGGCAACGTTGACCGAAGGTGCCGGAAACGATTGGATCGCCAAGGCGGCAGTGGACGGGTTGCACACGAGTGAATCCACTGGCGCGCTCCTGTTTGCCGTATTTGTTGCAGGAATGACTGCGGTGCGCTTTGTGGGTGGACGGTTTATTGACCGCTTTGGCCGGGTTCCGGTGTTACGGGCAAGCATGATTGCTGCCGCCGCAGGCCTGGCGCTTTTTGTCTTCACTTCCACGCTGTGGGTCACCGTGATTGGTGCCATCTTGTGGGGCGCCGGTGCTGCCCTGGCCTTTCCTATGGGTATGTCTGCAGCGGCGGATGATCCCCGCCGCGCAGCTGCACGAGTCTCTGTGGTGTCCACGCTGGGATACATTGCTTTCCTGGCCGGGCCACCGCTTTTGGGCTACCTCGGGGACCTGACCGGAATTCGGATGGCTCTGTTGGCCATTGGTGGGCCGATCCTCTTGGCCCTCCTTCTTGCTGGCGCGGCCCGGCCCCTGACTTCAGAGTCCAGCAACGCTCCCACCGTTTAGCCGTCATCCTGGCGGACTAGTGGATTAGCCGCAGAATCATCCGCGCGGTAGACGATTCCTTCCTTTCACCTCGGTAGCGTGGAGGTAGACCCCGGAATGCTGCGATTGATGCACCGCAGTGCAGCCGGCGTTTCCCAGCAGGTCATTGAATGGAAAGGAACCCGGCGATGATCGAAGTCAGCAATCTTTACAAAAAGTACGGCGAGAAAACTGCGGTGGACGGTGTCAGTTTTACCGTCCAACCGGGCAAGGTCACAGGCTTTTTGGGCCCGAACGGTGCAGGAAAATCAACCACCATGCGCATGATTATGGGGCTGGACAAACCAAGCTCGGGCGAGGCCATCATCAACGGCCATCGCTACGCTGACTTACGTTCACCCTTGCATGAAGTGGGCGCACTCTTGGACGCCAAAGCCGTGCACACCAGCCGTAGCGCGTACAACCACTTGCGCGCCATGGCCGCCACTCACAACATCCCCACCTCACGGGTCAACGAAGTTATTGAAATGACTGGCCTGAGTGACGTTGCCAAAAAGAAGGCTGGTGGATTCTCGCTAGGCATGGGCCAACGGCTGGGTATTGCCAACGCACTCTTGGGTGACCCACAAACACTGATCTTGGATGAACCGGTTAACGGTTTGGACCCAGAAGGTGTGCTGTGGGTTCGTAACTTGGCCCGCTACTTGGCCGGCCAGGGTAAAACAGTGTTTTTGTCCTCGCACTTAATGTCAGAAATGGCACAAACCGCAGATCACCTGATTGTGATTGGCCGTGGCCGCATCATTGCTGACGCTCCCATGGCCGAGGTCATCAAGGGCACCAGTCAGCGCCAGATTCTGGTCCGCACACAACAAGTGACGGAGTTGAGCGCACTTTTGGCCCGTGCAGGCGTGACAGTTACCCAGAAGCAGAGCGAAACCATTGAAGTTGCTGGGCTAGAGCCTCAAGAGATCGCCCAGCTGGCCCTGGACAATCGAGTTCTGGTCTACGAGCTCACACCACAAGCGACGTCCCTCGAGGACGCCTACTTCCAACTGACCAAGGATGAGGTTGAGTACCACTCTCACCTCGAGTCCACCCCGGAAGGAAAGTAACACCATGTCTTCAACGGTTACAGCGAATAGCACTGTTCCCTCCTCAGCCGGCAAGCGCGCCCAATCCGGTGTGAGCTTTGCTGGTGTATTGCGTTCCGAGTGGATCAAACTCTGGTCGCTGCTCTCTACCCGCCTACTGATCCTCATTTCCTTCGTGGCTATGGTGGGAGTCGGTGTGCTTTCGGCGCTGGTGCGGTACACCTTCCTTAACAATCAGGCAGAACAAGCCCGAGCTCAGGGTATGGAATTGACCCAAGAGCAGCTATCTCAAACCATGCCTGCCGGCTCGGGCCTAGAGCTATACAACCTTCCGAATGCGGGAATGCAGATCGGTGTTCTTGTATTGGGAACCCTTGCGGTGATGTTTATCGCGAGTGAATACTCCACAGGCATGATCCGCTCCAGTGTCACTGCGGTGCCCAAACGTCTCCCAGTCTTCGCGGCTAAGGCGATCATTTTGGTAGTGATTTCCTACATTCTGGCCGCCATTGCCGGCGTCGTAACTTTTGCCCTCTCCAAGCCCATGTTTGCTGCTCTGCCGGTGGACATGGACTGGAGTACGGATGGGGTGATGTACTCGGTCTTTACGGGCGGACTTTATGTTGCTGGCGTGGCCCTGATCGGTTTGTCACTGGGTACGCTGCTGCGTAATTCGGCTGGTGGCGTGACGGTTCTGATCGCTATTTTCTTTGTGGTCAGCATTGCCGCGGGCTTCCTGTCTCTGGTGCCGGGGGAGTTTTGGAAGTACGTTCCCCAGTACTTGCCCGCTGAGAGCGGCGGAAGATTCCTAGCCCTCGGGCACGCGGACGGTGTGGTTGATCCAGGACTAGCTGGCTTGATTTTCCTGGGTTGGGTGCTGGTATTTGTGATCCCGGCAGTCGTTCTGCTCAAGAAGCGCGACGTTTAGAGAAGTCAGTTACCGTGAAGCACCAAAAAGCAGCGGCTGGACCCGGTACCTTCTTGGCGCCGGGTTCAGCTGCTGGGGCGGCAGTTGCCAGCACTTTCGCTGAAATTAGCGCGCGGCGACGGGGCAAAATTCGCCGCTATTTCTTTGAACATCCACGTGTTGTGGATGCGGCCGTAGTGGCGACTTATGTGCTTCTGGCGCTATTGAGCTTGGCGAGCGCTGCCACGGAGTCGCATCTGATTTCACCGTTCGCCATGGCAGGGATTGCTGTGGCGTTGTTCTTCCGGAGACGTTGGCCCGTCCCGGTTCTGGCAGTGGTGGCGGCGCTGGAAGTTGTCTCGGCTATCGGCAACTTCTGGGGCTCGAATGTCAGTTCTGGCCTGTGGTTTGCCCTGTATGCAGTAGCCGTGGTGTATCGCCGAGTGACCGCTTTGATAGCCACCCTCGTGGCCTCCCTGCCGCTGGTGCTGAGTTATTTTTTCTTCGCTTCATTGCCGGACGTTGTTGTGGAGGCTGGCTCGTGGGGCCGATCCGATGAGGGCATTCGGCCGGAGAATTTGGGCTATGTGGTGGTGGTTGTTGCTGTCACGATTATGCTCTCCAACGTGATTGCCGCTGGAGTGGGAATGGCCGTAAAGCAGCGCCGCGAGCATGAGGCTGAGGTGGCTGCGTGGGCTACCCGAACGGCTGAGCTGGGGGTCTTGGGGGAACGCAACCGGATTGCCCGGGAGATGCATGATGTTGTTGCCCACTCCCTCACGGTGATGATTTCACTCTCCGATGGTGCCTCCGTGGTGATGAAGAAGTCTCCGGAGCGGGCTGCAGAGGTTCTGGCGGAGTTGTCCCGGACGGGACGCACAGCGCTGGCGGACATGCGCCGGGTGTTGGGGGTACTGCGGGAAGCGGCCGACGGCGACACCGCACCGCGTGGGCCCCTCACCGTTGCGGGGGATCTAGAGCGGATGCTGGAGGGTTTCCGGACGGCCGGATTGCCACTGCACTACTCCTACACAGGCCCAGCTTTGCCGGAGGACACTGCCTTTAGGCTGACCGTGTACCGGATTGTTCAAGAGTCTCTTACTAATTCCTTGCGGTATGCCCGGGGGCTGCGCAGGGTTGACTTGGTGATTGCGCGTGTTGATAACAGCGTGACTATCCGGGTGGATGACGACGGTGCGCGAAGCGATAATTCTTCCCAAGGGACGGGCCGTGGGATCGCCGGAATGCATGAACGGGCCGGCATATATTCGGGGTCGGTTAAGGCTGGCCCCAAAACTGGCGGTGGCTGGAACGTCACGGCAGTACTCAACTACCAAGGAGATTCTGCATGATGGATAGCGAAGACTCGTTTGAGGGCCGTGGTCCCATCCGGATTCTGTTGGTAGACGATCAGCCCTTGCTGCGGATGGGGTTCGGCCTCATCCTGGAGGGTGAACCGGATTTGCAGGTGGTGGGTGAGGCCTCCGATGGTGCTGAAGCGGTTCGTCAGGTGGCTGCGTTAAATCCGGACGTAGTGCTCATGGATGTGCGGATGCCGGTCAAGGACGGAATTGAAGCTACCCGGGAGATTGTGGCTTCGGGCGCTTGCGCACGGGTGATTATTCTGACCACCTTTGACCTTGATGAGTATGCCTTCTCGGGATTGCAGGCTGGGGCTTCGGCGTTTTTGCTCAAAGATGTGGCGCCGGAGGAATTGGTCAACGCAGTCCGCTTGGTTGCGAGTGGCGATGCCGTAGTGGCGCCTCGTGTGACGCAAAGATTGTTGGAGACGTACGTGCGGCGTGAGGGTGGAGTGCCCGGCATTGGCGCGGCGCGCCGGGATCCGCTGCTGGACGACCTAACCCCGCGTGAGACTGAGGTCCTGCGGACGCTCGCTGAGGGGCTATCCAATGCGGAAATCGCTGCGAAGTTCTTCCTTTCCGAAGCCACGGTGAAAACCCACGTGCGCCGGATCCTGACCAAACTCCATTTGCGTGACCGGGTTCAGGCAGTTGTGTACGCGTACGAGACCGGCCTAGTGGTCCCGAGCAACCCGGACTACTAGCGCCGAGTGGGTAGATAACGGCCCTTAGAACTCCGTGTAAACGACGTTATCTACCCACTCGGCGAGCTCCTAGGCCAGAACCTACGGACTCAAAGCAACTCACGCGAAGCAACGGAAAAGGAGATTCGCTGGATGACTGAACTGAGTGTCGGCGCGCTGCACCACGTTGAGCTGTGGGTACCCAACTTTGCGAGGGCCGAGGAAGAGTGGGGTTGGCTGCTGACAAAACTTGGCTACCAGGAATTCCAAAACTGGCCCAAGGGGCGGAGTTGGCGGCTTGGTCCCACTTATCTGGTGCTTGAAGAGTCACCGGATTTAAGCGGCATCGCTCATGAACGCACGCTTCCAGGCCTGAACCACCTTGCCTTTCACGCAGGCACAGCGGCGCAAGTAGATGCACTGGCCGCCGAGGCCCTTGAGCACGGTTGGGCCGCTATGTTTGCCGATAAGTATCCATACGCCGGTGGTGCTGGAAATTACGCGGCTTTTATGGAGAACTCCGATGGTTTTGAAGTGGAGCTCGTTGCCGCGCCGCTTCCTTTGCCGAATGGGTAGATAACGTCGCTTTGAGGAAGTTCTAAGGGACGTTATCAACCCATTCGGCGGAAGGGGGCAGGAAGGGGAGCGGGATTGTTGGCACCAGAGCGCTGGATCATGCTGGTGAGTGAGGCACTCGTCACGTGACCAAAGTGCTTGATAGACAACTTTCGTTGAGTGAAAGTGCGTTCCCTTGTGAAAACACCCTGTAAAAGCTGCGTAACTTTGGGGCAGGTGCACCAGTGGATCCGCTGCCCTCGCACATAGTGTGAGAATTCGATGTGGCCCACAGCACACGCGAATACCGCGAATGATGCTGATGGGGTGTGAATAGCGATCTATGGAGTACCCGTGCAAGCTCAGCAAGAACTCTCGAAGACTTTGAAACCGAGGCACCTGTCCATGATCGCCATCGCTGGCGTGATCGGAGCGGGCCTGTTTGTTGGTTCCGGCGCTGCAATTCAGCAGGCTGGGCCGGGCATTCTTGTAGCCTATGCCGCTGCAGGCATTGTGGTGATTCTTGTGATGCGAATGCTCGGCGAAATGGCCGCAGCCAACCCGGAAACCGGCTCATTCTCCACCTACGCGGACAAAGCTTTGGGCCGATGGGCCGGCTTCAGCATCGGCTGGCTCTACGCCTGGTTCTGGATCATTGTGCTCGGTATCGAGGCCACGGCCGGCGCTGCGATTATGCACCGGTGGGTTCCAGGAATCGATCAGTGGGTGTGGGCGCTGCTCCTGATGGTCGTCTTGACGTTGACCAACTTGGGTTCCGTAAAGTCCTATGGCGAATTTGAGTTCTGGTTTGCCTCGATCAAGGTGGCGGCAATCGTTCTGTTTCTCCTCTTTGGTATCGCCGCCATCTTGGGCCTAATCCCCGGCGTCCCGGCTCCAGGCCTCAGCAACCTTGTGGACCACGGCGGTTTCTTCCCCAACGGCCCGGGCGCTGTTCTAGCTGGCGTTCTTGTTGTTGTCTTCTCCTTCTTCGGAGCAGAAATTGCCACCATTGCTGCCGGCGAATCCGAGAATCCCGTGGATGCCGTCAAAAAGGCCGTGAAGTCTACTGTCTGGCGCATTTTGGTGTTCTACATCGGCTCCATCGCCATCGTTGTTACCCTCTTGCCGTGGAACGATGCTTCCGTCGCCAAGAGCCCCTACGTTGCAGTGATCGAACTCTTCGGCATCCCCGGCGCCGGCACCATCATGGACATCGTGGTGCTGACCTCAGTTCTCTCCTGCCTGAACTCCGGCCTCTACACCGCCAGCCGGATGCTCTTCTCCCTCGCACGCCGCGGTGACGCCCCACAGTCCTGGACCCGAATATCCAAAACTGGCGTCCCGGCGTCGGCCGTTCTAGCCTCTACCGTGGTGGGCTTTATTACCGTTGGCCTGAACTACATCGCCCCGGACACAGTGTTTCTGTTCCTGGTCAACACTTCCGGTGCCATCGCCCTGTTTGTGTGGCTGGTTATTGCAGCCTCGCAACTGATTCTCCGCAAGCGCATGGGTGCTGCAGCTAAAGCATTGCCGCTGAAAATGTGGGCCTTCCCGTACCTCACGTGGCTCGCCATCATCGCCATTGTTGCCTTGCTTATTGGCATGGTGATCCTGGAGGACACACGCGACGAACTCCTCCTTTCCGTAGCCTTGGCCGCGGTTGTAGTAGGGATCGGCGTCTGGCGTTACCGCAAGGGCAGCAGCCAAAACGCACGTGCCGACGAGGCCGCACGCGTAGACGCTGGCGTCTAAACTCGAAGCTATGGCTTCAGAATCCTCCGCTCTTACCCACATCCAGGACCTCGGCGCGTATGTCAGCGCCTCGCCGTCGAGCTTTCACGCAGTGCGCGAAGCTGCGCGTCGGTTAGACGCCGCGGGGTTCACGGCACTGGATGAGAGTAAGGATTGGGGAACGACGGCGGCCGGCGGGCACTACATCATCCGGGACGGTGCACTCATCGCCTGGGTGACGCCCGCCAGCGCCGGCCCCACAACACCGTTCAACATCCTTGGCGCGCACACGGATTCGCCGTCCTTCAAGCTCAAGCCGAAGCCCACCACCGGTGTTCACGGTTGGTTGCAGGCCGGCGTTGAGGTGTACGGCGGTCCGCTACTTAACTCGTGGCTGGACCGCGAACTGCGCCTCGCCGGGCGTTTAGTGCTCGACGACGGCACTGACGTTTTGGCGGCAACTGGCCCTGCGCTACGCTTCCCGCAGCTCGCCATCCACCTGGATCGTGGCGTGAATGACGGTATGACCTTGGACAAGCAGCGTCACATGAATCCCGTGTGGGGGCTGGGCGACCCAAGGCAGGAGGACGTGCTGGCATTGCTGGCAGCCAATGCCGAGGGTGCTCCGGTGGACCCGGCACGCATTGCTGGTTATGACGTGGTGGTTGCTGACACTCAGGAGCCGCGGGTGTTTGGCGGCAAGGATGAGTTCTTCGCATCCGGCCGCTTGGATAACCTCTCGGCAACTCATGCGGGTCTGGCCGCGTTGATCGCCCACGCTCAGTCACCTGCGGAGGCGGGTGCACCGATTGCGGTACTGGCCGCTTTTGATCACGAAGAAATCGGATCCGGTTCGCGCTCAGGTGCCTGCGGGCCGATCCTTGAGGACGTTCTGACGCGCCTTTCTGATGGTCTGGGCGCGACGATGAGCCAGCTGCGGCAAGCGATTGCGGCGTCGTTCTGTGTTTCTGCAGACGCCGGACATGCAGTCCACCCCAACTACTCCGAGCGGCACGATCCCGCCAACCATCCCGTACTCAACGGTGGCCCGCTGCTGAAGATCAACGCGAACCAGCGCTATGCCACGGACGCGGTGGGGGCTGCGTTCTGGGCGCGGTTGTGCGGCGAGGCGAGTGTGCCGTACCAAGAGTTCGTCTCCAACAATGATGTTCCGTGTGGTTCTACGATTGGCCCGCTCACTGCCACCCGCTTGGGAATCCGGACCGTGGATGTTGGAGTTGCCTTGCTCTCGATGCATTCGGCCCGCGAGATGTGCGGCGTTGAAGATCCGCATCACCTCGCCAAGGTGGCCGAGCTATTCTTCAGGACCGCTGCGTAGCGTCACCTGGTCCCGAAGCGCCTGGATTCTACAAAGCCCAGGTTCTAGAGCGCCCAGGGACCAAAGCGGCCCCACGCAACCACTGCGCAAAGTACTGCCAGGATCACGTTGAAGATGATGGCCGGGTATTCGCCGCGACGGTAATGGGTCACGGCGGCAAGGATCATCACCACGGCCAGCGCGGCGGCGGCAAGGGGCGTCAGCCACGTGGCGATACCCGTTGCTGCCGGCAGGATCAGGCCCAAGCCGCCCAAGACTTCTGCTGCACCAATCGAGCGCACTGTGGACGCGGAGACGTTATCCACCCAGCCCATTTTGCTGGCCAGTTTTTCCTTTGCCTGGATGGTTTTTAGGGTTCCCGCCATCACAAAAAGCACAGCTAGCAGGCCTTGGAGAATCCAGAGAAATACGTTCATAACGGTGTCCTTCTAAGTGGGCGCAGCACTAGTTAGCTAGGCCGATCACCAGTCGCAATTCTCCCACGTAATACTTGTTGCCTAATATGCACTGCCTGATGTTTACTGGTTACCACGCGGCATGTGACCGACAGCACATAAGTGATTCAAAGGGGGAATTTCCGTGAATGTAACTGAACAAGACGTCATTGCGGCGGCTGAGAATTTGATCGGAGCCTTCGGTGCGGGCAATGCCGAAAGGTATTTCGCCTGCTTTGCCCTGGACGCCACGTTCGTGTTCTATACCGAACCGCAGCGCATCGCTTCGCGTGATGACTATCAGCAGCTCTGGCAGAAGTGGATCGAGAGTGGCTGGCAAGTGCTCGGCTGCGTGAGCTCCAACAGCCGTATTCACCTTGCTGGGGACGCTGGCATCTTTGTCCACGACGTCCAAACCACTATTGAAGTTAACGGTGTTCGGGAGGTTCTCCAGGAGCGCGAAACTATCGTCTTCGCGCGCAATGAGCACGGCGAGCTACTCGCGGTCCATGAGCACCTCTCGCCCGCTCCACACGAGGACCAGAACGTCCCCGTATTTCCTCTAGCTGAAGTGAGACCCTAACATGAGTGCACCTTCCAAACCGTCCAGTGTGGCGGAAGTTGAAAAGCATGGCATTGAGCCCATTCCAGCCGAAGATCGAGATGCAAAACCACTTGACTTGTTTCGTCTGGTTTTCGGCGGTGCCAATACATTCGCTACGGCGGTTCTGGGTTCCTTCCCAATCATGTTTGGTCTCTCATTCAGGGACGCCGCGATTGCTACGATCCTTGGTGTGGTGGTGGGCGGTCTCATCTTGGCGCCTATGGCGGTGTTTGGGCCTACGAATGGAATGAATAACGCAGTATCGTCCTCAGGTCATCTAGGGGTTCACGGGCGTGTGGTGGGGTCGTTTCTCTCATTGTTGACGGCATTCGCATTCTTCTCCATCTCGGTGTGGAGCTCGGGAGATGCGCTAGTGGGTGGCGCAAATCGTCTGCTGGGCCTTCCGCAGAACCCGCTTTCTCTAAGCCTGGCTTATGGAGCGTTCGCCATCTTGATTCTGACCGTCTGCATCTACGGTTTCCGGTTTATGCTTTGGGTCAATAAGATCGCCGTCGTCGCCGCCTCAGCACTGTTTATCCTCGGCGTCTTTGCCTTCGCTGGCATTTTTGATGCGTCATACGCCGGGATTTTTGGTGCCTCTTCGGATGCGGCTACCAACGCGTTGTTCTGGCCATCATTCATTGGTTCGGCACTGATCGTCATGTCCAACCCGATTTCTTTCGGCGCTTTCCTAGGCGACTGGGCGCGTTACATTCCCGCTGAAACGCCAAAGATTCGGGTCATGTTCGCAACCTTTATGGCCCAGGTCGCCACTCTGGTGCCTTTCGGTTTCGGACTGGTGACGGCCACCGTGATTGCCACGCAAGCTCCTCAGTTTTTCGAAAATTCGGACTATGTAGGAGGCTTGCTGGCTGTTTCGCCGTCTTGGTACTTCCTCCCGGTATGCTTGATCGCCCTGATCGGTGGGATGTCCACGGGAACCACTGCCCTGTACGGGACAGGCCTGGATTTCTCGAGCGTATTCCCTAGGTTCAACCGCGTGCAGGCAACTTTGCTGATCGGCACTGTTGCGATTGCTTTCATCTTCGTGGGTCGATTCGCGTTCAACATAGTCCAGAGCATCTCAACTTTCGCGGTCCTCATTGTCACGTGCACTGCGCCGTGGATGATCATCATGACAGTGGGGTACGTGACCCGGCGCGGTTGGTACGATCCGGATTCTCTTCAGGTCTTCAACCGTCGGCAACACGGGGGCAGGTACTGGTTCAACAAGGGGTGGAACTGGCGAGCTATGGGCGTGTGGATCTTTGCCGCCACAATGGGCCTACTGTTCGTCAACATACCCGGACAATTTGTTGGAGCACTGGGCAACCTCGCGGCAGGTGTAGACCTGAGTATTCCCATTTCAATCGGTATAGCGGCAGTTCTGTATCCACTAGCGTTGTGCTTGTTCCCTGAGCCAGCGGATGCCTACGGTCCGGAGGGCCCGCGGTTCATCCGTGCGTCCCAACCCAAGAATGCTCCGATTGTTTCTGACCGGTCTGATTCCGTGGATGCATCCCTAGTTAGCTAGGCCAATGACCAAGTTGAGCGTTGCGGCCAGAATGACGGTGCCAAAGAGGAATGACAGGAGGCTGTGCTTGAGTGCTTCGAGCCGAATTCGGGAGTTTTCAAGGTTGGTGTCCGAGACCTGATATGTCATGCCTAGGCTCGTGGCTAGGTAGGCGAAGTCGGTGTAACGGGGCGGCTCGTCTTGATTGAAACTCACCCCGCCGTCCTTGGCGCCGCCGTAGTAATGCGAGGCGTAGCGGAGCGTAAACAGCGTATGAATGAGCGCCCACGACATTGACACCGACGTAAGTGCCAGTGCCGCGGCACCCAGCTTGCCGCCGTCGTTCTGGGTATGTGAATTAATCACGACGACGGCTACCGCGCCCAGCGAGGCGACGTTCGCGCCTAGGACCAAAAGGTCCGTCACGCCGCGCGAAGGGTCCTCCGCTGTGGCGTGCGCCTTGGTTTGTTGTGGGTCCATCCGTGCGATCACAAGCCATACCCAGGCGGTGTATATGGCAGCGGCAGTGGCCCATCCTGCCGCCGGCGCGTCAAGCCAGTGACCAGTGAAACCAAGTGTCAGCGCAACGGCCAATCCGCCCAAAATCATCACAAGAAAGCGCAGCCTTGAGTGACGGAGCGGGGCTGCCTGATTATCTCGGGCGCCATCGGGTGTGGTGGCCATGCTGCCAGCTTAGCCACGAACGAATTTCGAAGAGTTATCCACATACGGGCTTCTGGCCCTTTTCCCAGCTGCCGGCTGCAAATAGGCTAAAGCCAAGCACATGCACTAAGATATTGAAGTCTGTGCTGCGCCCCGCCTTCGTTTCTGAAGAGGTGCCAGCACGGAGCATCGCAAATGAACCTCCTGTTACGGAAAGACCGTAACCGCTTAGCCCAAAGGAGGTGGGTTCACATATGCGTCCTTACGAACTGATGGTAATCATCGACCCCGAGGTCGACGAGCGTACCGTTGAGCCGTCGCTTCAGAAGTTCCTTAATGTCATCACCACCGATGGTGGAACCATCGAAAAGGTTGATATCTGGGGCCGTCGTCGCTTGGCTTACGAAATCAAGAAGAAGTCCGAAGGTATCTACGCTGTGGTGAACTTCACCGCTGCGCCGGCTACCGCTCAGGAACTTGACCGCCAGCTTGGTCTCAACGAGACCATCTTGCGCACCAAGATCATCCGTCCCGAAGACCAGAAGGTTGTTGCTGAGTAATTCAGTCACCTTTTGATCTTTACACCGTAAGAACTCTCAAGGAGGCAGTAGATGGCAGGCGAAACAACTATCACGGTTGTTGGTAATCTCACCAACGATCCCGAGCTGCGGTTCACACCGTCCGGCTCTGCAGTAGCCAACTTCACCATCGCTTCTACGCCGCGTACCTTCGATCGTCAATCCAATGAATGGAAGGACGGGGAAACCCTGTTCCTCCGCGCGTCGGTTTGGCGTGAAGCCGCAGAGAACGTTGCCGAATCCCTCACAAAGGGAATGCGGGTCATCGTTCAAGGCCGTTTGAAGAGCCGTTCTTACGAAACTAAAGAAGGCGAAAAGCGCACCGTTATCGAGCTTGAGGTCGACGAGATCGGCCCCAGCTTGCGTTACGCCAATGCCAAGGTCAACCGCACTCAGCGCTCCGGCGGTCAGGGTGGACAGGGTGGCTTCGGCGGCGGTAACTCACCAGCAGCAGCTGGCGGAAACGGTGGCACCTGGGGAGGTAACCAGGGTGGAAACTCTGGCGGCAACTCCGGTGGCAGTTGGGGTGGACAGCAGTCCGCTCCGCAGGATGACCCTTGGGCAACGCCCGGTGTCTCCAACGCCGGTGGCTGGGGCAATGGCCCCGACTCCGAACCTCCGTTCTAAAGCCTTCTTAGAGCAAAAATCATCAGCATTGCGTTGAAAAGCGCGGTGCTACCACCATCCCGTGGATCAATATCCACGGGCTCCACAGAAAAGGAGCTCCACGATGGCTAAGGCTGAACTCCGTAAGCCCAAACCAAAGTCCAACCCCTTGAAGGCCGCTGACATCACTGTCATCGACTACAAGGACGTCGCATTGCTGCGCAAGTTCATCTCTGATCGCGGAAAGATCCGCGCCCGTCGCGTCACCGGTGTGACCGTGCAGGAACAGCGCAAAATCGCCCAGGCAATCAAGAACGCCCGCGAAGTTGCTCTGCTGCCTTACTCCGGCGCTGGCCGCGGTTAAGGAAGGGATTAACTAAAATGGCAAAGATCATTCTGACCCACGAAGTCACCGGTCTCGGTGCTGCTGGCGACGTTGTTGAGGTAAAGGACGGTTACGCACGTAACTTCCTGTTGCCCCGCGGCTTCGCACTGACTTGGACCAAGGGTGGCGAGAAGCAGGTTGAGTCAATCAAGGCTGCTCGCGCTGCTCGTGCGCACGCTTCTGTTGAAGCTGCACAGGCCCAGGCTTCCGCACTGTCTTCCAAGACCGTGAAGCTCGAAGTTAAGGCTGGCGAGTCCGGCCGTCTCTTCGGTACCGTCAAGCCCGCCGATGTTGCTGCCGCCGTTGAGGCTGCAGGTCTCGGTGCAATCGACAAGCGCAACGTAGAACTGCCCAACCACATCAAGTCGGTTGGCTCCTACACTGCAAACGTGCGTCTGCACGAAGGTGTTTCCGCTGTTATCGACCTTGAGGTTGTTGCCAGCAAGTAGCACTTTGCTCAAAAGCCCCCGTCCCCGGCTTTCCGGAGACGGGGGCTTTTTTGTGCCCTCTGACGCCCTCTTCCTTCCGCCGACGTGGCACTTCGCGTGGGTGTTTTGGAGAAACATGCACGCGAAGTGCCAACTCGATCCGCGAATTAGGGCTGGTGGAGCGCCGTGGTGACATATTCGTAGCCGATCCCGATCATCTTTTTGAGGACTTCTTCGTCGATGTCGGCCAGCTTGTTGATGTACAGGCACCCCGCACCTACTTTGTGTTTGCCCAGAGCGGGCAGGAGGGCTTGGCCTTCGGGGGAGTTGATCAACCCGTAGAGCGATAAGCTCGCTTTACGTGGTGAAAACCCGACGGCGGCAGCGTCGCCTTGGTGCCCCGAATCGTATCTGTAGTGATACCTACCGAAGCCCACAATGCTTGGCCCCCACATCACGGGCTTCTGGCCGGTGATGGTGCTCATCAACTCCAGGAGCCGTTCGCCGTCGGCCCTGCGGGTTGGGTGTACTACCCGAGCTAGGAATTCGTCCACGCTCACGGCGGTCGGAGTCGTCTTGTTCTCAGCCATAACCGAATTCTGGCACGAAATGCCCAGCTTCCTGCACCCCGAGTGGGCACTTCGTGTGGGTGTTTTGGAGAAACATGCGCGCGAAGTGCCAACTCGGCGGGAGAGAGGAACAAGCGTGGAATAAACCGAGGAGACCCCCAGTTAGAACATATAGATGCAAATGCATATACTTGCATCGAGAGTTCTAGCAAGGAGTACACATGGAAACCCGCCGCATCGTAGTTCTATCAGCGGGACTTGGCGTGCCGTCGTCGAGCCGTCTACTGGCCGACCAACTCACCGCGGCAACTGAGCGGAAGCTACGTTCTGCGGGATTCCAAGTAACCACCACCGTCCTTGAACTGCGCGACTATGCCGTGGAGATCGCCAACAACTTTGTGACTGGCTATGCGGCACCACGCCTGGCCGAGGCCATCGCAGCTGTTGAGCAAGCCCATGCGATCATTGCCGTGAGTCCAGTCTTCAGCGCAAGCTACAGCGGACTCTTCAAATCCTTCATCGACGTTTTGGACCCCAAGTCCCTTGCGGGCAAGGCCGTTTTGCTCGGTGCAACCGCTGGCACCGACCGTCATCAGATGGTCCTCGACTTCGCTATGCGCCCCCTCTTTACCTACTTGCGTACACGCATCGCGGCCACTGCTGTCTTCGCTGGACCGCAGGATTGGGGTGGCGAGAGTGCAGACGCCACAGCCTCGCCGTTGAACAGCCGCATTGACCGCGCAGGTGCAGAGCTTGCTGAGCTTCTCAGCGGACCTCAGCCGGGGGCGTCCAAACCGACTTTGGAGCCCTTGCCATTCGAGCAGCTTTTGGCAGGAATTACCGGACGCTAACGGCTAGTCGCCGTCCACAAGGAACGAAATAAACTCCCGCGCCTCGTCCAGCGAAATCTCTGAATGCCGCTGGAGCATGGTGGCGGCGCCTTCACAATCGCCGGCAAGGGCGAGCTCCTTGATGTTGGTATAGATCTCATCATTGAGCATGTTGCTGCTCACCTCGCGAGTCTCATCACCTTTACTGGCGATGGCGCGGTACCGGTAAGCGAAGCGTTCTGGCCCACCTCCGGAAGGTACGACGTCGGCACTTGCTGGCGGCGTGCGGTACGGCTGCGGATGGGTTGAAAGTGCCGTAATGGCGTCCCGGGACTCCCGCAGGCTAACTTTCGTGCTGGTGTAGTAAAACTTGATGGCGTCCATCATCTGGCCCTGGGCAATCAGCGAATATACGGTGCGGTGCTGTTCCTCGCTGAGGCGTGCCCCCGCATCGTGAGCGATCTCAGCAAGGCTGCGAGCGGTAGCACCGTTCTGAGTCTCGCTCTTTTTGCCGCCAGTGGTACGCATTGAGCGCATCAAAAACACGCCACCCAAAACAACCACCACAGCAATGAGTGCGGGGATCCAAATGTTTTCCATACTTACTGGCGATTCCTCTGTGCCGAGTTGAGGTCTGATTGCTGATTTTGGCTAGGAGCCGTAGTAGCTGCGATTCGTGCGCGTAGCTCCATAGCTTGCCGAATCTGGGCTGCATAGTGTGCTTGCGATCTTGCCGCAAGATCACGTTGATAGCGCTCCGCTTCGGAGATCCCGTTATCGCGGGGTTTGAGCGCTGTGGACACTCCCCAGATGACAACTAAAAGTATCACCACAGGAAGGCCGCTGAGCAAGAGTTGCTGCATTCGTTCAGCCTATGTCAGAACGGGGTTGTCCACAGCAAATTCCCCAAACGGAATATAAATTCTTGATCTCACATGGTTAAACGTTGCGTGACGTGACATGCATCACTTTGGGAGTATATTTTCGGCCGTGTTAACGCACTGTGATGAGATCGTTTCGCACAACTCCACCCTCAAGCTGTGGATGAAGCTTTTCAGAAAAAACTTTTACTCCACATGCTGGAGTCAGTGTTTCCCCTGCTCAGGGGGCAGTTTGAACTGAGAAGAATTTTCTATCCACAGTTCTATCAACAAGCTGTGCACAAGTTGCGGGCGTTTGCCCACAGGTTATCCACAGCTTTGCTGTTTGGCGCACTTTGTGCTTCCGGATGAGGGCGCTAACGTTGCGGGAGACCCCACGAAGATGCTGTGCAGCAGCGAGTTAGGTGCTGGATGGATCCACTTTCCCGGCTTTCGCCTGCCCTGTGGAAAAACTGTGCATAAATTGGATTTCGAAGAGTCCCAACGGCGACCCTGAACGGTTTCCACCGCGAAAGCCGCTACACATGCTGCAGCACTTCTGTCATCCGGGTGTGTTTGTCTCAGGCGTGCTGTAGTACTGAAGTTTCATGAAGTATCCAATTAAGGACGGCCCACGTGTCTATCTCTCAACATGATTCCGTAGACGCGGGACGCAGCAGCGGAAACCGGACCCCTCCCCAGGATGTTGCGGCCGAGCAGTCTGTTCTTGGTGGCATGATGCTCTCTAAAGACGCTATTGCAGACGTTGTAGAGCTGGTTCGTGGTGTGGACTTCTACCGGCCAGCGCACGAGACCATTTACGAAGCCATTATTGATCTGTACGGCCGTGGCGAACCCGCAGATGCCGTGACCGTATCTGACGAGTTGACCAAGCGTGGCGAGATCAACCGCATTGGCGGGCCAGCCTACCTTCACGAACTTATCCAAACGGTTCCTACGGCGGCCAACGCTGGCTACTACGCAGAGATTGTGGCTGAACGTGCCGTGCTGCGCCGTTTGGTGAATGCGGGGACCAAAATTGTTCAACTTGGCTATGGGCAAGACGGCGAAGTTGAAGACTTGGTCAATCAGGCCCAAGCTGAGGTCTACGCCGTTGCAGAACGCCGCACCGCAGAGGATTACGTAGCGCTCAAGGACGTTATGGAAGCCACTGTGGATGAAATTGAAGCCTCTGGGCACCGTGGTGAAGGAATCACCGGTGTACCCACTGGATTCTACGAACTTGATGACCTCACTCACGGCCTTCACCCCGGCCAGATGATCGTTATTGCGGCCCGCCCAGCCGTTGGTAAGTCCACGTTTGCCTTGGACTTTGCGCGCTCGGCTGCCGTGAAAAACAACCTCGCCACAGTGTTCTTCTCCCTTGAAATGGGCCGGAATGAGATTGCCATGCGACTCCTCTCGGCAGAAGCCACGATTCCGCTGCAAGAACTCCGCAAGGGAACTGTCAAGGACGAGCAGTGGTCCAAGATCGCCACCACTATGGGCCGGATGAATGACGCTCCTCTCTTTATTGACGACAGCCCCAATATGTCCCTCATGGAGATCCGTGCCAAGTGCCGCAGGCTCAAGCAGCAGCATGATCTCAAGCTAGTGATCCTTGACTACCTCCAGCTCATGAGCTCCGGTAAAAAGGTGGAATCGCGTCAGCAAGAGGTCTCAGAGTTCTCCCGTGCGCTCAAGCTTCTGGCCAAAGAACTTCAAGTTCCCGTTATTGCCCTGTCTCAGCTGAACCGTGGTTCCGAGCAGCGCCAAGACAAACGCCCCATGGTTTCTGACCTTCGTGAATCGGGTTCCATTGAGCAGGACGCAGACATGGTGATTCTGCTCCACCGTGAGGACGTTTACGACAAAGAGTCTGCGCGGGCTGGCGAGGCGGACATCCTGATTGCTAAGCACCGTAACGGCCCTACCAAGGACATTGTGGTCGCTTTCCAGGGCCATTACTCGCGGTTCGCCAACATGGCTGCGGATACCGGTGGCGGCTTCTAGCGCTATCTGACCCCTAAGTTTTTAAGGCTAGGCAAGCGGGGGGCGCTGTTCCGTGCGGCAATGCTGGCTTGCTCTACTTGGGCGGCCATTTGGGAGTGGCCGCACGTTTGAAGCCCTGCTATGACACCGTGGACGTCAGCCTCGGGCCGGTTTTGGCTGAGCTTTGTTTTGGCGTCAATTCTGGTGATGATGAGCTCAACTCCCACGATGGCCTTGAGTTGGCCGAGGATGTATTTATCCGGTGCGTCGTCCACTGTCCAGGGATGCTCCCGCTCGGATTCATTGAGGTTGGTCAGAGCACGGACGTGCGCACCGAGCCAGGCCGGGTCATCGTGGATGGTGAGTGTGCCGTACACGTGGGCTGTTGTGTAGTTCCAGGTGGGCACAACGCGTCCATGCTCGGCCTTGGCGGCGTACCAGGAGGGCGAGATGTATGCGTCGGGTCCCTGGATGATGGCCATCGATTCACCGATTGCAGGTTCTGACCATTGGATGTTGTTTCGGGCCAAATGAGTATGCAGTGCTCCCAGTTCACCTACGGTGGGGTCGTAAACAAACGGCAGCAGCGTGGCGAGCATGCCTTGCCCCGTCATGGTAACCAGGTTGGCAGCGGATGGTCCGGTGAGGAGCTCCTGTATTGCGGAAGGGCTGGCGGCGAAGTGTTCCGGGGTGTACACGATGGGTGTTCCTTTCGTGGTGATTCGTGCGGTCAGCTGCTTGGCAGCGGGCGGGCTGGGTTGAGTCTGACGCGTACGGCGAACCCTGCACAAAGGACGACGGCGAGTCCACCCAGGGTGGTGGCCCAGCCTAGGGTTTCGCCGAGCAGGAGCCGGGCCCAGAGAATGCTGCTACTCCGAGGAGCCCCCGCCACAGGCCGGTCGGTGCGCTCATTGGTATCGGTGGGCGACTGATGACAGTAGCGCTATCATTGGTACTCATGAACAACGATAGCAGTTCTCGCATTGTGGCAAGGCTGAAGGAGCGGATCAACACGTCTCCGCCGGGTGCGCGGCTGCCGTCGACCAGGGCGCTGGTTGCCGAGTTTGCGGCGAGCCCTGTCACGGTTCAGAAGGCCCTGCAAGCCCTCAAGATGCAAGGATTGGTGGAGGGCCGGCCAGGTGTGGGGACTTTTGTGCGGGCGGCGCGCACCGCCCGGCCCTCGGACTATGGGTGGCAGAGTGCAGCCCTAGGCTCGCCCCAGACGCTGGTGCCGTCGGCTTCCGCCACGATGCGCACCGTCCCCAACGACGCCATTTCCTTTCACTCCGGCTATCCGGACCGGGAACTGTTGGCCGAACGCCTGGTCCAAGCCGCTCTGGCCCGTGCCGCTCGGGGCGAAACAGCGCTGTCCCGCCCGCCCGTCGCAGGCCTGCCGGACCTTCAATCGTGGTTCGCCCGCGAACTCGGTGAAACCACGCCTGCCGGAATCAACCCGCCCACACCTAGTGACGTGATCGTGCTACCCGGTAGCCAGAGCGGGCTGAGTTCCATCTTCGGCGCCCTGGTAGGGAACGGACAGCCTTTGCTGATTGAATCACCCACCTATTGGGGCGCCATCCTAGCCGCACGGAACGCCGGCGTCCGGCTTGTCCCCGTGCCCAGCGGACCCGAGGGCCCCGACCCTTCGGAGTTGGCGAGGGCCTTTGAAGAAACCGGTGCGCGCATGTTTTACGCACAACCCCATTACGCCAATCCGACCGGGGCCCAATGGTCAGGGGAACGCGGCGAGGAAGTGTTGGAAGTGGTTCGCGATCATGGTGCGTTCCTGGTGGAGGACGACTGGGCCCACGACTTCGGCATCGACACCACACCCGTCCCCATTGCGGCGCGCGACGACTCCGGCCACGTCATTTACATCCGCTCCCTTACCAAAAGCGTCTCACCGGCCATTCGCGTCGCCGCAGTCATTGCCCGCGGCCCGGCGCGTGAACGCATCCTTGCTGACAGGGGCGCGGAAACCATGTACGTCAGCGGCCTCCTCCAGGCCGCAGCACTCGACGTGGTCACACAGCCAGGCTGGCAGACCCACCTGCGCAGCCTCCGTCACCAACTTCAATCACGCCGAGACCTGCTGGTCGCCAGCATTCGGGAACACGCGCCACAGGTCCACATCGAGAACATCCCGAAGGGTGGACTTCACCTCTGGCTGCGCCTGCCCGATGGCACAAATCTCGACAAGCTGATGCGCGACTGTGAGAACGATGGCGTCATCCTCGCCGGCGGCAACGAATGGTTCCCCGCCGAACCAGCCGGACCCTTTATCCGGCTCAACTACTCGGGACCAAACCCGGGCGCGTACCATCAAGGCGCCCGGATCCTCGGCCGGGCTCTAAAACATAGCTATCAATAACCGGCTAGTTCATAGAAATGACTCAAGTCCCAAAGGTTAATGCCACGAAAACGAGCCCCATGAAAACTAAGTCATGACCTCTAAGTCATCGAACGCCGGTGAGATTCTGCGCTTAGCGGTCCCTGCGTTTGTAGCCTTGATTGCCGAGCCACTGTTTTTGCTTGCGGACTCGGCCATTGTGGGCCACCTTGGAGTAGATCAACTGGCTGGGTTGGGTTTGGCCACTACCGTGCTCCACACGATTGTGGGTCTTATGGTGTTTTTGGCCTACTCCACCACCCCTGCCGTGGCCCGCGCACTCGGCGCCGGTGACGCTGCTAAGGCTCTGTCCTCTGGACGCGACGGCGTGTGGTTGGCGTTTGGGCTGGGTGTGGTCCTGGCCGTAGCAGGGTTTTTTGTGGCGCCCCAGATGGTGGGTCTTTTGGGTGCCGCTGAGGGCTCCGCCGTACACGGTTTTGCCGTGGACTACCTACGCTGGTCCATGCCCGGGCTGGTGGCCATGTTGCTCGTTTTTGCCGGAACCGGGGTGTTGCGTGGTCTCCAGGACACCCGTACTCCGTTGGTGGTGGCCACGGCCGGGTTTACTTTGAACATTGTGCTCAACTGGTTTTTTGTATACGGCTTAGGCCTCTCTGTGGCGGGCTCGGCGGCGGGTACAAGTATTGCGCAGTGGGCTATGGCGGCCGTGTATTTGGGAATCGTATTTAGCCGAACCCGCTCCCATAACGTAAGTGTTTTCCCTAGCTTTCGCGGTGTCCTGAGTATGGGCAAGGTGGGTTCTTGGTTGATGTTGCGTACCGCGAGTATGCGCTTGGCCATGCTGGTGACGGTGATGGTGGCAGCCGCTCAGGGCTCAGTGAATCTAGCTGCTCATCAACTTGCCGCCACGGTTTTTAGCTTCTTTGCCTTTGCGCTCGATGCCCTGGCAATTGCGGCGCAGGCCCTCATTGGCAAAGAACTTGGCGCTGGGAACGCCGGCAGGGCCAAGGCGCTTACTGGGACTATGGTTCGCTGGGGGCTGGGCTTTGGCGTGATTACCGGCGCCCTTTTGGCAATTGCCTCACCGTGGGCTGGCTGGGTGTTTAGCAATGATGCCTCAGTTCATACTGCACTGACCCCCGCCCTTTTGGTGATGGCTATTGGCCAGCCGATTGCCGGGTTGGTTTTTGTTTTGGATGGGGTGCTCATCGGTGCCGGCGACGCAAAGTATCTGGCGATTGCTGGGGTAGTGAACGTGCTTATTTATGCGCCGTTGCTGATTGCTGTTGCCTTCCTGATGCCCGCTGCACCGTCTGGCCCGGCGTGGTTGGGGTGGTTGTGGGCTGCTTTCGCATTGGGTTACATGTGTGCGCGGGCTCTGACTTTGGGTCTGCGAGCCAGTGGCGGCAAGTGGATGGTGACTGGCGGCTAGATGAACCGCCAGTTAAACAAGAGCCAGCCCAACATTGGCCGACTGCCTACCTGGACGGAGTCCTCAGCCGGGCACACTAAACTGTTCGGGTGACTTCCGCTTCAGCATCCTCCACCGTTCCCGCGCACCGTCCGGTGTGGCAACCCCTGTTGGTGCGCGCAGTGATTGCGCTTGCCTTCGGTGCCGTGACTGTTTTCTGGGCCTCGCCCTCGGTGCAAGTGTTGGCTGTTTCCTCGGGCTTGTATCTGCTGGCGAACGCGGCAGTTTTTGTGTGGCAGCGCAAGGTTGATCCAACCCCCAAAACGCGGCTGCCGTTGCTGATTGCCGCCGTGGTCAGTGCACTGGCTGGTGTTGTGGCGTTTGTGTCAATGTCTGACGCCGGAACCACAGCGGCGCTGTCCGTGGCCTTAGGGGTGACTGGCGTCGTCGAACTTTTGTTCTGGTTCTGGCTCCGGGGTGCTTCGCCTCTGGCGCGTGACTGGATTGTCTCCGGCTTTGTGGGTGTGGGAACCGCGGCGGCTCTGCCGTTCTTCACCTATTTGGGCGCGCATGCGCTGCTGGGGGTGACCGGTGGAGCTGCCATTATCTCCGGCGTGTTGTGGATTTTGTCTGGGCTTAGCGCGCGGCATGATGTTCGGATCGGCGCGACTGGGCCAAAGGCCGTAAACTAGGGATACCGCTTCTACTTTCTGTAGAAGGAGTGTGCGCTCGGGACTGCCGCGCGTCAAAAGATCACCGGCCGCCCTTGGTGGCGTGCCGAGGGGAGGAAAACCGTGGCACAGCAGCAACCGGGAGAGCCGCGCAAGACCCGAGGCTCCATCAAAGGACCGCTGATGTTCTCCGCATTTTTTGGTCTGCTGGCCTTCTTCGCCGTATTGATCTTCGCTTCCGGCGGTAGCAGCAAAACCCCTCGCTTTGACCTCGCGTTCACGGGCGGCGGCATCGCTTTTATTGTGACCTTGGTGGTGGCGGCGATGCTGGCGCTGAGCTACAAGGAAAACGCCGAGCACCTAGGTAAGGGCTCAGGCGTGAATCTGAGCAGCAAGAACTCCGGCCCGCACAGCTAAATTCGTCTCTAAAAGGTACGCTCTGTGACGGGTGACATCATTCCTCCCACTGACCCGGATAAACTGGGCCACAAGAACGGCCACAACTGGGCCGCCTAACACTTGCGCGAGGTATGTAGCCGAATGTCCACAGTGAAGAAGTCCTCCGGCACCACCGGGAACCAAAGCAAGCGGATTAAGGTTGCCGCGATTGTTGTTGCGGCGGTGGTGGTTGTGGTCCTCCTAGCAATGTGGATTCGCTCCACCACCTTTGGCCAAGACTTCATCCAACAATTCCCCGGACATTCGGAACTACCTGCTGGAACTCCGGACGGCTTGCCCGCATGGTTGGGCTGGCAACACTTCCTCAACGCCTTTTTGCTAGTTCTGATCATCCGTTCCGGCATTCAAGTTCGGACCACCACTCGTCCGGCCGCGTATTGGACCCGCAACAATAAAGGCCTGATTAGGACCAAAAACGCACCAACCAAAATTAGCTTGGAACTATGGTTCCACTTGAGCTTGGATGTGCTGTGGGTACTCAACGGCCTGGTGTTTGCTGTGCTGATTTTTGCCACCGGGCACTGGGTGCGGATTGTCCCCACCAGCTGGGACGTTATCCCCAACGCCGTTTCGGCAGGTTTGCAATACGCCTCGCTGAATTGGCCCACTGAAAACGGTTGGTCCAACTACAACGCACTGCAGCTTTTGGCCTACTTTGCAACGGTGTTTATCGCAGCGCCCCTGTCATTCTTGACCGGTCTCCGAACCTCAGCTGCATGGCCTAAAAAAGCTGCGATCAACAAGTACTTCCCCATTGAAGCTGCCCGTGCTGTTCACTTCCCGGTCATGATCTACTTTGTTGCTTTTATTGCGGTGCATGTGTTCTTGGTCCTGGCTACGGGTGTGCTGCGCAACCTCAACCACATGTACGGCAACCGTGATGAAGTGAGCTGGTTTGGCTTCTGGATCTTTGTGATCTCACTTGTGGTCATGGCCGGTGGCTGGTTGTTGGCCCGCCCACTGTTCCTGCGCCCCGTTGCATCATTGATGGGCAAGGTCGGGCGCTAACGCCAAGGCTGGTAAAACTAGGGCCGCTAAAACTAAGGCCCGACGTCGTGCTGGCGCTAGTTCCGCTGTCGGGCCCGGTATGCCGCGACGTGAGCACGGTTCGCGCAGTTTCCGGTATCGCAATACCTTTTTGAACGGTTGCGGCTCAGGTCCAAAACAAACGCATCACAATCCTCTGCCGCGCACAGGAGCATCCTGTCCATTTCTTTGCTGCGGATAACGTCAATAAGCGCCATTGCTGCTTCGGTTGCCATTCGTTCGGCGAGCGGTGCATGTGCCGGGGTGGCATGGACGTGCCAGTCCCAGCTGTCATGTTTCACCAGCTGGGGAAGGGCCTTTGCGTTGCGCAGCAGCTCATTGACGGTGATCACCGCTTGGTCCTCGGTGGCGGTCCACACCGTTGTGAGGGTGGCGCGCAATTCCCGGACGCTTGCCACTTCTGCGGAATTGCGGACTCGCGAGCCGGTGAAACTCTCGGCGGTCAGGAAGTCGTCGAGCTGGGCCATGGTTGCCAGGTGTTCATCGCCGTTTGCTGCGGTGTTGATGAGATTTACTACAGAACGCAAGGCCGTCTCTGTGTCAGGTGCAAAGACCATCTTGACTCCTTACTGAAGCGACGCGTAACGTCAGGGGCATAACAACACTTTACTCCTGACAGGACGAGCCGATGGACCGCACGAATATTGCCGCAAGAGGTCTGGGTATCGCGCTGTTTTCCTCCGCCGTCTTCGGAATCTCTGGTTCCTTCGCCAAAGCGTTGTTGGAAACCGGCTGGACTCCCGGGGCTGCTGTTACTGCCAGGCTCACCGGAGCGGCTTTGGTTTTGTTGATTCCAGCGCTGATTGCCTTGCGTGGACGTTGGCACCAACTGGTCAAAAATTGGCTCACCATTGGCCTCTTCGGGCTGATTGCCGTGGCCGCCTGTCAGCTGTTCTATTTCAATGCGGTATCCCGGTTGTCCGTTGGTGTTGCCTTGCTCCTTGAGTACCTCGCTCCGGTGTTTATTGTGGTGTGGCTGTGGTTGGTGAGCCGACGCAGGCCTCGCTTGCTCACTATCGGCGGCGCCGTCCTGTCCTTGGCAGGGCTTGCCTTGGTTTTGGACTTGAATGGCGCAATCAAGGTGGACTTTGTGGGAGTTCTCTGGGGCTTAGCCGCTGCGGTGTGTTTGGCCGTTTACTTCTTTATTACCGCCAAGCAGAATGATTCGCTTCCGCCGCTAGTGCTCGCATCGGGCGGGCTTTTAGTGGGCGCCATGGTTATGTGGATGGCTGGACTCACCGGATTGTTGCCGATGAAATTCAGTACAGCGGATACCCAGCTTGGTTCTTGGACTGCGCCTTGGTGGGTTTCCTTGGGTGGCCTGGTGATTCTGGCAACCGTACTCGCATACGTTTCAGGGATTTACGCCGCGCGGGCGCTTGGCTCCAAAGTGGCGTCCTTCATTTCACTCACCGAGGTTCTCTTCGCCGTATTGTGGGCGTGGCTTCTTTTGGGTGAATTGCCCGGGATAGTGCAGCTTATGGGTGGTGCGCTGATCGTTGGAGGTGTGTTGCTGGTCAGACTGGATGAAATCCGAGCCGGGAACTCGACGGCCGGTGGCGAACTGGATACTCCGGAACCTGCCCTTGAACATCCGAACGATGTGGAACCAGTCCCTCACTAGATCTCGGCTCAACTCACGGAACTTAAGAACGGTCCTTAAATGCGGTAGGGCCCGGATCGTCGTGTTGACGGTCCGGGCCCTACGCCCACTGTGGAACTTAGTGGGAAGCTTGCTCCTGCTCGGAAGCGTTCTTGGTTGCCTTCTGGCCAGCTTCACGCAGAGCCTCGGCTACCT